>CAVFNZ010000176.1:0-2069 GCA_963624095.1 Clostridium sp. CAG:217 | reverse complement strand
GCGGAACATTTGCGTACTTCTTACAATAAATGACATGTCCACGCGAATGGATATTTGCGCATTCTTTCGCCAGTATTGAAGTTTTGGGTTATCTTTGTAGTTGAATTCTAAAACGGATATCATGGCGAATACTTACCCAAGGAATAAATTACAAGAAGCGGTCATCAGAGGCTATAAATCCATAGCCTCTGACAGACCTGTAACTTTGGAACTTGGTGACATCAGCATATTGTTGGGTGCCAACGGGGCAGGCAAAAGCAACATCATCAGTTTTTTCCAGATGCTGAGCTATATGATGGGCAAGTCGTTTGGGAAATACGTGGAAATATCGGGTACTTCCCATGCCTTGCTGCACTATGGCGTTAAAAAGACTCCGTTCATATCCGGGGAACTGAAGTTTACGGGTGAAGATTCCGCCGATGTCTATGACTTCTCGTTAGCCAATGCCGCACCCGACAGGCTGATTATTACGGAGGAACGGATTACACGGCATCGCAAGGGGGAGGAAAAACCCTATGAAATAGCCTTGGAACCCAACTTTAAGGAATCCGCCCTTGCGGAAAGCGACGACCCGGTCGCTAAATCGATTTTCCGGATGCTCTCCCGTTGTAAGGTATATCAGTTTCACGATTCGTCAGCCGAAGGGCCTCTGCGCCAAGCGTGTCCCGTCGAGACAGCCGATTACCTCCAGTCGCACGGGAACAATCTGCCTTCTTTCCTGCTGTTCCTACGGGAAAACTACGAGGATGACTACAACCGAATCGTTGACTACGTCCGCGATGTCATTCCGCAGTTTCAGGATTTCTATCTGGAGCCGACCAACGGCATCGTCTCTCTCCGATGGGTGGATGATTCCGCTACGGACTACCGCTTCAACGCCTATCAGTTTTCCGACGGTTCCATCCGCTTCATCGCATTGGCCACCCTGCTTTTGCAGCCATCCCGTACAATGCCAGACGTAATCATATTGGACGAACCCGAACTGGGTCTACACCCCTATGCCATAACCCAACTGGCCGAGATGATAAAGGACGCGTCCATACATGCGCAAGTCATTATAGCCACGCAGAGCAAGGACTTGGTCGACCATTTTGACATAGGCGACATTTCCGTCGTGGAGATGAACAAGGAAACGCAGGCCACATCCGTCACTCACCTCAGTGACGAAGAATACCATCTTTGGCTTCAGAACTACACGGTAAGCGAACTCTGGGACAAAAACATCATAGGAGGGCGGCCGGTATGAAAGCGAAGATAGTCCACGTCCTTTGTGAGGGACAGACGGAACAGGGGTTTGTGGAGGAGGTGCTGCGCCCCTATCTTCAAGCACACGGTGTGACGGGTGTGAAGAGCATCCTGATTACCACCAACAAGAAGAAGAACGCCCGTGGCGGAATGCTGGCTTATAACCAAGCCGTGACAGACCTTGAACTGCTGCGGAAAATGAAACCGGACGGAGAATACGAGCGGCATATCTTCACGACGATGTTCGACCTCTATGCGCTGCCGGATGATTTCCCGGGCTATGAGGAGGCAAAGGCTTTGGGTGAGCCATACAAACGGGTTGCCGCACTGGAAACAGCCTTCGCGGAAGCGATAAATGACGAGCGGCTCATTCCCTATATTCAACTGCACGAGTTTGAGGCACTCCTGTTTTGCGGCATCGAGTATCTGGCGAAACGCTATCCGGGTTCGGAGAAACGTTGCGAACAGCTAAGAAAAGAGTTGGAGGAAGCGGGGAATCCCGAGCTCATCAACAACAGTCCGGAAACGGCTCCAAGCAAGCGCATCATCAAGGCGATAGAAGGAGACGGGAAGCGTCATTACAACTACAACAAACCGACCACAGGGAAAGAGGTTACAAAAAGCGTCGGAATTGATGCACTTCGCGCCCAATGCAAGCATTTCGATGAATGGGTAGAGAAACTGATGAACGGCTAATTTGGGAACTATACCCAAGTGGATTCAGCAGCCATGGGTTTTCCTGAGCAATGGGAAACGGAGCCTCTTTGGCGATAGTCAACAGATATAATGTGTCCCACACCACTTGCGACCTTTTCGCAAGAGGT
>CAVFNZ010000175.1:0-2080 GCA_963624095.1 Clostridium sp. CAG:217 | reverse complement strand
AGATTTCGGTTGTGGTGCCCACGGTGGAGCGCGGGTTCTTGTTGGTGGTCTTCTGTTCGATGGAGATGACGGGACTGAGTCCGGTTATCTTGTCCACATCGGGTCGTTCCATGCCGCCCAGGAAGTTGCGCGCGTAGGCCGAAAAGGTCTCTATGTAACGTCGCTGACCCTCGGCGAACAGCGTGTCGAAAGCCAACGAGGACTTGCCGCTGCCGCTGAGTCCGGTAATCACCGTCAAGCTGTCGCGCGGTATTTCCACGTCAATATTCTTCAGGTTGTGCACGCGTGCGCCATACACGTTTATCTTGTTTGACTCTTCTGCCATCTTCGGAGATTTTCTCAATTAACACGCAAAAATAGTGCATCCGCCCGAAATAATTGGGCTTAGGGTCAAATAATCTTTGCGGAATTACTACTTTTGCATTCAAATGTAAAAAAAGAACAGATTCTCATGAAATCAATCCGCGCCATTCTTCTGACGGGACTTTTCCTGTCTTCTTTCCACATGGGTCATGCACAGCAGGCAAACTATTTCCTGCACACCATCACCAAGGGACAAAGCCTCTACTCCATCGCCACGATGTACGGTGTCACCACCGACGAGATTGTCAGCCTGAACCCCGGAAGCGAGAAGGTCATCAAAGCGGGTGCCGTACTGAAAATCCCTCAGGCGAGAAACAGCGCGACCACGAAGTTCCATACCATCCAACCGGGCGAAACGCTTTACCGGTTGTCGAAGCAGTACCGGTTGCCAGCGCAAGCTATCTGCACCGCCAACCCCGGTCTCTCCGCCGACAACTTCAAAGCCGGACAGGTGATTGTGATTCCGCAAGCGGACAGCAATGCCACGGCCGCACAGCCGACAAGCGTAGCCACGCCAAAGACGGAAGTGACGCAACGGACACAAAACGCTACGCAATGGGATTGTCAGGACATCCACAAGGTGATGCGGAAAGAGACCATTTACAGCATCTGTAAAAAGTATGACATCACTGAAGAGGAGTTGATAGCGGAGAATCCGGAACTGAAGACCGAGAATCTGAAGAAAGGCAAATACCTGCGCATACCCTATCCCGAGCAGGTGAAGGAGGAGATGAGGCGAGAGGCCGCCGAGGAGCGGAACAGCAAGCTCTCCAACGCCGAGTACTTCGATGAGATTAAGAAGAGCGGACGCACCGGCCGACTGGGCAGCGTCAATGTGGCGGTCATCCTGCCGTTCATACTCGACGCGCAGAACAACAGTGAGCAGAAACGGATGGTGGAGTATTACGAGGGATTCCTGATGGCAGTGGACAGCCTGAAGAGAGAGGGCTACTCGTTCAACGTCCACACCTACGACTCCAAAGGTGCGGGCATGTCCATCCGACCGATACTCAACAGGTCGGAGATGGAGAAGATGCACCTGATTATCGGCCCCGTACACGCCAACCAAGTGACGGAAGCGAGCGACTTTGCCAAGAAACACAACATCCGGTTGGTCATCCCGTTCAGCTCGAAGACCAACGAGGTCTACAACGTGCCGTCGATTTACCAGATAAATACGCCTCAGTCCTACCTCTACTCCGAAGTGTATGAGCACTTCCTGAGGATTTTCCGGCAGGACAGCCCACGGATATTCTTTGTGGACACCGATGACGGGAACAACGAAAAGGCGGATTTCATCAAAGGACTGAAAGGGGAATTGGACCAGGCGGGACTCTCCTATCAGACCATCAAGGCGGCCCCCAATGCGGAACCCAACCTGAAGGAAATCGTGGCGACGGACCGCGCCAACCTCTTCATCCCCACATCGGGCACGAGCCTGGCACTGAACCGGCTGTTTCCCTACCTGAAGCAACTGCGGCTGGAACTGCCGGAGTGCCCCATACGGCTATTCGGTTATCCGGAGTGGCAGACCTACACGAACGACTACATCAATGAGTTCTATGCGTTCGACACCTATTTCTATGGTTCGTTCTATGCCAACAACCTCTCGACGGCGATGGCGGATTTCCAGCGTTCGTTCCACAACTGGTACGGCCAGACGATGATGAACACCTATCCCAAGTACGCCATCCTCGGATTTGACACGGGATACTAT
>CAVFNZ010000174.1:0-2105 GCA_963624095.1 Clostridium sp. CAG:217 | reverse complement strand
GTCCACTACGGATGCGAACGACTGGGTATGCAGATAGTCATAATGCCGCTCCACAAAGTTGATGCCTTTGTAGCGTAGCAAATAGTTGAAGGCTTGCTTGAGCGTCAGCCCATGCCGCTTCCCGAATTCGGCGAGGAACACCACCGTCCATTCTATTTTGTCCTTTATGTCGTATTCTATATCGTTGTTCATATTGCAAAAATAGTGATTATCCGCATGACAAACGAAAGTTACATTGCTTTTTGTTTTTCTTGTAACTAATTTACACCGGCTCCGACTGTCAAGGCACTCAAACGGAAGCTCGTATCGGACAACTTGTCTGACATGGTGGCGAGGTTGCGTGGAATCTCGTCGAACCCTAATCCTTCAAACACCCAATAGGCACAACATACACTCCATCTTTACGACGATACGCAAAGTCGCCTGTACCTGTAAGCACCATCATAAAAGAGGGCTCATTCATTTTGTCAGTATTAATCTTTCCCGCCAGGGTAAGCAGATTCTCCGCTCCTTCATTAATGAGTTTATCACCGCCCAACTTCACCTCTACAAGTCCGTACTTGCCGTTTCGCAGATGTACGACGGCGTCACATTCCAAACCGTTCTTATCCCGGAAATGATACACTCCTCCATCCAAAGCATCCGCAAAAACGCGCAAATCCCTAATACAAAGGGTCTCAAAGAAAAGTCCCAACGTCTTGAGGTCAGCCATGAGGTCTTTGGGACCAAGTCCTAATACAGCTGTACCGATGGAAGGGTCTACGAAATAGCGGGTGTTTGCCGTACGGATAGCCGTCTTGGAACGGAGGTTGGGATTCCAAGCCTCAGAGTCTTCTATGACGAAGATTTTACGCAAAGCCTCCAAATAACTTCCTGCGGTCTTCTCGCTTATTTCGTTTTCATCATTAGTTATCATGTCGGCCACAATTGTACCTACCGTGGCCTGTGCACCCTGATTGCGGGCATACGAACGCAACAACAATCGAGCTGTCGTGGAATTACGATTCACACCATCCACTCGTGAGATGTCTTTCTTGATAACGGCATCCACATAATCGAACGCCTGCGCCAATGCGGCATCGCCTTGTAAACCACAAGCAAAAGGCCATCCGCCACGACATATCAAGTAGGCGATATCATATAGTTTCAACTTATTGGCGGCCACGATTTTTTCCGGTGTTTCGAACAAATGCGCCAAGCTCACCTTTCCATCGGACTCCCCGGACTCATACAGGCTCATCGGGCGCATTGTCAACCAACTGAAACGCCCCGTCCCGGAATGGTGCATGTCTTTCTCGTCGGCAGGAACGGCGGAACCTGTTAATATGAACTGTCCGACATTATGCCGATGATCCACTTCGAATCTAACGGAATCCCAAAGTTTGGGTGCCAGCTGCCACTCGTCCACAAGACGGGGAGTCTCGCCTTCCAGCAAGACCGACGGGTCTATCTCCGCCATTTGCAGGTTAGTCTCCAGAGAGACGGGATTGTCCATATACAATACACTGTTTGCCTGTTGCTCGGCTGTGGTTGTCTTGCCGCACCACTTGGGTCCCTCAATAAGTACCGCCCCTTTGTTTGCCAACTTCTTAGCCAGCATTTGATCCGCTATTCTATGTTTATATTCCATATCTTTTCAATTCTCTGACTTCCAAATGCAAAGATGCGGAATTATTTTCATATTTCCTCAGTTGGCCTGATTTTATTTCCTCAGTTGGACAAGTTTCGTTTCCTCAGTTGGCTGACTTTCACTTCCTCGGTTGTCCGTTTCTCTACTCGTTGGACGTAAGCCGAAAAACGCAAGTACTTACATCGGCTCACGCAAGTACTTACGATGGCACACGCAAGTACTTACGAAGGCACATGCAAGTAATTACGTTGCCTGCTGAGGCTACGGACTGTCATATCCTGATTTCGCTTGTCAGTTTTCCGGTTATACTACTGAATTTCTTGTCATCCTTTTACAAACAACCGGAAAGACATCATCGGCTTCTGTTCCGTCCCACGGGCCACTCTCCATCCTCTCCCAAAAGCAGGCTCCCAGAGTTCACTGCCTCAAAATGATTGCGGAAATCGTCAATGACACAAAATAAAGTAGTAACTTT
>CAVFNZ010000173.1:0-2182 GCA_963624095.1 Clostridium sp. CAG:217 | reverse complement strand
GCTTACGACACCGAGAAGAAGCTGTTGAAGGAAGTGGAACTCTTCGATGTCTACGAGGGCAAGAACCTGGAGGCGGGCAAGAAGAGCTACGCCGTCAGCTTCCTCCTGCAGGACGAAAACCAAACCCTCAATGACAAGCAGATTGACAAGATTATGCAGCGGCTCATTGACAACCTGCAAACCAAGTTACAGGCCAAACTCAGATAATTCATAACTAATACAACAATAAAAAATTAAATCCAATGGGAAGAGCGTTTGAATACAGAAAAGCGACTAAGTTAAAAAGGTGGGGACACATGGCCAAGACTTTTACAAGACTTGGCAAGCAGATAGCGATTGCGGTAAAGGCCGGCGGACCGGAACCCGAGAATAACCCGACTTTGCGTTCGGTCATCGCTACTTGCAAGCGTGAGAACATGCCTAAAGACAATATCGAAAGAGCTATCAAGAACGCGATGGGTAAAGACCAGAGCGATTACAAGAGCATGACATACGAAGGATACGGCCCTCACGGCATCGCCGTGTTCGTGGACACACTGACCGACAACCCCACGCGTACGGTTGCCGACGTGCGTTCCGTCTTCAACAAATTCTCAGGTACACTGGGAACAATGGGATCGCTGGCCTACCTGTTCGACCATAAGTGCGTCTTCACTTTCAAGAAGAAAGAGAATGTCGACATGGAAGAGTTGATTCTCGACCTGATAGACTACGGCGTGGAAGACGAATATGACGAGGACGAGGAGCAGGGCATCATTACCATCTATGGTGACCCGAAGAGTTACGCCCAGATTCAGAAGCACCTTGAGGAGAGTGGCTTCGAGGAGGTCGGCGGTGACTTCACCTATATCCCCAACGACCTGAAAGAGGTGACTCCCGATGCACGGGAAACGCTGGACAAGATGGTTGAGCGTCTCGAAGAGTTCGATGACGTGCAGACCGTGTACACCAACATGAAACCCGAGGAAGAGTAAAGACTCCCTCTTCCATACAATAAAACAAAATGGCGGGACTGTTTTCGTGGCAAGGAGACAGTCCCCGTTTATTATATAGTTATGAACCGAGACGAATTGAATAGACGAATAGACAGGGCGGAGAAGCTTTTCCTTGAGGGTTACAACTGCTCACAGTCCGTGGTGGTGGCTTTTGCCGACCTCTATGGCTTCACCGAGGAACAGGCTCTCCACATGTCCGCCTCTTTTGGCGGAGGCATCGGACGGATGCGCGAGACCTGCGGCACGGCCTGCGGCATCTTCCTGTTGGCCGGACTGGAGAAATGTGCCCTGAAAGGGGAGGACCGCGAGAGCAAAGCCGCCAACTACGCCATGGTGCAGCGGCTGGCCGAGGAGTTCAGGCTCCGCAACGGAGCCCTTCGCTGCGCCGACCTGCTCCGTCTGGCAAAGGACACCCCCGTCACTTCCAACCCTGAGCCGCGTACGACCGAGTACTACAAAAAGCGGCCCTGTCCCAAGATAGTGCGGACTGCCGCTGAGATTTGGGCGGACTTCTACGAGAAACTCCATGAGGGGGAAAACGAAACGGAATCGTAACCTTTTTACAATCAAAAGAGGCAATGGTTGAACAAAAACACCTTTTATTTGAGTTGGTATCTGATATTTATGTATCTTTGCAGCGTCAAAAGCAAGCATTCTGATTATAAGGGATGCGGATTAATGTTTCATTTAAAAATAGAAATTGACATGTTAAAGGAAAAAGCGGGTATCATTGCAGGACAGATTTGGACTGCATTGAACGGCACGGACGGTTTGACACAGAAACAAATCAAGAAGGCCGCGAAGATTGTAGACAAGGATTTCTTCCTTGGTATGGGTTGGCTGTTGAGAGAAGACAAACTGGAAGTTTCAGAGGTTGACGGGGAATACTTCGTGAAACTGAAATAATCCACAGGACAGTTCGTCTTCTGAAAATATTTAAAGGAGGGGGTTCCGGCTCGATTGCGCGGAACTCCCTCCTTTCGCGTATGTGTCGGGCATGATGCGTCAAAAAACGGGACCTTTCATTAACTGATTTTAACGCCCGCGGAGACCCCTTTCCCATGACGTACGGCCATGTACCCTCATGCTGTACAACTATAGCCCCTCATGCTGTACAGCCATAGCACCTCATCCCGTACAGCTATAGCACCTCATCCCGTACAGCTATAGCACCTCATCCCGTACGG
>CAVFNZ010000172.1:0-2195 GCA_963624095.1 Clostridium sp. CAG:217 | reverse complement strand
CCACACTCCTCTTGGATCATTGTCAGGATTCGAATATCTGTCATTGGCTTCATCGCTTCTTCCAATTCCGTGACAAACTGCTGCCTCTATATTTTTGGCATAGCAAAGGACATAATCATGAGACGGGGAAAAATGTTTCATTAAGTTTATAGGGGAAAAAGCTCTTTCCCAAACAACCTGTGCTAAGAAATTACCCCCTCCGAATATTTCGTCGCAAACATTCTTCAAGTTCTTCTGCTCATTATCATCAATACTTATAAATATCACCCCATCCTCCGTCAGCAGACTCCTCGCCACGAGCAGCCGCGAGTAAATCATGGAGCACCAGTCGGAGTGGAACTTACCGTTGGTGTCGGTGTTCTTGCGGAAGCGGTTGCCCAGTTCGTCGATGTTGCCGGCGGCGATGTCCTCCTCGGCGGCGGAGCGGTGGAAGTCGTCGTGATAAACGAAGTCGTTGCCCGTGTTGTATGGCGGGTCGATGTATATCATTTTCACCTGTCCCATGTAGGAGCGTTGCAGGAGTTTGAGCACTTCGAGGTTGTCGCCCTCGATGTAGATGTTCTTCGTGTTGTCCCAGTCGAGGGAGTCCTCCGGCACGGGGCGCAGCGTCTTGTCGGTAGGCCGCGCCGCCTCCGCCTTGGCGGCCCGCTTGCCCACCCACGTGAACTGATACATCTCGCCGTCGTCGGGTGTGGTGGCGTTGTCGCCCAGCAGCTGGCGCAGCGCGTCGAAGTCCACCATGCGGCGCACGCGTCCCGTCGTTGGGTCGGCCGCCTCGGTGAATGCGCTTGGGGCTATGCGGTAGAGCGCGTCGAGGTTGATCTGCGCTCCGTCAGCCGACAGGCGGCTGATATGTTCCGGTTTGTTTGTCATCATAATGGTTATGTTATCGTTTTGTCAATTCGGTGTGAAAGTTGGAAATGTAATCATGCCGTAAGGTCTTATTCATCAGTGTTGTTGGCTTGCGACATTTGGAAGAGCATTTTCTGCCGTTCTATCTCCTCCCTTAGTTCCTCTTTGCTTGGAAGATACAATTTGTACTTCGCAGCGAACATTTGGTCGTTTTTAGCCAAGGTGGAATATTGGGCGACATCAGCATCCGTTTCCGAACAGAGAATGATGCCGATGGTGGGATTGTCGTCAGTGCCCTTCTTCATCTGGTCGTATATTTGGAGATACATGTCCATCTGCCCAACATCCTGATACGAAATTTTGTCGGCTTTCAGGTCTATCAATATGAAACTCTTGATGAGATAGTTGTAAAAGACGAGGTCGATGTAGTAGTCATTCTCAGCTGTCCTTATATGCTGTTGGCGAGCCACAAGCGCATATCCTTTGCCCATTTCCATGAGGAATTTCTCCATATTGCCAATGATGGCCCGCTCAAGTTCTGACTCTTGGAAAGAACTGTCTGGTGAGAATCCCAAGAACTCGGCTATTACGGGATTCTTGATAAACGCCAGTTTATCGGTTTGCAACATCCTTGTCTTGTCCTCCATCTCCCTAATCACAGGTTCTTTCTTTTGTGATATGAGAAGACGGTCATAGTATTGCGTGTTGATGTTTCTGTCGAGGGTACGGAAGCTCCACGTTTGGCTGAGTGCCTCCTTGGCATACCAACGGCGAGCTTCGGGATCTGACACACGGATAAGACGTTC
The DNA here is from genome assembly GCA_963624095.1 of Clostridium sp. CAG:217. Taxonomy (GTDB): domain Bacteria; phylum Bacteroidota; class Bacteroidia; order Bacteroidales; family Bacteroidaceae; genus Phocaeicola_A. The sequence goes on along the minus strand of CAVFNZ010000172.1, from coordinate 537 downwards.
ATAGTGTGACCAAGGCAAAAGGTCAGACAGTGTCTGACTTTTTTGCAAAGAAGCGTCACACAGTATGTGGCTAATTGGCAAGTCATTGAATTTCAGATAGAAACTTCTGAAATTCTTGACGTTTGTAACTGAGAAACCTTTGCCAAACTCGTCTGTCAGCTTTTGGGAGGCAAGGGCTATTATGTGTTTCCCGTATTCGGCGCGTTCGTTGCCTAGTTGCTCCTGCTCTATGATGCGTCGCCCGATATTCCAGTTTCGCTCGACGAGCGAATAGTTAATCGCCACATACGCTTTTGTGCGGGCACTACTGACGATGTGAGACAAGTCTTTCAGAAAGTCCTGTTCATCGATGGGGCGTTGTATATCGTTTTCGTTCATTGCCTTATGGTTGAGTTTTAAGTTCGTTGAGCTCTTCCGTGAGCCTTGTCACCTCCTGCTTCAGCGCACGCGCTTCGGCGTTCAGTTCCATCTGCTTGGCGAATCGTTTCTCCATGCGCACCTTCTTCTGCAACGCCTCGGCTTGCCGCTGCTTGGCGC
>CAVFNZ010000171.1:0-2250 GCA_963624095.1 Clostridium sp. CAG:217 | reverse complement strand
ATATAGTCTGATCAAATAAAAATGTAGCAAGAACGGACATGACGACAAAGGAAACAGCCGAGTGCCGAGTGGTTCTCTGATGGGGTGAGGAACTTTATCTGAGGATTGACGGGTAGGTTGTACCTTGTTGGTTTGTGCGTTCTTTGACATATTGCTACAAAAGTCAGGATTTGTGATTGTATTTTCTCCGAACAAAACGTACTGAAAACATGACGGGTCGGTGCTGCGGCACCAGCCTGTTCTCTCTCGCGTCCCCAACTTACGGGGCTTACACTTTGTTAATGTATTTACTGTGATAGAATTATGTGGATTATGAAAAAAGAATATAGACTTGTCAGCGATTTCAAGAAACAGACACAAACGACCGTCCGGAGACAACCGGAGGCAACGGCGGCAGACCATACTGCCGATGACTCTGAATTTATCAGATTGTTTGGAGAAGATGTAAAGATACATCACTACGAAGATGAAGACGACACTCCCGACATTGCCGAGGATGACGATGCTTCTGATGACGACGTTTCGTTCCCCTTTGGTGAGATAAAACAGAACCAGAATCTCAGCGTCAAGGTAGAGATAATACGTCCTATTGCCAATCCACGCGAAGAGCTCGACAAGCTCGTGGGTTGCAACGAAATCAAACAACGCATTGACGAGCTGGTGAACCTGACAAGCTACAACAAGATGCTCCGACAGCTCTGCCCTACCGCCAAGCAGCATGAGGTATCACTCCATAGTCTGTTCCTCGGTCACCCAGGTACGGGCAAGACGACGGTGTGCAAGATCTACGGCTCCTTGTTGCTTCAGGCCGGAGCCTTGTCCAGTGGGCATGTTGTGGTCTGCGACCGTGGTACGTTCATCGGCACTCTATGGGGCGACGAGGAACGCTCCATGCGTCGGGTCATAGATATGGCAAAGGGCGGTGTGCTCATGATTGACGAAGCCTATCTGCTGAACAGCTCCAATGCGAACGATCCTGGCAAGGTGATAATACAGTTGCTGATGAATGTCCTTGCCGACGAGAATCAGCGCGACATAGCCATTGTCCTGTGTGGATACAAGGAGCCTATGGAGAAGCTGCTCGAAATCAACCCTGGGCTACAGTCACGTTTCCCCAACAGGTTTGAATTCCCTGATTTCACCATTGAAGAACTGCTGGAAATCACAAAACGCCGGATAACAGACTACGGATATGGATTCACCAAGGAAGCATGGACGAAATACATTGATATCCTGTCGTCCACCTATCGGATGCGTGACCCTCAGACGTGGGGAAATGCACGTTTCATAAGTAACCAGCTGGAGCGCATCTATATCCAGCATGCTTCCCGCTGTGTGAAGCAGCAGCCAAAGGATACAGCCACGCTGCTGTCGCTCACGCCCGAGGATATCGTACCTGTCAGTATGCCTCGCCAGAAGACAAAAATCGGATTCTAAAACAACCATTCACCATGAGAAAAAGAATACCCTATAGGGTGTGCAGCTGCATGCCCAACGGCGTTGTGACCCACCTTGAAGCCCGACTGCTGAAGAAGTTGGTGAACCGCGAGATACACCCCATACGCTGTGCAGCAAGCTGCAAGCAGAAATTCATGAAAGGCTCACGCATCGGAGACCTCTGTGCCGAGACCGGACACTTTGTCTGGGCTTTGAAAGTCTGGCACTTCACGGCACGACTGATTGAAGACAAGGACATAGAAGATTGGATGTACGTCCAGTTCGACAACGACAGAGTACAGCTCACGGATGTCATTTCCGAGACGGAATACGAGCTGTTGACAAAACGCTGCAGTGACCTCTGCCGGTCGCTTGGCATCTGTCCTGAATACTGGTGGACGGAGAGGAAAGAGCATCTGGCAAGCCGGACATTCGGCACATCCTATTCCTACCTTTTCGCAGAGAAGTACGACGGCAACTGGTATCCCGACCAAATTCAGGAAGAGTGGGAAGAGGAGATGGCAGAATATAGGAGGGAGCAGGACACGGACATCCTTTTCCGTGAAGGACAGGGCGACAACCTCCCACCATGCTCATCAGATTTCTTCGAGTACTGGCACGATGGCCCTCACAGAGAAGATGTACTTGCTTAGAGAGAACAAAGTAAGTAGTTCTTCAAAAGCAACCTCCTCATTTTTTTTATCTCCCTTTTTTCTTTTGTTTGGAAAAATAATCGTTTATTTGCAGTGGGAATAGCGGAGGACTGCACGCAAGTGCATTGATGCCGATATTCCAAGCCTCTCAGCTCACGCC
>CAVFNZ010000170.1:0-2322 GCA_963624095.1 Clostridium sp. CAG:217 | reverse complement strand
GCCTCATACAAATGTGAGATGCTCCAGCGAAGGGGTATGTTGTAGTTGAAGAGCCTTGACAGCTCCGCTGCTGCCTTGCCGGTGTTCGTGTTGCGCCAAGTACGGAAGGGAACCAGAATATCGTTGTCCTTGAAAGGCATGTAGCCGTGCATCATGGCACTGATGCCGATTGCCGCAAGAATCTCAATCTCCGTGTCGTATTGCTCAAGGACGTTTTTGCGCAAGTCCGCGTAGCAGTCCTGCAGTCCATACCAGATGGCTTCGATGCTATAGGTCCAAAGTCCGTCCTCCAACTGGTTTTCCCAGGTGTGACTTCCCTGCGCTATAGGCTTGTTGTCTTGGTCAATCAAAACAGCTTTGATGCGGGTGGAACCGAATTCGATTCCCAGTACGGCTTTTCCTGCCTTGATTGTTTGTCTTGCGTCCATACTTAAAAGATTTAATGATTAATCCGGGTGGCTCTGCGCCACCCGAATGTTGTTTGATTACATATAGAGCGCTCTGTTGAGCATGTAGTAAACTTCGTTGTTGCGAAGAGTCTGCTTGATGTTGGAAACGGTTGTATCCTTGTCGATGTGTACCATCTCGATGCCGGCAATCTCCGCATAGTCTTCCCAATATTCCGGTGTGATGTCGTATGACATGACGGAGTGGTGAGTACCGCCCGAAAGAATCCATGCCTCCGTACCGATTTCGAAGTTGGGCTGCGGAATCCACAGTGCGTTTGCGACAGGCAACTTAGGCAGTGGCTTCGGAGCGATGCACTTCACGTCGTTGACGATGAGACGGAAGCGGTTGCCAAGGTCTACGACCGTTGCCGTGACACCATCGCCGGTCTTTGAGTCGAATACGAGACGGGCTGTCTGGCTCTTGCGAATGCCGATACCGAGGAAGTGAACTTCCAAACGGGGCTTGTTGGACGCGATGAGCGGACAAACCTCCAGCATATGTGACTGAAGGATGGCGGAGTTCTCTCCGTCGAAGTTGAGGGTGTAGTCCTCCAGGAATGAAACCCCGGTAGGAAGTCCCTGTGTCATGTACCATACGGTACGGTAGAGGGCGGCAGATTTCCAGTCGCCTTCGGCACCGAAACCATAACCTTCCGCCATCAAGCGCTGTGAAGCGAGACCGGGAATCTGGTCGAAACCAAGGAAGTTCGGATCGTTGATGTCCGCCTCGCCGAGGTCATCGAAGTTGGTAGTGAAGCCCTTGGCGCCTTCGTCCTTAAGCACACGGCGTATGGCGATTTCAGCCTTTGCCGCGTTCTTCACTCTCTTCCAGTATTCCTCCTCGCCGGATTCGTCGATTTTGATGGTGTAGAGCTTCTTGTATTCCTCAACGAGCGCGTCAGCTTCCGCGTCCGTCACATTCTTGAAATAATCCATGAGCGAAGAAACAGGGTAGTAGTCCACATGGTAGCCGAGGCGTACTTCCGCTTCCACCTTGTCGCCGTCGGTTACGGCTACGTTGTTCATCTGGTCACCGAAGCGGAGGATTCTCATGTCGTGAGCGTCAGCCCAAGCAGCGGCCACGCGTGCCCATACGGCGATGGCTTTCTGAGGCTTCTCGTCTTTCCAGTAGCCTGAGACGACCTTGCGAGGTTTGCGCAGGTGAGCGCAGATGTGTCCGAACTCGCGGTCGCCGTGTGCGCTTTGGTTCAGGTTCATGAAGTCCATGTCCATGGTGTCCCAAGGAATTTCCTTGTTGTATTGAGTGTGGAAGTGTAGGAGTGGTTTCTGCAGGGCCTGAAGTCCCTTAATCCACATCTTGGCCGGAGAGAAAGTGTGCATCCAAGTGATTACGCCCACACACTTGTCGTCGTTGTTGGCGGCTTTCATCACAGCCTCTACCTCCTTGGAGGAGTTGGCCGTACCTTTGTATACTACCTTGATAGGAATGATTCCGCCATTGTTGAGACCTTCAACCATTTCCTTTGAGTGGCCGTCCACAATCTTAACTGTCTCGCCTCCGTAAAGGAGCTGCGCTCCGGTTATCCACCAAAGCTCTAAATTTTCAAATGCCATATCAGTATTATATTAGTTGTTACGTTGTTTTCGCTTTATCATTTCTTCTGACCATAATAGGCGTTAGGCCCGTGCTTACGGCTGAAGTGCTTCTCGATGAGCAACGGATTCATGGTCAGCTGCGGGTTCACCAAGTAAGCGATGCTGGCCATCTTGGCCACTTGTTCCATCACCACGGCGTTGTGCACCGCTTCGTGGGCGTCCTTGCCCCAAGCGAAAGGTCCGTGGTTCTTCACCAGCACACCCGGTGTGTGTACGGGGTTCATGCCCTGGAAGCGTTTCACGATGACATTGCCTG
>CAVFNZ010000169.1:0-2467 GCA_963624095.1 Clostridium sp. CAG:217 | reverse complement strand
CGCGTTGCGTGCCGTAGCCTACGCCGCCCGCCAGCATGATTACCTTGTCGTAACCTCTGTAATCGAGTGCCACCACGCCGCAGTCGCTCAGCGGCAACTGCAGTTCGCCCTGGCACTGCTGGCGTGCAATCTTACCGGTCACGGAACGGTCCACCTTGTTGGTGAGCCAGTCCTTGCAGGCGACAGCCTCCAACTGCAGTACGCGGTTGAGGTACTCATTGAGTTTGGATGTGCTGTAAGTCACGTCTTCATAATGACGCTCCACGGTCTTGTCCACCATGTAGGTCTTGGGCGAAGAGCCGAACATCTGGTCCACGGCCAAGTCGAACGGACGGACACCATCGGCCTGCTCAAAGGCGAAGCGCGCGTCTCCGGTCGTCTCGCCGACCACATACATCGGAGCGCGTTCGCGCTCGGCTATTTTGTGTACATGCTCGATGGCCTCTTCCTTGATAAGGAGTCCCATGCGCTCCTGACTCTCGTTGGCGATGATTTCCTTAGCGGAGAGCGTCTTGTCACCGATAGGCAACTTGCTCATGTCTATCAGTCCGCCGCATTCCTCCACCAGCTCGGAGAGGCAGTTGACGTGGCCTGCCGAACCGTGGTCGTGAATGGAAACGATGGGGTTCACGTCCTCCTCGCACAAGGCGCGCACCACGTTGTTCGCACGTTTCTGCATCTCGGCGTTGGCACGCTGCACGGCGTTCAGCTCGATGCCTGAGGAGTAACGTCCCGTCTCCACGGAAGAGACGGAGCCGCCGCCCAATCCGATGCGGTAGTTGTCACCACCCAGTACCACTATCTTGTTGCCCTTCTCGGGCTTGCCCTTGAGGCAGTCGCGTTGCGTGCCGTAGCCTACGCCGCCCGCCAGCATGATTACCTTGTCGTAACCATAGAACGTGTCGTTCTCCTTATGTTCGAAGGTGAGGAGCGAGCCGCAAATCAGCGGTTGGCCGAACTTGTTACCGAAGTCGGACGCGCCGTTCGACGCTTTTATCAGAATCTGTTCGGGTGTCTGGTAGAGCCATTTGCGCACGGGCAGAATCTCTTCCCACTCGCGTCCCTCTTCCGTGCGGGGGTAGGAGGTCATGTAGACAGCCGTTCCGGCTATTGGCCACGAACCTTTGCCGCCGCCCATACGGTCGCGAATCTCACCGCCCGTACCTGTGGACGCGCCGTTGAACGGCTCCACGGTAGTGGGGAAGTTGTGCGTCTCCGCCTTCAGCGAGATGACGGTCTTGATGTCTTTGATGATGAAATAGTCCGAAGTGGAGTGGTCTGCCGGAGCGAACTGCTCAACAACCGGACCTTCGGCGAAGGCTACATTATCCTTATAGGCGGAGATAATCTTGTTGGGGTTCTCTGCGGTGGTCTTCTTGATCATCTGGAAGAGTGATGACTCCATCTCCTTGCCGTCGATGATGAACGTGCCGCCGAAGATTTTGTGGCGGCAGTGCTCCGAGTTTATCTGGGCGAAGCCGAACACCTCCGAGTCGGTCAGTTTTCGTCCCAGGTCTTTCTCCACCTTGAGCAGATAGTCCATCTCTTCGCGTGAGAGGGCCAGACCCTCTTTTTCGTTATACTCTTCGAGGTTCTCAACGTATATGATCGGTTCCGGTTTCCGGTTGGTGGTGAAGATTTCCTGATCCAGCCCCTTGTACATACGCTGCAACATCGGGTCGTAGTCGGCCTTCTCGTCTTTCACCGGAAAATATTCTTCGATGCGGGTGATACCTTCCAGGCCCATGTTTTGGGTGATTTCCACCGCGTTGGTACTCCAGGGGGTAATCATTTCCCTGCGCGGACCGACAAAACAGCCTTTCAGGTTCTCTTCGCTCTCTTGCTTGGCGTCTCCGTAGAGCCAGCAGAGCTTCTTTACATCGTCAGAGGATAACTCGTGGTTGCATTCCGTGGCAATCACGTTTCTTTCTGAGGTTCTGAAAAATAGAATCATATACGTAAATAATTATTGTTGTAAAAACAAGTCCTGTTACTAAGAATGCGCAAAGTTAGATATAAATCGTGAGTTATATCCAAATTGAAACAAAAAAGATACTAAGCACTATAAGGGTAACTTTGCCGGATACTGAAGATTACCAACAGACTGAACGGATATCACCGGAATTGGTGAACGGGTATCGACCGGAATACGCACGTATTCCCTTCCAGATGGTTGCTATTGTAGTTATACTCCACGGTGAAGCGCATGCTCAGCATACGCTGTTCGTTCTCCGTCAGCGGCTGCAGCGACAGCCATTTGCTATATGTTTCATCCAATGTCATAGTCGTTCAATTTTTATCTGCTACCACCTTTTAGAGTGGTAAGTTACCACCTTTATTGGTGGTATATGATTTAATCATGTATCTTATTGTTTGCATCACATCTCTATTATGCCACCAACGCCAATAGGGGGGGGTAATGCGGCGATGATATTACCTCACAAATATATTCTCTGCATGATATTGC
>CAVFNZ010000168.1:0-2553 GCA_963624095.1 Clostridium sp. CAG:217 | reverse complement strand
ATGCTATACCTATATATATTATATACACATTCTGTGAAACGTTAATTCGTCTCCATCGGGTGGCAGTACAATACGACCACGGGACAGTGTTGTACAGAACCCTTCGGTGTCAAGTGCCGCAAATCGGAGGTTGAACTTCAAGAATGTTTGAACGTTACGTCCGCACGCACCTAACGCTCGCAAAGATAGGTGTTTTGGTGTACGCTCCTTTACGTCGGCAGTGAAAATCGTACTTATCGAACAATTTTCCGCTTATTTCAGATTAAATGATTGGGAGCCAATCATTGTTCCGTCCGCGAAGAGATAGACATGATAGGTGCCGGCCTGCAGGAATTCCTCCACGTTCCAGTAGACTGTCACCTGCTGCTCTTCACCGGTGTACTCTACATACTTCTTGATGGAGTAGCTGAGCTGCCGGTTCTCGTAACTGAATGTGTCCGCTTCGCTCTTCGTCAGCACTTCGTTGCCCGGCTTGGTGATGCGCACGTAGATGGTTCGTTCGCCGGTAGCGGCGGTGATGTTCTTCACCAACGTGAAGTCAATGGCGAATTTGGTGATGTTTTTCACCTTGTTGGTCTCCTTTCCGCGCTTGTTCATCGGTGTGACTCGGATGTTGGTAGCGTCGAGCTGGGCGGCCAGGGTCACTTTCTCTTTCAGGTTTTTCTTCTCCTGCGAGAGGGTAGTGATCTGTTGCGTGGCTTCGTTGTATTTCTTTTTTACCTCTTTATTCTCCGTGGTGAGTGCCTGGTTGATTTGGTTGAGCGAGTCAATCTGCAGGATGTAACTGCGCATCACGGCCCTTACCGTCTTCAGCTCTCTCTTCAAGCGCGCTATCTCGGCGGCGTTGGTGGTTTTCACTTGGCGCAACTCCTCTAACAGGCGTTGGGTCTTCAGTTTCTCGCTTTCGAGCTTCTCGAAGAGGGAATCGTTGTTGATCTGAATCTGCAACTCATCGTACTGATTGGCATAGTTGCTGTATTCGTTTTCCATCTCTTCCTTCTCTATTTCGAAGAGTTGGGTCATCTCTTTGTTCTCTTGTTTGGCTTGGAACAGGAAGTAGATGACGATGCACAACGCCAGTGCCAACACGGCGATGGCTATGATAATAAACAGGTTATTCTTCTTCATGTAATCAGATGTGTCTAAGCTCTTTTTTCAATCGGCTGCAAAAATAATGTTTTTTATGAAAGCGGCCGGAAAAATATTATGGAAATTTTTCTTTAATACGAAAAAGGCTGTACCTTTGCATGGTATTTAGCAATAAAGGGAAAAGATGTTTAACTAACTAATAAAAAAGATTTATATGTCAAAAGTAACAGTTGTCGGTGCGGGCAATGTAGGCGCAACTTGCGCTAACGTGCTTGCTTTTAATGAGGTGGCAGACGAAGTGGTAATGCTGGATGTGAAAGAAGGCGTTTCCGAAGGTAAGGCAATGGACATGATGCAAACGGCTCAGTTGCTTGGCTTTGACACCACGGTAGTGGGCTGTACGAATGATTACGCCAAGACGGCTAACTCGGATGTGGTGGTAATCACTTCGGGAATTCCCCGTAAGCCGGGTATGACGCGCGAAGAACTCATCGGAGTGAACGCGGGTATTGTGAAATCCGTAGCGGGAAACATCCTTCAGTATTCTCCCAACGCCATTCTTGTGGTAATCTCCAACCCGATGGATACCATGACCTATCTGTCGCTGAAGTCTCTCGGCTTGCCGAAGAACAGAATCATCGGTATGGGTGGCGCTTTGGACAGCTCACGTTTCAAATATTTCCTCTCACAGGCTTTGGGCTGCAACGCCAACGAGGTGGAGGGCATCGTTATCGGTGGACACGGTGACACCACAATGATTCCTTTGACACGTTTCGCCACCTACAAAGGTATGCCTGTTACCAACTTCCTCTCTGAAGAGAAGCTGCAGGAGGTTGCCGCCGCCACAATGGTGGGTGGAGCTACTTTGACCAAACTCCTCGGCACATCCGCATGGTATGCTCCGGGTGCGGCTGGCGCAATGGTCGTAGAGGCCATCATTCACAACCAGCGTAAGATGGTTCCTTGCTCGGTTTACCTCGAAGGTGAGTATGGTGAGTCGGACATCTGTTGCGGTGTTCCCGTCATCCTCGGCAAGAACGGTATCGAGAAGATTGTTGAGCTGCCTTTGAACGAGGAAGAGAAGGCTAAGTTCGCAGCCAGTGCCGCCGCTGTGCGCAAGACCAACGGTGCTTTGCACGAAGTAGGCGCTCTCTAATCGGAACGGATTACAACTAAAGCATAGGAAAGTGTCGTGGCCATCAAGTCGCGGCACTTTCTGTTTCTACAGGAGTTCTTGTTGACAAGCATAATCGGGATGGTCACGAAATCCGACGATGCGCTTTTTTTAAGTACTTGCATCCGCCATCGTAAGTACTTGCATCCGCCAACGTAAGTACTTACATCGGCCATCGTAAGTACTTGCGTTTTTTAGGGGGTGCGATACCCCGGTTCTGATGCCGTACGGCCACAGGTTTTCATCCCGTACAGGCATAGGTTCTCATGACGTACAGGTATAACCCCTCA
>CAVFNZ010000167.1:0-2618 GCA_963624095.1 Clostridium sp. CAG:217 | reverse complement strand
AAGTGGTGTTGACATGGGCTCCGCATCCTAAGGCTCTGCCTCAGGCTGTGCCCAACAGTTTTGCGCAATGGATGAGGGCTGGCGATGTGGATCTTGTGGTGACACATCCGCACGGATACGAACTTGACCCTGCTTTTGTCGGCGACGCAAGGGTGGAGTACGACCAACGGAAAGCCTTTGAGGGGGCCGACTTCATCTACGCCAAGAACTGGAGCTGTCCGGGAGTGACGTGCCCCGTCTCATACGGCAAGATACTCTCGCCCTATGGCGACATGATGGATTGGACAGTGGATGCCGAACACATGTCGTGGACAGACAACGCCTATTTCATGCACTGTCTTCCTGTGCGCAGGAATATGATAGTTTCTGACGACGTTATAGAGAGCGGACGCTCACTTGTCATCCCGGAGGCGGGCAACAGGGAAATATCCGCCACCGTAGTGCTGAAAAGAATATTGGAACCTACTACTTGATTCCTCATTAACAAATTGTTCTACAGATTTGGCGTTTCTCTCACTTAATCGTACTTTGGCTTTCAGCCGAAGGTACTTCCGTTCGGAAAAGCTCAAATAAATTTGGCGTTTCTCTCACTTAATCGTACCTTTGCAAAAGACAATGTAACTTTGAGCGCTATGGCAGGACCCTTAAAAGCATACCCGTTGGGGATACAGGTCTTCGAGGACATCCGCGAGGGCGACTATCTGTACGTGGACAAGACACAGTATATCGCGGACTTCCGCAGGAAACAGATGAAGTATGTGTTCCTGAGCCGTCCGCGTCGGTTCGGCAAGTCGCTGTTCGCCTCCACGCTCCATGCCTATTTCGCAGGGAAGAAGGAACTTTTTGAGGGACTCGCCATCGCCGGCTACGAGAAGGAATGGGTGAAGCATCCCGTGTTCCACTTCGACATGAGCGGAGCCAAGCACATGGATCCGGACGCACTGAAAGATTATCTCAATTATATTCTCCTGCCGTACGAAAGTATGTATGGCAAGGGGAAAGAAGAGAACGTACCCAACACCCGTCTGATGGGATTGGTGGAGCGTGCCTACAAGCAGACCGGGCAGAAGGCCGTCGTCATCATTGACGAGTACGATGCGCCCCTGCTCGATGTGGTGCACGAGGCGGAGAACCTGCGGCCGCTGCGCTTCATCATGCAGAACTTCTACAGCCCTCTCAAAATGCTTGACCCCTACCTGGAGTTCGTCTTCATCACCGGCATCACCAAGTTCTCGCAGCTCAGCATCTTCAGCGAGCTCAACAACCTCAACAACATCAGCATGCTTGACCAGTACTCCGCCGTCTGCGGCATCAGCGGCACGGAGCTCACCACCGTGATGAAGCCCGACGTGGAGGGGCTGGGCAGAGCCTTGGGCCTCAACTACGACGAGTGTCTGGAGGAGCTGCGCAAGTACTACGACGGGTATCATTTCAGCGAACGTTCGGAGGACGTGTTCAACCCTTTCAGTATGATAAGGGCGATGGGCAACCAAAAGCTGGAGTCCTACTGGTTCGGCTCCGGCACGCCGAGCTACATCGTCAACATCCTCAGGAAGTACCACGTCAACGTGATGGACATAGAGGAGAACGACTACGACGTGGACGACTTCGACGTGTCGCCCGAGCAGATGACCTCTGCCCTGCCGCTGCTCTACCAAAGCGGCTACCTCACCATCAAGAAATACAGTCCTGTCCTCAGACGTTACCGTCTGGGCTATCCCAACAGGGAAGTCAGAATTGGTATGCTGAAAAGTCTGGCTCCCAACTATCTCACGCCCGTCACTCCCGGTAGCAGGTGCTCAGTGGGCGACCTTGTGGAACTGCTCTACGACGGCAAGGTGGAAGAGGCTATGCAGCGTCTGAAGGCTTTCCTCGCCGGCATCTCCAACCGTCTCGCCAACAAGGACGAGCGCGACTTCCAGACGGTGTTCTACCTTATCTTCAACCTGATGGGCGCGTACATACGCGTGGAGGAGGACTCCGCCGTCGGGAGGGCGGACGCCGTGGTGCACATGCCCGATGCCGTGTACGTGTTCGAGCTGAAGTACGACGGCTCGGCGGAGGACGCTCTCAGGCAGATAGACGAGAAGGGCTACCTCATCCCTTACTCCGCCGACGGCAAGCGGCTCTTCAAGATAGGTGTCAACTACGACAGCGCGCAGCGCACCCTCGGCGGATGGATTATCAAGGAATGAGGAATTTAGAGCTGGGAACTGAGTGATGATGTAGTAGGCGCATTTCTGTGAAATGCGCACCCGCCACAGGAGGAATAAAAAACAGCAGAACAAACCAACGTAAAATACAAATAAGTAACAACTGAGCCAACTCGTATTAACAATAACGCCAGAAGTGGTCAGCTAAAACCGTTAAACCACACATACAATCTCCGTTCCGTACTACGGAACGCACATTCGCAAGTTTAGAACGGCCGTTCGCAAGTTTGGAACGCACATTCCGAACAATGGAATTGAGATTTCTTATAGGGATAAAAAGAATTTTTTTAGGTTAATGACATAAATTCTGTTCCATGGGCTTTGTCGGGTGCGCCGAAAACCCCATAAACTGACAGTATCGGCGAATCGGTATCACTGTAGCGCATGAATCGGTACCACCATAGC
>CAVFNZ010000166.1:0-2954 GCA_963624095.1 Clostridium sp. CAG:217 | reverse complement strand
CCAATGTCGCGCGGTCAATGTTCTTCAACTCCTTAAACTCCGAAAATGTGTCAACCAAGCTGACCGTTTCCTCTTTCTTCGCCATAATCTATTTAAAACTAATAAGGTATTTAGTATATTTTACATCGTTATATCCGAGCTCCACATCGGTCTGCACCAGTTGCGGCCGTTTGTAGCCCTCTATTTTCTCTTTCTTGCTGACAGTCACCACGAACTTGTCCTCGCCAGCTTCCTTCAGCACGCCGGTAATCTTGCGTCCGTCGTTCGTCAACGTCTCCACTTCCTTACCGACATGGTTCTTGTATTGCTGGAGCACCTTGAAAGGCTGCCCTATCCCGGCGGAGCCTACCTCCAGTTCAAAGTCTTCCTCTTCGCGGTTCATCTTCGACTCGATAAACCGGCTCAGTTCCACGCAGTCCTCAATCCACACGCCTTCGGCATGGTCAATCTCCACCACAATCTTGTCATCGGGACTAACCGTTACATCCACCAAAAAATAGTCTTTGTCTTGCAGCCATTCCGCCACAAGGTTCTCAACAAGTTTCTTGTCTATCATTCAAATACTGTTTATAGAACAAAAAAGGGGCTTTAAGAAGCCCCTCACATCATTCATCCATTTCAGTGGCAAAGATAGGAATAATTCTTTATACCGCAAAGTTTGACCGAAAAAATATTATTTTTGCGGCAACATTCATCTATCGTACGACTAAAAAACAATCGCATGACCCATAAACATCGCAATCCAAACCGCTCCTTCATGGTGATAACCGGAGTGTTGGCGTTCGCCGTCATCTTCGCGGTAATCCTGTTCACCGTTATGTCGCTGCAACTGAGCGACAAGAAGCAACGCCGGATAGTTTACGCCGAAACGTACCAGGTAGAGTTGACCAGCAGCCTCCGCGGAGATTCGCTGTCCGTCTACCTGAACGACAGTCTGCTGTGGAGCGGAACCGTTCCCGCAGAGAACTACCGCCTCTCGCCCGTCAACCGTTACGAAGAGGAGAACGCCCTGTTGGTGGTGGACGGACGCACGGACGAGGTCTCCACCTTCAACTTGGACAAGAAAGGCGGACTCATCCTTGTCACGAAGAAGGACGGCACTCTGTCCATCAGCGTGGAGCGTTAGCCTTTCATTTCTTCGGACTCAGAATCTCGCGGTAGGCCGCCGTGTCGCGCAGGACAGCGCGCGCCTCTTCCAACCCCCTGTCATAGCGTAGGGAGTAGACGACCGCGCCTCGCTGGTGGTAGTAGTTCTTCACTATCTCGCCGGCCACGAGTTGACGAATCTCTTTCGAGAAGTAGTCGAGGTCGCGGTCCAGATTGTGCGACAGCTTCTTCTCCAACGCCTCGAACTCCGGTTTGGCATCGTCCATATAACCCTCTATTCCCGCAATGTCGCGCAAAGCCTTCAAGGCTTTCTCGCTCTCCTTGTCATAGGTGAAGTCGGACTTCTTCACCTGCTGCTTGAAGATTTCGTATTCAGCGTCAGACAGGGTAAAGTGTTCGGCATCGGCAATGGTACCGTGGCGCAGGCAGTAGTCCGTCACATAGTCGAACACCACATCGTGCGCATCAAGGTAGTAGAGCATCGTGGGAGCCTTCTCAAGTTCCACTTTCCTGTCGGGGGTAACGCCTCCACCGTCGCGCACCTCACGACCGGCGGCGGTGTGAAACACATTGGTCAGGCTGTCGGGCACACGTTCCGCACGCCCCGAAGCGTCCCGGTGCTGATAGTTGATGGCCTGCACGCACCGGCCACTCGGGATATAGTACTTAGAGGTGGTGACTTTCAGGTTCCCGTTGTAGGGCAAGTCGCGTATGACCTGCACCAGACCCTTGCCAAACGTGCGGTTGCCCACGATGACGGCCCGGTCGAGGTCCTGCAGCGCGCCCGCCACAATCTCCGAAGCGGAGGCGGACTCTCCGTCCACCAATACGGCCAAAGGCATCTGTGTATCCAAAGGCTCTTTCGTGGTCTTCGACACGGAAGCCGCCTGTTTCAGTTTACCCTTCGTGGAGAGCACCTCCACGCCCTTGGGCAGAAAGAGGTTCAGAATTTCCACGGCCTCGCTCATCAATCCTCCCGGGTTGCCCCGCAAATCGAGTATCAAGGAAGTGACACCTTTCTGTTTCAAGTCAATGAACGCCCTGCGCACGTCGCGCGAGCAGTTCTCGGTGAAGCTGGTCAGATAGATGTAGCCGATGCCGTCGCCCACCACTCCGTAGTAAGGGATGGTCGGCGTTTGGATGCTCTCGCGCGTCACCTTGAACTCCAAGGGCCGTTCCGTCCCCGGCCGCTGCACGCGGAGCAGGAAGCTCGTGCCGGCTTCGCCGCGCAACAGGTCACTCACCTCGGAAGTGGATTTGCCCAAGATGTCTTTTCCGTCTATGTCGAGGATGATGTCGCCCGGCTTCAGTCCCACCTTGGCGGCGGGCATATTCTCATAGGGTTCGGCAATCGCCACCCGGTTCTTTGCTTTATGGAAACGGATGACCGAACCGATGCCCGCATACTTGCCGGTGGTCATCATCTTCAGTTCCTCCGTTTGGCTCTCGGGGTAGTACACGGTATAGGGGTCCAGCTGCCGCAGCATGGCTTCGATGCCGGTACCTATCGCCTTCTCCGCGTCGATGGTGTCCACATAGAACAGGTCCAGCTCCTTGAACAAAGAGTTGAACACATCCAGATTCTTTACTATCTGAAAATTACGGTCATCGTCCTTGAAGCCCAACAAGCCTCCCGCCACGACCATAACCAAGGCGGCCGCGGCCATCTTTCTATTCAAAAACTTTTTCATGGCTACAAAAGTAGATACATTCCACAGAATACCCGCCAAGATTCGCTGATATTTAACTTAATTTCGTTGCGCCCCGATGGAGAAGGCTTACGCAAATCGGCAACACTTCCACCTTCACCCCACCACGCTCTATGGTTTGACGCTGAGAGAAAGTGA
>CAVFNZ010000165.1:0-3144 GCA_963624095.1 Clostridium sp. CAG:217 | reverse complement strand
GCTTGTATCATAATTACTTAGCTTTTTCTACGATTTGTACTAATCTCCATCTCTTCGTCTTGGACAAGGGACGGGTCTCCATCACGAGAACGGTGTCACCCAAGTTGCACTCATTCTTTTCATCATGAGCATGGTACTTCTTTGTCTTCTGGACAAACTTACCATAAATAGGATGCTTCTCTTTGAACTTTGCTGCAATAACAATGGTTTTATCCATTTTGTTGCTGATGACAACACCCTGTCTTGTCTTTCTTAAATTTCTTGTTTCCATCTGAACCATTATTATTTGTTAAGTTCTCTTTGACGGAGTTCCGTCTTCATACGGGCAATGTCACGACGTGCAGCCTTAATCTGAGACGGGTTTTCCATAGGAGTCACTGCATGATTGATCTTCATCATGTTGTACTTGGCAACATCAGCCTCCAACTTCTCGGTCAATTCCTTGGTTCCGAGTTCTTTGATTTCCTTTGTCTTCATAAATTAAGCGTTTTTATCGTAATCACGTCGAACAACAAACTTGGTCTTCACCGGCAACTTCTGCGCACCGAGACGAAGCGCCTCCTTGGCCGTGTCGAAGGGAACACCTTCCACCTCGAAGAGGATGCGTCCGGGAGTAACCGGAGCCACCCATCCTGCGGGGTCACCCTTACCTTTACCCATACGTACGTCTGCAGGCTTGCGGGTAATGGGCTTGTCCGGGAAGATGCGAATCCATACCTGACCCTCACGGTTCATATAACGGTTGATGGCAACACGGGCTGCCTCGATCTGACGGCTGTCAATCCACTTGGCGTCAAGCGTCTTGATACCGAAAGAACCGAAGGCCAGTTGCGTACCTCTGTGGGCGTTGCCCTTATTGCCACGTCCATCTTGAGGCCTTCTATATCTTACTCTCTTAGGCTGTAACATGTTAGCTTCTTACTTTAACGTTAATTACTTTTTTCTATTACGGAACTTCCTTCCGCCGTTATTACCGCCGTTAGAGCGGCCGAAGCCCTTCTCCTGAGCGAAGTTCGGAGCCAGATCAACCTTACCGTAGATTTCGCCACGGCAAATCCAAACCTTCAATCCCAGCAGGCCGACCTTGGTCAGCGCCTCTGCCTGGCAGTAGTCAATATCGGCACGGAAAGTGTGCAACGGAGTACGTCCTTCCTTAATCATCTCGCTACGTGCAATCTCAGCACCGTTGAGACGTCCGGAAATCTGTACCTTAATGCCCTCTGCCCCTGCACGCATGGTATTGGCAACAGCCATCTTGATAGCACGGCGATAAGCAATCTTGCCTTCTATCTGGCGAGCGATGTTGTTGGCCACGATGTTTGCATCGAGCTCGGGTTTCTTCACCTCGAAGATATTGATTTGAATCTCCTTGTCATAGAGCTTCTTCAGTTCCTCTTTCAACTTGTCGACATCCTGTCCACCTTTACCAATGACAATACCCGGACGGGCGGTGCAGATCGTGATGGTAACGAGTTTCAGCGTACGTTCAATGACAATCTTGGATACACTGGCCTTAGCAAGACGTTCGTTGAGGTACTTGCGGATCTTCTGATCCTCTACCAAGTTGTCTCCGAAGTCTTTGCCTCCGAACCAATTCGAATCCCAACCCTTGACAATACCAAGACGGTTGCTAATTGGATTTACTTTCTGTCCCATACTTATTATTTGTCATTAGTTTTAGCGTCAACAAACAGAGTCACGTGGTTCGAACGCTTACGAATGCGGTATCCACGTCCCTGAGGTGCCGGTCTCATACGTTTCATCGTAACACCCTCGTCCACGAAGACACGTGTTACATAAAGTTCGCCATCCTCTGCCTTGCGGTCATTCTTGGCTTCCCAGTTAGCAATGGCCGAACGCAAAAGCTTCTCGACGTCAGCCGAAGCGGCCTTCTTGGAGAATCTCAGCACACCGAGTGCGCGATTGACCTCCATGCCGCGAATCATATCAACGACATAGCGCATCTTGCGTGGGGAAGAAGGCACACCTTTCAGCTTTGCAAAATACTGCGACTTATTGGCTGCTTTTCTTTGCTCAGCCACTAATCTTTTTCTTGCTCCCATTATTTTATTCTTTTTTATTCTGGTAGATTTGCCTGTTATTTCTTATTACCAGCATGTCCGCCGAAACGACGGGTAGGTGCAAACTCACCGAGCTTGTGGCCAACCATGTTTTCGGTAATATAAACAGGGATAAACTTGTTTCCGTTATGAACTGCAACGGTATGTCCCACGAAATCCGGGGAAATCATTGAAGCTCTGGCCCATGTCTTGACGACACTCTTCTTGCCGCTTTCATTCATAGCAAGCACTTTCTTCTCGAGCGATACGTTGATGTACGGGCCTTTTTTTAATGAACGACTCATAATTTACTCTTATTAACTTCGTGATTACTTCTTGTTAGCTCTTTCAATGATGTACTTGTTTGAAAGCTTCTTCGGTGCACGAGTCTTGAGACCCTTAGCGTACAAGCCCTTGCGTGAACGCGGATGTCCACCAGACTGACGACCTTCACCACCACCCATCGGGTGATCATGCGGGTTCATGACAACACCACGGTTGTGAGGACGACGTCCCAACCAGCGAGAACGTCCGGCCTTACCGGACTGCTCCAGTGCGTGGTCAGAGTTGCCGACACTGCCTACCGTTGCCTTACAAGCAGAAAGAATCTGACGAGTCTCTCCAGAAGGGAGTTTAATCACACAATAACTGCCCTCACGAGAAGTCAACTGAGCGAAATTACCAGCCGAACGAACGAGCTTGGCACCTTGTCCCGGACGCATCTCAATGTTGTGGATGACGGTACCTACGGGAATGTTGGCCAGGGGAAGCGCATTACCTACCTCAGGCGCTGCGTCAGCCCCCGACATCAAGGTTGCACCAACCTGCAGTCCATTAGGAGCAATAATATAACGTTTTTCACCATCAGCATAGAAAAGCAATGCGATACGAGCCGAACGGTTCGGATCGTACTCAATTGTCTTCACTACAGCTGGAACACCATCCTTCTCTCGCTTGAAGTCGATAATACGATATTTTTTCTTGTGACCACCGCCCATATAGCGGACGGTCATCTTACCGGTGTTGTTACGACCGCCGGTAGAACGCTTACCGTAAACGAGAGACTTCTCTGGCACGGATGCAG
>CAVFNZ010000164.1:0-3198 GCA_963624095.1 Clostridium sp. CAG:217 | reverse complement strand
TATGCCAACACCTTGCCAAAGGCTTGCGAAGTCCTTGCCAAAGGCTTTTCTCTACGATTGCTCACTTAATCGTATCTCTGACGCTGCGCGTCGAAGATACTTTCGTTCGGAAATGAAAAGAAAAACAGGTTTTCCTTTTGCATTTCGCTCACTTAATCGTATCTTTGCAGGAAAAAAGAAGGAAATGGCACAAACCGCAACATTCAATCCTGCACAAATGCAGTTGTTGGACATGATGTCGTTCATCAAGACACCGGAGGCACTGAACGAACTGAATACCGTCATTTCGGACTATTTTGTCCGTAAGGCGGATGCCGAGATGAACCGTATGTGGGAGGAAGGCTCCCTGAGCGAGGAGCGGATTGAGGGTTTCCGCCATCTGCATGAGCGCACCGCGTACAACAAACCCACACTGTAAAGCGAGCGGCGATGAACATCGTACTGGACACGAACTGTCTCCTCATGTCTATTGCCGTGCGGAGTCCCTACCGCTGCATTTGGGATGCCTTTCTCGACAACGGCTATACGCTCTGCGTGTCCAACGAAATCATAGAAGAGTACACGGAAGTCCTGGGGCGTAATATCTCCCCATCGGTAGCGGAGGCTATTGTCTATGCCATACTGACCAGACCGAATATCGTCCGAAAGGATCCTCACTATAGTTTCGGGCTGATTGCGGCAGATAGGGACGACAACAAGTTTGTGGACTGTGCGATTGCTGCCAATGCCAAATGTATCGTGACAGAAGACAGCCATTTCAGGGTGCTGAAGGACATCTCTTTCCCTCGTGTTGAAGTGGTGGGCATTGACGCGTTTAAGTTGCACTTGAGGCGGTGGCTCGGAGGATAGGCTCGTTCGGAAATGAAAAGAAAAACGAGTTTTTCTTTTGCATTTCGCTCGGTTTGCACTATCTTTGCAGGCAAAAAAGAAGGAATGGCACTACCCATAGCATCTATACCGGTCTTGACCGGTGAAGTCGCGCGGCATTTTGAGGCCGAGGCGGAGACCAACTATCAGCGATTTCTCAACCGAACTCCCGAAGAGGAGAGGCTGGTGAGAGAGCGGTTTGAAAAGGGAATGGCTATCGTTCGGAAGGTGCTCCGGAATTCAACATTAGGAACGGCATGAGCTTCCTCTACGACGAGTGCGTCCTCGGCGAGCTAATAGATACGGAGGACATCCAGAACTTTACGTGTGGAGACAAGGATCTCGATGATTTCTTCTCCTGCGATTGTTTTGCATACGCCAGACAATTGTTGGGCAAGACCTATTGCTGGCGGCTGAAAGAAGACAGACGGAGAATAGTCTGTGCCTTCACCCTCGCAAATGCGGGCATCAGAGTCAGCGATTTGCCCAATGCCAGGCGGAAGAAAATCGAGACGAACATTCCGCACGTTAAAGCATTGAAGGACTACCCTGCCGTCCTTGTCGCGCGACTTGGTGTTTCCACGGATTTCCGTTCCAAGCATATCGGCAGCGATGCACTGCAATACATCCGATTCTGGTTTCTTGACCCGTACAACAAGACGGGTTGTCGCTATGTGCTGGTGGATGCCTACAACAATCTGGCAACGCTCTCGTTCTATGAAGCCAATGGTTTTGCCACGGTGTTCAGTACGGAGCAGCAGGAGAGTGAATACCGACATTTGGGGGACGGAGTGAAGCTGAATACGCGACTTATGTACTACGACTTGATGTGTGACGTGACAAGAGAAAAATAAAAATTATGACAAAAAGCAAGAAGACGGGGGCGGCCAAGGAGCCAGTACGGCTCCGCATGAAAACGCTGAGCAACGGTTGCCAGAGCCTCTATCTGGACACCTACCGCGACGGACAACGCACCTACGAATACCTGAGGATGTACCTCGTGCCGGAGACGGACGACAACGCACGACGGCAGAACCGCGCCACACTGGATGCCGCCAACAAGATAAAGGCCGACCGCATCATCGCACTGGCCAACGGCGAGGCGGACATCAAACCGGCTCGGGACGGACGACAGATGCTGCTGATGGACTGGATGGAGCACTACCGCACCCGACAGGCACGCCTCGGCAGAAAGGACGGACGACAGATAGAGACGACGATACGCATCCTGCGGATGTACGGCGGCGCGGGGGTCACCCTGGGGCGCGTAGACAAACGCTTCTGTCAGGGCTACATCGACTTCCTGCTCACGGAATACAAGCCATACGGCCGTAACATCATGCCCTCCACGGCCCACAACTACTACCGCGTACTCAACGGGGCACTCAACGCCGCCGTCCGCGCTGACCTCATCCGCCTGAACCCCTTCACACGCATCAGCAACACGGAGAAGATCCACGCGCCGGAGAGCCACCGCGAATACATGACCATCGACGAGGTGCGCCGACTCATCGCCACACCCATCAAACACCATGAGGAGGTCAAGGCGGCCTACCTCTTCTCCTGCTTCTGCGGACTGCGCATGAGCGACATCATCGGACTGAAGTGGGAGAACGTGTTTCGCGACGGTCAGCAGGTGCGACTGGAGATTGTGATGCAGAAGACGAAGGCTCCCATCTACCTGCCCCTCTCGCCCGAGGCTCTGCGCTGGATGCCCAAACGCGATGGTAAACGGCCGCACGACTCGGTGTTCCGACTGCCACCGCCCAACATCATCAACCTCCTCATCAAGCCATGGGCCAGGGCCGCCGGCATCAGCAAACACTTCACCTTCCACACGGCGCGCCACACCTTCGCCACGATGATGCTCACACTGGGTGCCGACCTCTACACCACCAGCAAGCTCCTCGGCCACGCCGATGTGCGCATGACGCAGGTCTACGCCCGCATCGTCAACCGCAAAAAGGACGAGGCCGTCAACCTCGTCAACGGCCTCTTCGGCTGACCCCTCCTTTTCCACTCCCTGCCGAGCGAGAAAATTTTCTCTGCCGAGCGAGAAACAAAAGTGGGTTTTCTTTTTGGTTTTTCACTCGGTTTGCACTATCTCTGACCTTCGGTCGAAGATACTTTCGCTCAAGAATAAAAAGAAAAATGGATTTTTCTTTTGTATTCTCTTCGCTTAATCGTATCTTTGCACTCAACATTCAACACTCAATAGGATTATGGCAGAAAACATACGTTGCTACCCTGTGGGGATACAGACTTTCGAGAACGTCCGGGAGGGAAACTACCTCTATGTGGACAAGACCCAGTATATCGTGGACTTCCGCA
>CAVFNZ010000163.1:0-3205 GCA_963624095.1 Clostridium sp. CAG:217 | reverse complement strand
GTAACGGGTATACGGACGCTGAACTCGAACAGGCTCGGATAACAATCTGCCAAGTGAAGACCGGAGCCACGATAGACCTCGCGACAGGTGCTGTGACCACGACGGGTTCAGCCGTAGACATGACACCCAGGGCGGAAACGGGCTATTTCCGCGCGTTGGTCGTTCCGCAGAACATACAGGATGCCAACTTCATCAAGGTATCCGTCAGTGGCTATGAGTATGTGCTGAAGCAAACGATTAACCTCGAACCGAACAAACGGTATAAATGCACGTTGACGGTTAACAAGACCAGCGAGGGAATCAATGTCGGCATCGGAGGTTGGGAGACTGACGAGAAGGATTATGGTGGAACGGTAGAATAATCCGAAAAAGACGGAACTATGAAGCATTTCAGAATAGTTACGAGGCTGCTCTTCGTAAGTCTTTTTGCTCTGATTTCCTGTACGGACGAGGATGCCGTATCAGAATCCGGACAAGCGACTCATCGGAAGATATCCCTCTCCGGAGAGATTTCCCAAGTGCTGCAAACGCGCGTCAACGATGCCGGGTTTTGCGACGGGGATGTTATTGGAATCTATGTGGTGGACTACGATGGGGAAACTGCCGGCACGTTGCTCGCCGAAGGTAATCGGGCGGATCATGTCAGACATACTTATGACGAGGCCACATACAAGTGGAATTCAGCGTACGATTTCTATTGGAAGGACGACAAGACGCATATCGATGTGTACGGATTCTATCCGTACGATGCGCCAAGCAGCATAGAAGCCTATCCGTTTACGGTGCAGAAAGACCAAAGTACGGCTGCCACGTCGAACAGCGTCGGGGGCTATGAAGCGTCGGACTTCCTGTGGGGTAAAGCGGAGAACATAGCCCCGACGGACAATGTAATCACGCTGACGTTTAAGCACAAAATGGCGAGTGCTCGTGTAACGCTGGCCGAAGGAACAGGCTTTGCTGAGGGCGAATGGAGTAAGGCGGAAAAGCAGGTGCTGCTGTTGAATACGACACGCAACTCCACCGTCAATCTCGCTACGGGTGTGGTGACCGCCACGGGAGAAGTGGCCACAACAGGTACCATACCTTACAATTATGAGAGTGACTATCGTGCCATCATCGTGCCGCAAACGGTGGAGGCCAACACCCCATTGGTAAGCGTCACGGTGAACGGTGTCTCCTACGAACTCCAAAAGGACGAAGCCTTTACCTATCTTCCGACGAAACAGCATAACTTCACCATCACGGTGAACAAGCGTGAGGTAACAGGCGGCTACGAGTTTGTGCTGACCTCCGAGAGCATCACCGCCTGGGAGAATGACAATGTTTCGCACGATGCCAGTGCCCGCGAATATGTGGTGATAAACGTGGAAACCGCCGGAACGCTTGAAGAATGCATCTCCAAGGCCGGCAAAAGTCTGACGGAGATAAAGAACCTGAAGCTGACGGGTAAAATCAATAGCAATGATTTCTATGTGATGAGGGATAAAATGACCTCCTTGTCGGCATTGAACCTTAAGGAGGTGAGTATTCAAGGAGATGATGCGCATGGCGGTACTACATGGGGTGGTGGCTCGGCATCTGGTAATGATACTCATAGCACTGATGATACTTCATCTGATGACACCAAGGTTATTGAAATCCCATCTTCCGCAATGTACAAAAAGACATCATTGACTTCGTTGGTGTTGCCGGATAATATTACGAGTATTGGAGGTAATGCTTTTTCAGGCTGCTCGCACCTGATGGGCTCATTGGTTATCCCGGAAGGGGTAACGACAATCGGAAGTGGTGCTTTTTCCAGTTGTTCAGGTCTGACTGGAAATCTGATATTGCCATCGACTTTAAAGCAGATAGGAAGCCATGCCTTTTGGTCTTGCAATTTTGCCTGTGAATTGAACTTGCCAAAGGGATTGGAAGAAATTGGAGGCTTTGCTTTCAGTAGCTGTAGGAATCTTTATGGTGAGTTACGATTGCCTGATGGACTAAAATCAATCGGAGAAAGTGCGTTTGCAATTTGTGTAAATTTCACCGGTTCATTAGCTATACCTCACGGAATTACGGAAACTCCGAATCGGTGTTTTTCCAGTTGTCGGAAACTAAATGGTACTCTTATACTTCACAATGGAATTAAGTCAATTGGCAATAGTGCTTTTTCGAACACAAGTTTCAGAGGTGAACTTCGTTTACCGGAGGACTTAATGTTTATTGAAGATGATACGTTTTATGGGTGTAAATTTTCAGGAACGCTTAAGTTGCCTGAAAATATTCAGAGTATAGGAGGTGCTTCTTTTTGTTTTAACAATCAATCAGGAGTCCTTGAGATACCGGATAAGGTTATTTCAATTGGAAGAAATGCTTTTATGAGTTGTAGCAGTCTCGAAGGCATCGTTTTTCCGAAAACATTAGAAATTGTAGAATCTAATGCTTTCAATGGTTGCTACCTCATAGACCGGATTATCTGCAAAGGGACAACCCCGGCGCATGTGATGGATGGTGCTTTCAGTGGAATAGATAAAGAAAACGTTTCCCTTGAGGTGCCGGAGGAATCTATTGTCCAGTACCAGACGGCAACGGGTTGGGGAGATTTTAAGCACATCTCCGCATACCGCAACCTTGTTGTTCGTCCCAGCAAAGCGTCGGCCATCAACACTTCCGTGACACGCGACCTTACCTTGGACGCTGAGGCGGATTGGGTCGTGGAGAGCCAACCGGATTGGGTGACGTTGGACAAGACCAGTGGTACAGGTAACACTGAGCTGAAACTGACCTTCTCGGAATTGGCGGACGGCAGTGATAGCCGTGAGGGAGAAATCATCTTCAAACTGAAAGACAAGGATTACCAAACCAAGTGTACCGTATCGCAGTATAACTACGAATATGCGGAGGACCAGTTTGTCACGTTGCAATCGGCCACGAAGGGCAATGGCGTAAACCTCGTCTTCCTCGGTGACGGCTATACCGCCAAAGAGGTGAGCGGAGGAACCTACCTGACGGATATCAAGGAGGCGGTTGAGCACTACTTTAATATCGAACCTTACAAGACCTATCGCGACTATTTCAACGTCTACGCAGGTATCGCCGTGTCGCTTGAGTCGGGAGTGGGTGGTGTCAACACCACTGTTTACAACCGCTTCAACACGATGGCAAAGAGCGGCATGAAACTGGGTGGAAAGAGTAGTAGCGATTATGCCGGGATACTCAGCTA
>CAVFNZ010000162.1:0-3223 GCA_963624095.1 Clostridium sp. CAG:217 | reverse complement strand
AGACTTGCCAAGGTGGCGAGGTGCAACTGGCGCTGGGTCAACGTGTTGTTGGCCACAGACAGATTCATTGTTGCCATAATCATTACGAATAAAATTAAAAGTTTCTTCATGTCTTACTGAATCTTCACGTTGCAAAATTACAGCCATTCCGCCAAACTCCTCGTAGATGGATTACGGATAGAATTAAACAAATTACGGGTGTGGGCCGTTTCGACGAAAATGCTTACCTTTGTGGCTCGAACATGAATTGAATAACGAGTATAAACATTTCTAATTATTGTCTATGGTGAAACAACTGATGGCTTTTATGATAGCCAACGTGATTGCCGCTTCCGTCTCGGCGGAGCGGGTGGATATGAAACAGGCCGGAGCGAAAGCGGACGGCAAGACCTTGAATACGGAACTGATAAACACGACGCTCTCCCGCTTGAGCCGGGAGGGCGGGGGAACGCTCTACTTCCCCAGTGGAACTTATCTGACAGGTTCCATACGCATGCAGAGCAACACGACCCTCGAACTGGAAAAGGGTGCCACGTTGCTCTTCTCTACCAATTTCGATGATTATCTTCCTTTCGTGGAGGTGCGTCACGAGGGCGTGATGATGAAGAGTTTCGCTCCGCTAATCTATGCGGTGGACGCTGAGAACATTACCATCAAGGGTGCGGGAATCCTCGACGGACAAGGCAAGGCGTGGTGGGACGAGTTCTTCAAGGTGCTCATCGACTTGCGCGACAATGGCGTGCGTGACGTGAACCGATATCAGCCCATGTGGGACAAGGCCAACGACATGAAAGCCATAAAGGCGGAGACGAACGCCGATTGGCACAAAACGGCCGACCGCCGTTTCTTCCGTCCTCCGTTCATTCACCCCATACGTTGCAAGAATGTGCGTATCGAGGGGGTAAGTATAAAAAACTCTCCTTTCTGGACCGTCAACCCGGAGCTCTGTGACAAAGTTGTCGTCAAGAACGTCAGCATCAACAACGAGCCTTCGCCCAATACGGACGGCATCAACCCGGAGTCGTGCAGCGACGTGACCATCACTGGCTGCAACATCTCGGTGGGCGACGATTGCATCACCATCAAGAGCGGACGCGACTTGCAGGCACGCAAGATAGGCAAGCCCTGCGAGAACATTGTCATCAAGAACTGTGCGATGCGGAATGGTCATGGTGGCGTGGTCATCGGCAGCGAGATGAGCGGTGGCGTGCGCAAGGTGAGAATCTCCAACTGCACGTTTAGCGGGACGGACCGCGGCATTCGGTTGAAATCCACCCGTGGACGCGGTGGCGTGGTGGAGGACATCGTCGTGAAAAACATCGTGATGGACAACATCCGGAAAGAGGCGTTGATTTTCAATCTGAAATACAGCCGTATGCCCAAGGAGGAGAAGAGCGATCGCACTCCCGTGTTCCGCGACATCAAGATTTCGAACGTGGTGGTGAACGGTACGGTCATGCCTATCGAGATTGTGGGACTGGAGGAATCCCCCATCACTGACATTAAGTTGTCCAACATCATTATCAATGACGCAAAGAAGAAGTGCCTGTTCGAGGATTGCGCCAACATCAAGATGAACCACGTCACCGTGAACGGCGAAGCGGTTTCTGACATTCAGTAAACTGGTTACGTCCGGTCAAGCGAAACCGCAAAGAACAGCCATCGGCGTAGAGGGATGAAGAATCAATCTCTACACCGATGGCTGTTATAATTCTGTTTCGAGACCTCCTCGGGCATCCGATTGCCGTGGCTCTCTTTATAGGGTCAGTGTTATTGCATCGTTTTCCCGTTGAGGTAGTTCTGCAGCTCCTGCTTGTAGCTGTCGGAAACGGGGATGTATTCCTTGCCGAAGACGATTCTGCCCCGGTCGATTACCTGTATCTTGTTCTTTTGCACAATGAATGACCGGTGTACGCGGATGAACATCGATGAGGGCAGACGCTCTTCCATCACCTTCATGCTGATGAGCGAAAGGATGGCCTTGGGCATATTCTCCACATAGATTTTCACATAATCCTTCAGTCCCTCGATGTAGAGGATATCCTTCAACTTTATCTGAATGAGTTTGTAGTCGCTCTTCACATAGATGCAGTCGTTCTCGGTGTAAGGAAGTTCCGCGCTGGCGGCGTTTCTTTTCAGTTCGAACCAGTTCACCGCTTTGTTGACAGCTTCCAGAAAGTCCTTGTAACTGATAGGCTTCAGCAGGTAGTCGAGGGCGTTGACCCGATAGCCGTCCAATGCGTACTGGCTGAACGCCGTGGTGAAGACGATGCGCGTCTCCTCGTTGACCATCTTCGAGAATTCCAGTCCGTTCAGCTCGGGCATCTGGATGTCCAGGAACAGCAAGTCCACCGGATGGTCACGCAGACCATCCATAGCGGTCACGGCACTCGAATATTTCCCCTCCAACTGCAGGCAAGGGGTCTTCTGCACATAAGCCTCCAGCAAATCCAGCGCAAGGGGCTCATCATCGACTAAGGCGCATTTCAGAATCATCGTATTCTCCTTTGGCGTTTTATACCATATTATTTCTCTCACACTTTGATGGATAACAACGAAGAATAAACCTCTCCGTTGGCGCTGACTCCCTTCTGCCATTCGTAGCGGTGGGGATAGAGCAGTTCCAACCGTCGGCTTACCTGTTCCAGTCCGATGCCGCTTCCGCTCTTGTCCGACGTGTTCTTCGGATGATTGCTGTTCAGAATCTCGCAGCGCACCTCCTTCTGCTCAATCTGCGTGATGGTGATGCTGATGAAACTGGCTTCGGTAGGACTGATGCCGTGTTTGAACGCATTCTCTATCAGCGAGATGAATATCAACGGAGCGATTTCCATCGAACTGTTCTCAGGTACATTGATGTTGATGTACACCTTCACGTCCTTTGAAACGCGTATGCGCATCAGCTCAATGTAATTCTTGATGAAATCCATTTCTTTGGACAAAGGTACGAAAGTTTGTTGGTTTTCGTACAAGACGTAGCGCAGAAGTTTGCTCAAGTCCTGCACCGCTTGTTGCGCCTTGTCGCTGTCGAAAGCGATTAGCGCGTAGATGTTGTTCAGCGTGTTGAGCAGGAAATGGGGGTTGAGCTGGTTTCTCAGATTGTTCAGCTCGGCCTCCGTCCGGTTCTTCTCGGCCTCTTGCAGGGCGGCTTCCGCTTTGCTCCATTCGCTACTCATGCGGATGGCCGCCGCCACTCCCACGGTACACAGCAGCAAGATGGTGT
>CAVFNZ010000161.1:2453-3240 GCA_963624095.1 Clostridium sp. CAG:217 | reverse complement strand
TGCCGTCCGCCTTGAAGACGAACACCGCCACGTTCTCGATGGTCTCCGTCTCGCTGGCGGCACGGGTGGTAATCACCGATGGCGAGGGGCTGTCCAGCTCAATCCTCACCTTGCCGTCCGTTGCCGAGCCGCCACCGTCCCTGTCGTCGCTGCACGCCGGCAGGGCAAAGAGCGAAAGCCACAAGAGGGTAATATATGAGATATGTTTCATCATGCGATTTTTTTTGCAGGTTACTGTAATGTACCCGTATAGTCTTTGAAGTGACGGGCGCGACGTGAATAACCAGTGTAGACTCGCCAGTCTCTGGCTTCGAGCGCATTGTCGCTGTTAATAATTGACGGTTTCCTGTTATTATCGAGTTTCTGACAATATGAAAAATAAGATCTCAAGCTCGAACTCCATTTGGAGTTATATTTTGCCGTTGAACTCCAGTACAGGTCGTTAATCTCTACGTTGGTATCGATAGCAGATTGGGTAGCTATGTCACTGAAGAAAAAAGCCAACTCATACCACGAAGGCAGATACCAGTATAATTGTTCCTGTTTCTGCTGTCCGTCTTCATAGACCCATGATGCCGTCCAGGAATAGCGGATAATGGGTTGAGTTGAGATGTCATCAGTACCCCAGTAGCCGGTATCGGATGTAATTGCTTTTCTTAGGTTTTCGTGTGCTTGATAGCCGTCATAGTAATTCGCGCTAGTATTGTCATCATAAATGAGACCATAAATCTTATCCAAAATTCCCCACTTGCCCAGATAACCCCTGTTGTTATTGGTTATCTTTCCG
>CAVFNZ010000161.1:0-2443 GCA_963624095.1 Clostridium sp. CAG:217 | reverse complement strand
GCGTAGCCTTGGGTGATGATGTTGCCGTTCGCATCCCGCACCACCCCATAGTCGTAGCGGCTGACCCCGCATGAGAAGCGGGTGTTTTTGTCATACTTGCCGATGACCGTGATGGCGTTGTACTGCCGGATGGAGATGTGGGAGGGCGAACTGCTGTCTTCGGTTGTCACCACAATCCGCGCACGCCGCCAGTCGCTGTTGATATTCGCCCGTCCGGTTTCTGTCGAGGGGTCATAGTCGGAGTCGTACTTGTAGTTTTTGCTATCCGCTTCGCTGTAGTGCGGATTCATATAGTCGCAGAGACGGATGGTAATGTCCACCGCCGTGCTGGTGCCGTCCGTATAGTCGCTGGAGGAGAGGGTCTGCGTGTAGCTGCCGTCCGACTTCACGAAGTAAATCCAGTTGCACGTGCCCGTGAGGTCTTCGTTCCCGTCCTTGTCCTCCGCCACCAAGGTGAGCGTCCAGCCCCGTTGCAGCAGGGAGGGCATGATGGTAATCTTGTCCGTGGTGTTGATGCAGTCGTAGATGTACGACGAGGGATTCTTGTCGTAGTCGATGGTGGCTTCGAGCGGCACTTTGGGGAAGTCGGTGTTGATGGTCAGTTCCGTCCAGGGCTGCACCACCAGTTCGATGCGGTCGCCGGCAAGACTGGCCGGGCGGTCGCTGTCCACCGAACGGGTACCGGCATGATACACGTAGTTGGGATAAACCGAGTAGTTCGTTTTCGTCCCTGCCGCCGCCGGCAGATTGTTCCATTGCGCCGGGAAACTCTTCAACGTGTTGCCGTCCGCATCCAACAACTCCACG
This sequence comes from Clostridium sp. CAG:217, assembly GCA_963624095.1. Taxonomy (GTDB): domain Bacteria; phylum Bacteroidota; class Bacteroidia; order Bacteroidales; family Bacteroidaceae; genus Phocaeicola_A. The sequence continues at coordinate 1,636 of CAVFNZ010000161.1, read as the reverse complement.
GCCAGCGTGCCGTTGGTCGCTTCCTTCATCGGCAGGAGGTAGGCACTGAGCAGCAGTGTCCCTTTGGTGAGGCCGAGCGACTCCGTGTAGAGCGTGTCTATTTCGTATAGGTTGGTTGTCGTATTGGCTGTGGCGATGTCCGTCAGCGTCAGTTTGTCGAGCACCTTGGCATCCGCGGTGGTGTTTTCTCCGCTGCCGAAGTCATCGGGCAGCGTGTTGTCGGCCGTGCGTTCCACCCGCACCAGTCCGATTTGTGTGGTAGGGTTGTTGCCCAATGTCCATTGGATGTACTTCACATCCTTACCGCTTACTTGGGCGGGAATATCTTTCAGGTAGGCGTACGCGCCCGCCACGCGTCGGGTCATCTCCACCTCCACCGAGTTCGTCTCCTTCCGTTGGTAGGTGAGAGTGTCCCATCCGGCAAACAGTTCCGAGGTGAGCATCGATTGTCCGTCCGCCAGGATGGCCTTGGCATCCGTGAGTGTCTTTCCGTCGGCACAGAACAACGGGGTCTGGTCGTCATTGAGCGTCAGTCCGTAGGTTGTACCCGACTTATCGTCCAGCCCCACGCACAACAGCGTGCAGACGGTACCCGACTGGAGGGACGGCGGCACGTCAAACTTAAACACCTTTTGCTGCACCACGCCCTCCGCATAGTCCGCCGAATCCTTCGGACTCCAGTTGAGGTCCTTGTGGCAGAGGTAGGTCGCGTCATCGCCCATACCCTTGTAGAGGATGGCGTACGCTTGCCGCACATGATGCCGGTTGTACGAACCGGCCAACACGGTCTTTGTCCGCACGCGCGACTCGGCACCGATGCGCAGCGCGATGCTTCCATCGGCGTATTCACGCGCCGGGTCGCTATCGAGGACATCGTCCGAGCATCCGCCCAAGAAGCCCGCAAGGAGCGCGAGGCACCAAACTGCAATCTCTATTCTCTTCACTGCTTGATTGTTTTTACCTGAAACGTTCCGGCAAGGAGGTCCATCCGTTGCGGAACAGAAACGGGAGATTCTCCCGATAAGTCCGCTTCGGGGAGTTCCCGGAGGAGTTCCCCGAAGCGTTATTCATTCATACTCTTTGTTTTGGGTTAGTCGATATCCATCTCGTGAATGGCCTCCCAGTTGTCGTTCACGCGCAGAATCAACGTCTCGTTGTTCAGAGGCTGTGCCTTGTCATCATTGCCAGAGTCTGGGTCAGTGCTGCCACCACCGTCACCCGCGTTACGCGAACCGATGTTGTAGAGGTGGTTGCGGAGGACGCTGTAGTTCACGAAGTTTTCCTCTACGCTATTCTCTGACACCACACCATTGGCACTTACCAAAGAAGCCTTTTGGGCAATCTGTGAGTCGGCCGTGCTTGAGGCCTGCAGACGGATGTTCCAGTAGCGGATGATAGTACCGTCACCATCCAGCAACTGCAACTGGAAGGTCGGCTTTGTACCATCCATGGCAAAGGGGAAGAGGAACGAGCTACCCAGTACGCAACCTTTTCTCACACCCGGCTTCTTGTTATCCGTATCAAGCGGATTCGTCCAAGTATCGCTGGCGTTCAGCATGCCGTCGTTGTTGGTGTCCATCTGAACAGAAGTACCCGTAGTTCCTTTGAACCAATCGCTCAGCGTTACCTCATACAC
>CAVFNZ010000160.1:0-3384 GCA_963624095.1 Clostridium sp. CAG:217 | reverse complement strand
CAAATAATGAAAAAGTCAATTCTCTTGAGCTGTTTGCTCTTGATGGCTGCCGTGTTGCCAATGGTGGCGCAGATTCAAGAACCGGTGAAATTCAGAACTGAATTCAAGAAAATCACGGAGACGGAGGCTGAAATCATCTTCTCCGCTACCATCGATGCCGGCTGGCATGTGTACTCAACGGACATCCCGGCGGACGGCCCTACTCCCGCCACCTTGACGATGGACAAGATTGAAGGCGCGGAACTGGTGGGTAAACTTACCCCGCGCGGCAAGGTGGAAACGAAGTTCGACGACATGTTCGGCATGAAGGTGAGCTTCTTCGAGAACAACGCTACATTCTTCCAGAAAATAAAGATAACCGGTGCCACTTACCATGTGGAAGGCTACATGAACTATGGTGCTTGCAACGACCAGAACTGCTTGCCTCCGACCGACGTGGAGTTCAACTTTAGCGGTAAGGGCGTAGCCAATGCCGCTGCGGCTCCCGCCCCTGCGGCTCCCACCGATAAGGCTCCTGAAGCTGAGGCCACGGCAACTCCCGCCGAGATCGTCGAGACTCCCGCCGAAGTGGCGGACTCCACCGCTGCGGCAAACACGGCCGTGGAGGCGACCGACGCGTTGAAGGGTTGGTGGACTCCTGTCATCGGTGAACTCAACGCTTTCGGCAACGAAGGTAAGGCCGACACCAACCGCTCCTGGATTTACATCTTCCTGATGGGTCTGCTGGGCGGATTCGTCGCTTTGGTGACTCCTTGCGTATGGCCTATCATCCCGATGACTGTAAGTTTCTTCCTGAAACGCTCTGACGACAAGAAAAAAGGTATCCGCGACGCTTGGCTTTATGGTGCTTCCATCGTGGTCATCTACCTTGTGCTGGGACTGGCCATCACCTTGATATTTGGTGCCAGTGCCCTGAACGCCCTTTCCACGAACGCCATCTTCAACATCTTCTTCTTCCTGATGTTGGTAGTCTTCGCCGCCTCTTTCTTCGGAGGCTTTGAGATTACGCTGCCCTCATCCTGGAGTACGGCCGTGGACAGCAAGGCCGAGAAGACGAGCGGTCTGATCAGCATCTTCTTGATGGCCTTCACGCTGACCTTGGTCTCATTCTCCTGCACGGGTCCCATCATCGGATTCCTCTTGGTGGAAGTGTCCACTACGGGAAGCATCGTGGCCCCCGCCATCGGTATGCTGGGATTCGCCATCGCCTTGGCTCTCCCGTTCACCCTCTTCGCCATGTTCCCCACTTGGCTGAAGTCCATGCCCAAGTCGGGCGGTTGGATGAACGTGGTGAAGGTAGTCCTCGGATTCCTTGAGCTGGCCTTCGCCCTGAAGTTCCTCTCCGTTGCCGACATGGCTTACCAGTGGCACATCCTCGACCGTGAGGCGTTCCTCGCTCTTTGGATTGTCATCTTCGGTCTGTTGGGTATCTACCTGTTGGGCAAACTCAAATTCCCGCATGACGACGATACCGACCATGTAAGCATCCCCCGTTTCTTCATGGGATTGATTTCGTTGGCTTTCGCCGTCTATATGGTTCCCGGTTTGTGGGGAGCTCCGCTGAAGGCCATCAGCGCGTTCGCTCCTCCTTCGAGCACGCAGGACTTCAACCTCTACCAGGCAAAGGAAGTTCACGCTCACTACACCGACTATGAAGTGGGTATGGCTGCCGCCAAGGCCGCAGGCAAACCGGTCATGGTAGACTTCACCGGATGGGGCTGCGTAAACTGCCGTGAGATGGAATCAAAGGTTTGGATTGACGATAAGGTTCGCGACATCATGACCAACGACTACATACTTATCTCATTGTACGTGGACGAGAAGACGGCTCTGCCGGAAGTGCAGACCGTTGTGGAGAACGGCAAGGAACGCAAGCTCCGCACCATCGGCGACAAGTGGAGCTACTTGCAGCGCGTGAAGTTCGGTGCCAACGCACAACCTTTCTATGTGCTGCTCGACAACGAAGGCAATCCGTTGAACGGCTCCTATACACATGACGAGGACATCGACAAGTTCGTTAAGTTCCTGCGGACAGGACTTGATAACTACCGCAAATGAAACAACCTGAGTGCGACCCGAATCACTCGATTCGGGTCGCTCTACCTTAACTAATAGAGAAAGATCATGTTGAGTAAATCTGAAAGAGAACAAATCATAGCCTTGGTACACCGTGAGGTGATTCCCGCCATCGGCTGTACCGAGCCCGTCGCCGTGGCTCTTTGTGTGGCAAAGGCCACCGAGATACTCGGCAAGCGGCCGGAGCACGTCACCGTGTGGTTGAGCGCGAATATCCTGAAGAACGCCATGGGCGTGGGAATCCCCGGGACAGGCATGATCGGTCTGCCCATCGCCATTGCCTTGGGTGCGCTGATAGGTAAATCGGAATACCAACTCGAAGTGCTGAAGGACTGTAACCCCGAGGCCGTGGAACGCGGTAAGAAGTTCATTGACGAGAAACGCATTACCATCTCCCTGAAGGAAAACATTACCGAGAAACTTTATGTGGAGGCCCTTTGTGAGGCGGACGGTGCGCAGGCCAAAGCCGTGATAGCGGGTGGACACACCAACTTTGTATACCTGGCCAAGGGTGACGAGGTGTTGCTCGACAACCAGACCGCTGGCGGCACAGACCAGGCGGATGACGATGTGCAGCTGACCCTTCGCAAGGTGTACGACTTTGCCACCACCTCTCCCTTGGAAGAAATCTCCTTCATCCTGGAGTCCAAACGGCTGAACAAAGCCGCCGCGGATTACTCACTCCAGGGGGATTATGGCCATGGCGTGGGCAAGATGATGCAGAGTCCCATGGAGAAGAAAGTGATTGGCGACAGTATGTTCGCCCACATCCTCTCTTGCACGTCGGCGGCATGCGATGCCCGTATGGGCGGTGCCATGGTGCCGGTGATGAGCAACTCCGGAAGCGGCAACCAGGGAATCACGGCTACGCTGCCCGTGGTTGTCTTTGCCGAGGAAAACCACAAGAGTGAGGAGGAGCTGATAAGGGCCTTGATGCTGAGCCACCTGACGGTTATCTACATCAAACAGAGCCTGGGTCGCCTCTCCGCCTTGTGCGGTTGCGTGGTGGCCGCCACGGGTTCCTGCTGCGGCATCACCTACCTGATGGGCGGTGAATACCAGCAAATCACTTATGCGGTGAAGAACATGATTGCCAACATCACCGGCATGATTTGCGACGGTGCCAAACCCAGCTGCGCCATGAAGCTGACCAGCGGTGTCTCCACCGCCGTGCTCTCCGCCATGCTGGCCATGCAGCAGAAGTATGTCACCTCCGTGGAAGGCATCATTGACGATGACGTGGACCGTACCATCCGCAATATGACACGTATCGGCGCTCAGGGAATGAACGAGACCGACCGCGTCGTG
>CAVFNZ010000159.1:0-3411 GCA_963624095.1 Clostridium sp. CAG:217 | reverse complement strand
GGCAGCGTGGTCACGCGCGACATCCCTTCGGGGGTCATCGCGGCAGGCAACCCGTGCCGCGTGTTGCGGAAGATTACCGCGAAAGACAAAGTCGGCTACTCGCCCTCAAACAACTAACCAAATCACCACACAATGACTATACACGGAAATAGAAGACTAAGCCATCACGGCATTTCAATGTCCAAAGTCTTCACGCTGATTTTGCTTGTCGCGGTGCAAGCGTTGACAGGATGCGACTCACAGACAGGAACGTCCGAAGCGACAAGTTATTGGGCCAGTGACAGTGCCTGGTATCAGGCAAAAGAGGGCATCAACCCCAATCGAATAGACCTGCTTTACCTCGTATCGACCGACGTCATCTCCGCCACGGACGGGAACGGGGAGAAATTGTACCGGGCGCAGCTGACGCCCGAAGACAAACAGGCCATCGATGCCGAGCTCGCCTACGTTGAGGAGAAGATTGGCCAAAACGACTTCAACTACATCGCCCCGTACTACCATCAGTTCACGTTCGAAGCCATCGGTCTGCCCACCGACCGATTCCAGACGGAGTACAGGGAGGTGGTGGAAGAGGTATGCGCGTCTTTCGACTATTACATGAAGCATATCAACCAAGGCCGGAGGTTTGCCCTCGTGGGTTTCTCGCAGGGCGGAATGTTGGTGCTCGATTTGCTGAAGCACATGACCGACGGGCAATACCGGCAGATGGTCGCCGCCTACGCCTTGGGCTACCGCATCTCGGCAGATGACCTGAAGTGCGAACACATCGTTCCGGCATCGGACGAAAGCAGTCCGGGAGTGACGGTATCGTTCAATTCGGTGCTCGACAATTCCGCCATCTGGCCTTTCGTGGCCGGCGATGCGGCAGCGGCGATAAACCCGGTAAACTGGAGGACGGACGACTCACCGGCTACATTCACGTACGAGGAGTGTCAGCACAAGGTGTATCTCGACCCGACAACGCGGCTGCTGATTGTGGAGACGGCCAATGCCGACAAGTACCGGGAATGGAACCGCAACCCAGTTTACCAAAGCGCGAACGTCGACCCCGGCTGTCTGCACCATTGGGACTTGCTGTTCTACACCGGCTTCATTCACGACAATATCCTGAAGAGAGCGGAATAAGGGAATGAGCGGAAGGAGTTTTCCCCGGCTTCCCCGAAACGGACGTTCGCCACTCACCGCCTAACAAGGAGGCGATGAGTGGCGAACTTTTTACCTTATATAATATATAGGTAGGATTACTCGATGGTAATCTCCATTTTCCGCAAATCCTGGCCGCGGGAACTTCCGCCGTAGAAGATTTCATACGCGCCCTTAATCGGGTGCATGGTGTTGGTCTTCACGTCGAACCAATCGAAGGAGTCATAGGGAAGTTCTATCGCAACTTGCTCGGTAGCGCCCTTGGCGATATTCACGCGCTTGAAGCCACGGAGTGTCTTGACGGGACCTTCCGTGTCGCCCACACGATGGATGTAGACTTGCACCACCTCTTCGCCGTCACGCTTGCCGACATTCTGCACAGGGATGGTGAGCGTAGCCTTCTCGCCATACGCCAGGGTCGTCTTGTCCAAAGAGGCCGGTTGGTATGCGAACTTGGTGTAGCTCAGTCCGTAGCCAAAGGAGAAGAGAGGCTGGTCCTTGAAGAAACGATAGGTACGTCCTTTCATGGAATAGTCGAGGAAGTCGGGCAACTGCTCCATGTTCTTGTAGAACGTGACGGGCAAGCGTCCGGCAGGATTGTACTCACCGAAGAGCGTCTTGGCGATGGCCGTTCCGCCCTCTTGACCCGGATACCATGCCTGAAGGATGGCATCGCAGTTCTCAACCTCATTGGTCAAAGCAATGGCCGAACCGGAGAAGTTGACAAAGACAATCTTCTTGCCGGCTTTCTTCAATGCCTGCAGCACCTCGCGCTGAACTTTCGGCAATTCAATGTCGGTGCGGTCGCCACCCTTGAAACCTTCGGCGCTGACACTCATCTCCTCGCCTTCCAGTTTGGGAGAGATGCCTCCGGCAAAGATGACCACATCGGCTTTCCGGATGCGCTTGAGCACCGCCTTCATGTCCGTCGGATGCGACTCCACCAGGTCGAAGCTGAGGAAAGCGTCCTCACGCTTTTGACTGGTACGAACCTCTATTTTGTATTCCTTGCCCGCCTCAAACTCGAAGGGGTAATAGTTGGTCGTCTGTTTTTTATTGAAGATTTCCTTCCCTGCCTCTTTGCCATTGAGCAGGATTTTCACCATGCCGTTGGTGGCGAGACGGAAGTATGCCTTGCCATTGTGGTCGGGACGGAACGTGGAGGTGTAGACAGCGGAAAACTCACGGCTGTTCACGCCCGGAGCGAATACGGTAGCCCCGGCGGCCTGGAAGTTGAACGGAGTGGCCTGTACGGCATACACTTCCGCCTTGCCTTTAAAAGTAGGATTGTTCCAATATTCGGCCTCGAAGCCATTGCCCTTGGAAGAGGCGCATTGAGCGAACAGACTGGCCCAGACATTCGAATCGGTATGTCCGCACACTTGCTCGTAGATGACTTTCGACTCCGGCAGCATCCGGCGAATGCCTTGCAACAGCGTCACGGTGTGCGAGGGAGTACCCTCATAGTTGCCCCATTGCATCACCGAGTCGTTGGCGTTGGGACCAAGCACGGCCACCGTCATCTTCTTGCTGAGCGGCAAGAGGTTCTTGTTGTTCTGTAACAAGACAAGCGTCTCTTCGGCCATCTTCAACGCCAAGTCTTGATGTTCTTTGCAATCCACCACGGCGTAGGGTATTTCTCCCCAGGGAGCAGGTATATTGTCGTCCATCTCGCCCAACTCAAAGCGGGCCTTCAGCAGTCGGCGCACGGAGATGTCGACGCGTTCCTCGGGGATAAGTCCCTTGCGCACGGCCTCGGGCAGGTTTTTATAGTTCGATCCGCATTCCACGTCCGTTCCGTTGAGAACAGCGTTGGCCGAAGCGTGTGTGGCATCGGGTTGCGTGTTGTGCCGGTTCGCTCCGTAGAAGTCGGAGATTGCGCCACAGTCCGATACGACGATGCCGTTGAATCCCCATTCGTTGCGCAGAATCTGCGTCAGCAACCGGTTGCTGCCACAGCAGGGCTCTCCTTCAAAACGGTTGTAGGCGCACATCACCTCTTTCACGCCGGCCTTCTGCACCAAATCCTTGAATGCGGGGAGATAGGTTTCCCACAGATCGCGCAGGTCGATGTTCTCGGCATTGAAGTAGTGACGGTTCCATTCCGGACCGGAGTGGACGGCATAGTGTTTGGCACAGGCATGCAGTTTGTTGTAGCGCACGTCCTTCGGGCCTTGCAGACCGCGAACGACAGCCATACCCAGTTGGCCGGTCAGGTAAGGGTCTTCGCCATAAGTCTCCTGTCCGCGTCCCCAGCGCGGGTCGCGG
>CAVFNZ010000158.1:0-3436 GCA_963624095.1 Clostridium sp. CAG:217 | reverse complement strand
CGTCAAGGACCTTCTGCAATGCGTTTACGTCCAGGAACTTGCCTGCCCCGAAGTCGACGTGCAGTACGGGGTACACCTTCCACTCCTTCTCCAAAGCGTCAATCTTCAGCCCCTTGAAGAGTTCCTTTTTACCAAGGAAGTAACTCTCCAGGGTGGAGATGAGCAGGCTCTTCCCGAACCGACGCGGACGGCTCAGGAAATAAACGGCTCCCTCTTGTGCCAATGAGTACACCATGTCGGTCTTGTCCACATAGACAAAGCCGTCCTGTATGATTTTCTCGAAAGTCTGTATGCCTATAGGATATTTCATACGCTGCAAGTTTCTTGTTTCCGTTGCGAAGTTACGGATTTACGTTCGGAATACAAAAACAAATCACAACATAGTCAAACCGCTATCGAAAATGAGGTTAACCTCATCGGCCTGTGAGGTTAACCTCTCGGGGCTGTGAGGTTAACCTCGTGGGCTTGTGAGGTTAACCTCATGATTTTATTTCCTAATATAAAGCTTGAATTCCTTTACGCTGCCCGGTGCGCCCTGCTCAGCCCTCGGAAGGTACTGTATGGCGGTGATGCGTTGCGTCTTTCCCATGTCAACAATGGCGAGGTGGGGGAATGCGGCGCTGCGCTCGGTCTGCCAATAGGTACTCTCTTGAAGGTCGAACATCTTGTCGAGGGTGGAGTTGCCCTTCTCGCTGTCGGCATAGTGTGCCACCCAGTTGGTGCGGTCGATGCGGTTGCCGCTCTCATCGAGGAGGTAGACCTCGGCGATGGCCAGTTGGGGCGTGTCATCGTGCGTGCTGTTGCACTCCAACGCGAAGTAACGGCCTTCGGCGGGTTGCGCCAGCTTCAGTGTTTGCCAACCATTGCCGCTTTGGAACTCTCCTTGCAGGACGGGTGTGTCGGAGTTGAGGTCCATTCGGTTGCCCGGTTCGTTGTGCTTGTTGCTTTTGGTGAGATGCAGCTTGTCCAGCTCGTGCTTGTCAGCGCAGTAGGCCGTGGGTTGCGTGATGCCTGCGGAGACGCTCTGTGGACCGAGTACGTCGAGGACGATGACTTCGTTACGCCCCTTCTTTAGCCAACATCCCGGCACATAGAGGGTCTGCTGTGGCCCGACATGCCAGAATCGTCCGATGGCGTGGCCGTTGACGTAGACCTGTCCCTTGCCGAAGGATTCGAGGTTGAGGAACGTGTCGCCTACCTTCTTCAGCGTGAAGTGCCCCCGATAGTAGCCGGCCCCTCCGGCTTCTGTCCTGTCGGGGGTTGAGGCTACGCTTGTAGTCTCAGCCGAACTTGCCGCAAGGGCGTGGAGTGCGGTGCCGTAGTCGTCGGGAATAGGGAGGATGTCCCACTTTTGCGGGGTAATCTCTACGTCGGTCAAGTCGGTGGAGTAACTGAGTTTCACGTCACCGACGATGCCTTTGTAGTCTTTGATGGCCCGGCCGAAGTTGATGCGTCCCATGGCCTCTACGACGAGGGTCAGCCGGTTCTGCGCGGCACGGAGAGGCGGAAGCTCGATGCTCGACTCGTTGCGCGAGCGGTCGATGGTGCCGATGCGCGAGCCGTTGACGTAGACGATGGCGAAGTCGTGCACATTGGCGGTGAGCAGCGTGCCTTCGCCGATTTGCGGCAAGGTGGTTTGGTAAACCGTGGTACCCCAACCCATGTCAAGTTCCTCGAAGGTCTTGACGCTCGAAGCCGTGCGTACCCTTGATTGGTCCGTACCGTTCGTGAGCGGTGCGAACTCCGTCAGGCGAAACTCGGGAACGCGGATGATGGGCATGGGAGCTTTGGGCACCGCGGGCAGCGACTTGCCGCCGTTGTATTTCGCCATCATCCGTCTTAGTTCGTGGTACTTGGGTGTGGCGAGACCGTATTCGTTGATGGGCGCGTCGTAGTCGTAAGAGGTGACGTCGGGCTGATAACCAGGAGAGTTGGCACCCGCCCAATGGCCGAAACTGGTGCCTCCATGGGTCATGTAGAGCGAGAAGCTGATGCCTTTGGAGAGCATCTCGTCCATGCCGTCGACCATATCCTTGGCTGGGCGTGTCTCGTGGCGTGCGCCCCATTTGTCGAACCATCCGCTCCAAAACTCCGAACACATCTTGGGCGAGTCGGGTCGCAGTTCGCCGAGGCGACGGAACTGATTGTCGATGTTGGCACCCGTACCGAAGTTCATGGTCCAGATGAGGTCATCCAGTCCGTTGTGTTCGAAGTTGCTGGCCCAGTCGCACTGGAAGAGTGCCACCTTGTCGAACCCTGAGCGCCGCACGATGTCGCGGATGGCGGAGACGTAAGCTTTGTCCGTGCCGTAGGAACCGTACTCATTCTCCACCTGCACCATGATGATGGGGCCGCCGTTTTGGATGGTGAGCGGAGCCAGTTGCTCGCCAACTTGTCGTTCAAATTTCTCCACGCGTTCAAGAAAGTAGGGGTCAGCCTTGCGCAACCTTATCTCTTTCTTCTTCAGCAGCCACCAGGGCAGTCCGCCCATTTCCCATTCAGCGCAGACATAAGGTCCCGGACGTACGATGACGTACATGCCGTTCTTCTGTACCACACGGCAGAACTCCGCCATGTCGTTGTTGCCGGTGAAGTCGAACTCTCCCTCCCGTTGCTCGTGGATGTTCCAGAATACATAGATGCAGACCGTGTTCATGCCCAGTGCCTTGCACATCTTGATGCGGTGGTCCCAGTAGGCTCGTGGGATGCGTGGATAGTGCAGCTCGGCCGCCTTCACGATGAAGGGCTCGCCGTTCAACAGAAACGTCCCTGTACCAGCGGTGAAAGTTCCGCCTTTGGTGGACGAGTCATCGGCTAGAACAGCGTTCGTCGGGATGGCCGATAGCGTGATTCCCAACAACAATGCGGACAGGAAAGCGGAAGCTCTTCCGTGTCCTGGGTTAGACTTTGTTTTACGATTGTTGTCCGTGCCCCGTGACAGACTTGCTCCATTCAGCAAGTTGATAAGTTTCTTTTTCATGTGTGTTACGTCTAAAGTTAGTTTTTGTGATGATTGTGTTATCCATATATCCCCGTTTTCGGTGCGAAGTTACGGATTTACGTTCAGAGTACAAAATGTTTTGTGTGAACAGAAGGACAAAAGAGAAGTCCGTTTCCTGTATGAAGCGAGAAGCGGACGGAGGTTGTGACGGCGATTGGTGGAGGTGTCAGAGGTTGGTGGAGGTTGGTGGGGATTTGTGGTTGAGGCGGAAATTGGCGGAGGTGACGGAGATTGATGGCTGTGGCAGAGGTTGTGAGGATGAGCGAGGTTGCGATGTTATGAGGTTGCGCCAACTTTTTTTGAAAAAAGTTGGCGCAACGCTTGCACAGTTCAAAGATAAGCTCTACCTTTGCACCCGTCTTAGAGATACAGATATGGCACTTTCGTCTAGCGGCTAGGACACATGCCTCTCACGCATGGAACACGGGTTCGATT
>CAVFNZ010000157.1:0-3468 GCA_963624095.1 Clostridium sp. CAG:217 | reverse complement strand
ATCCGAGACGGCCGGGGATATAGCAGCCCGTGATATGCGCTCTCAACTGGACAAGATCTATCCGATTTCAGTGATTGCCTCCCTTGCGCCTCTCATCGGACTGTTAGGAACAGTGGTAGGTATGATAGAGGCATTTGGTTTGGTAGCGCTCTATGGCGATGAAGGGGGAGCGTCGATTCTGTCCGACTCCATATCCAAGGCTCTGATAACCACAGCTGCCGGTCTGATAATAGCGGTTCCCGCAATTCTGCTGTACTATGTACTCAAGAACCGGATAATGGGTCTGTCCTCTAAAGTAGAGGATTCCATAGAGAGTGTCATCACCAAACTCTATCTGGAAGAAGTGCCCGAATCAAAGAACGAAGGCAACCGACAAAGCGGAGGTATGCAATGACGAAAGAGATGAACCGGTTAAACATACGATAGCAAATGAAAATCAATATCAATCGGGACGAAAAGCTGGATGTGCAGATGTCCCCGCTTATTGACTGTGTATTCCTCCTCTTGATCTTCTTCCTGGTGACAACCATGATGAAAAAGTGGGAGATGCAGATACCGTTGGAATTACCATCCATCTCTTCTTCCCTGTCGAAGACCAAAAGCACCGAGCCTACGGAGATACTGGCCGTTGACAGGTATGGTAACATCTTCCATGTCGTTGGTCACGATGTCTACTCCGGCGAAAACAGTTACGTTCCAGTCAAGGATGTCGATGCATTCCTTTCCGACCTAAGAGAAAACGGAGGCACTGAAACCAGTATCGAAGTCACGGCCTTCCGCGACGTGTCGGTAAGCAATGTCATTGAGGTGTTTGACCATTGTCAGATTCAGGGATTCAAGAATACTCGTGTCAGATTAGGAAGCGAACCACTATGAAAATTAAACTGTTAGACGACGGAGAACAACCGGAAGTGTCAATGTCTCCACTTATAGATTGCGTGTTTCTGTTGCTGATTTTCTTCCTTGTCTCGTCCATGACAAAGGTGAAGAACAGGGATATTCCCGTAGATTTACCAACATCTACGTCTTCTATCAAACTGAAACCTGACGACAAACAAGCTGTTGTCGGCATCGATGCCGACGGGAATCTGTTTTGGGACGGGCAGCCATGTTCTACAAACTTCGTGATGGAGGGATTGAAGAATGTCTGTATCTCCGATCCGGGTCGACGAATCCGAATCGACATGGACAAGAACACACCCTTCGGGCGGTTTGTGGAAATCATGGATGCCTGTCAGTTCTATAACCTTAACAATATAGGCATACGTACTTACGATGAGAGTTACAATAAACAATAAAAGACGAATCGACGGTGTGTGGATTCACATACTGTCGTGGGTGATTGTCATGGGTTTGCTTGGAGGTATATATTGGCTCGTGTCCAACTCCGGACTTCTGTCCGGTGGCAATAATTCGGCCGTCAAGCACCCTATCACCGAAGTGAGAAAATCAAGGATGAGGAATACCAAGTCGATGAAGCAAGCCCAAGCACAAAGACATCTTCCGAAGAAATATTCCACAGAGCTCGTAAAACAATCGGAGCAAAGAGCAAAGAAAGAATTACAGTCGCAGATAAGGAAATTCCAAGAGATGTCGCAAAAGATGCGTCTGCGCAGGGACGCAATGCTCGATAAGGTAGAGAAACGCAGACTACCGGCAGGCGCACCATACAACGCTAACGACACTCGCGAAGCCAAAGCGATTCCTCGCGTTCAGCAACCGGACCTCTCCACTATGTCCGTGGAAGACATCTATAATCTGCTTCGGGACTATGAGGATGAGATTCAAAAGAATCATATCGCCGTGAGTGCCGCCAAGCAAGCCTTGACCAAAGGCCAGTCTTTCCCCGAGGTCTATCGCGCACTAAAGACAGGCACTACGAGAATGCCCTCGTATGAGAACCTGCTTGCAAGAACAGGTGGATACGGCGAAGGCGGCATGTCCATTTCGAGCACAGCGGACTTGAATGAATATCGGGATATCCTTTCAGAAGCCAACCGCCAGGCCGGGTTGGCGGCTTCACGCCTGTCGAATCTCTTCGGTGCCGGCCGTTCAGTACGTTCTTCTTATGGCCCTAATGGTTTCGGCAAAGCAGGTGCAGGTTCCAATAAAGGAGGCAGTGGAAAGAACGGGAACGGCGGAAACGGCCATGGTTATGGCAATGGAGGCAACGGATATGGTAATGGTGAAGGCGGCGGAGAAGGCGGAGCCGGAGACAACGATGGAGTAGCGAAAACACCATTTCTGGCTTACTCGGGCCGCAAGATTGATGTAGACTTGACTAAAGCCCGTGCATTGCCCGGACGTAGGTTTACCCATGACGCGAAACGTTCAGGATGGCTCTATGTAAACACCTGGTATATGATTGGGCCGTGGGAGAGCTTTGGCCGCAACGATTTCGCCATCGTTCATCCACCTGAAATCTCAGTGGATTTCGATGCGGTATATACAGATGGCCAACGGGGAAAAGGCATTGAAGAGGTGGATGCCCATCCTACAAGGATGGTTGGACGTGAAGTTTATCTCGATGGAACCTTACGTTGGAAATTCATGCAGAGTGAGTCGCTCCATAACGTTGTGCCAGTCACAACGGGACATTCCACCTACTATGCCTATACCGAGCTGTTCTTCGATGAGGCGACAACAATGCTTGTTGCAATCGGTACGGATGACAGCGGACGTGTTTGGATAAACGACGAAGACGTATGGCAAGACACCGGAACCAGCTGGTATAACATTGACGAGCATATCACTTCCTTCAAGTTCCGTCAAGGATGGAATAAGGTATTAATTCGCTTGGAAAATGGCGGCGGTGGTCCCTGTGGATTCAGCTTCCTAATCATTCCAACGTAAAGAGCCCATGTTTCAGTGGCAATAAAACATATCTATATATAATAAGGTATAGGGAACCATTTTTCGCCTCGATTCCGTGTCCTGTTTTGACGGACTCCAAGGAAGCGCATCTTTAGGTGCTAACGATGCGCTTCCTTAACACCTAACGAAGCGCATCATGAGGGTGCATAAAAGCGCATCGTTAGACCAGCGTGAAAACACATGGTTTTCAATGTGTTACATAAATAACCAACAACGTAGTACCTCATGAGTCTACGAGGTTAACCTCACATACGAACGGGGGTCTCTCGTGTGACTTTTCCTGGTTTCACCGGACACTATTTCTCTTCATTTACTGAAACGGCAGACACTTTATGTTGAGCCGTACTGAATCGATAGACACAAGCGAATGTGGTATCCTGGTTCGCTTGTCAGTTATATTGCTGAATCACGAGGTTAACCTCACAAGCCCGAGAGGTTAACTTCACAAGCCCATGAGGTTAACCTCACAGCCCCGAGAGGTTAACCTCATTTTCGATGGCGGTTAGACTATGTTGTGATTTGTTTTTGTATTCCGGACATAAATCCGTAACTTCGCAACGGAAACAAGAAACTTGCAGCGTATGAAATATCCTA
>CAVFNZ010000156.1:0-3510 GCA_963624095.1 Clostridium sp. CAG:217 | reverse complement strand
CGCACACCTCGTACATGCCGTATGTAGGGTCGATGGCAACTACATTGTCCACGCCCGGCTCGCAGAAAGTGCGGAATACCAGATCGATGGCCTCATCGCTGCCGTTGCCCAGGAAGATGCGCTCGGCGGGCACCTCCTTGATGCGCGACAGTTCCTTCTTGAGGAGCGTCTGCAACGGGTCCGGGTAGCGGTTAAAGGGTTGGTTATACGGGTTCTCATTGGCATCCAGAAAGACCGAAGCCGCCACCCCTTTATACTCGTCACGGGCGGACGAGTATGGTTTCAGGCTCCAGATGTTGGGCCGTGTAAGTTCTTGTAAAGTTCTCATAGGCATCAAGCTTTTAATGAATTCAAGCGGACGGTGACCGCGTTTTTGTGTGCGTCCAACTGCTCGGCTGCCGCCATCCGTTCAATGGCCGGACCGATTTGCGCGATACCTTCAGCGGTAA
Organism: Clostridium sp. CAG:217; assembly: GCA_963624095.1. Taxonomy (GTDB): domain Bacteria; phylum Bacteroidota; class Bacteroidia; order Bacteroidales; family Bacteroidaceae; genus Phocaeicola_A. The sequence goes on along the minus strand of CAVFNZ010000156.1, from coordinate 3,061 downwards.
GTTCCTGGAAGGTGATTTTGCGTACAAAGCTATCGAGGCAGACTCCGCCATAGGCTTTGGCGTAGCCCTTGGTAGGCAGCGTGTGGTTGGTGCCCGATGCGTAGTCGCCCGCACTCTCGGTGGCATACTGTCCCAAGAAGACAGAGCCGGCGTTGACCACCCGCTCGGCCAACGAGAGATAGTCCGCCGTTTCGAGTATCAGATGTTCGGGAGCGTAGAGGTTGGTCAACGCCATGGCCTCGTCCATGTCGCGCACCAGCACCAGTTTGCTGTTGGCCAAGGAACGGGCGGCAATCTCCTTGCGCGGCAGTTCACGCAACTGACGTTCCACCTCCACCTGCACGGCGGCAATCAACTCCTCGGAGGTTGTCACCAACAGGGTCTGGCTGTCCACCCCGTGTTCGGCTTGCGACAAGAGGTCAGCGGCCACAAAGGTCGGGTTCGACGCGGCATCCGCCACCACTTCCACCTCGGACGGGCCGGCGGGCATGTCGATGGCGACATCGTGCAGCGACACCAGCTGTTTGGCGGCCATCACATACTGGTTGCCCGGCCCGAATATCTTATATACCTTAGGAATACTCTCCGTACCATAGGCCATGGCCCCAATGGCTTGCACGCCACCTGCCTTGAAGAGTTTGCTCACACCGGCCAGTTTGGCGGCGTACACAATGGCGGGGTTCACCTTCCCCTCTTTGTCGGGAGGGGTACAGAGGACTATCTCCCTGCATCCCGCCAACCGTGCGGGGACGGCAAGCATCAGCACGGTGGAGAACAACGGAGCCGTACCGCCGGGGATGTAGAGGCCAACCTTCTCGATGCCTACGGCTTTCTGCCAGCAGACCACACCGGGACGCGTCTCCACCTTTTTGCTCTCAAAACGCTGGGCGGCATGGAACTTCTCGATGTTCTCCTTCGCCACCGCCATGGCCTCCTTCAGCTCATCGTCCACCAAGGCGCAAGCCTCGGCCTCCTCTTCGGGAGTCACCCGCAGGGAGAGAAGCCGTGCCTTGTCGAACTGCTCCTCGTAGGCCATCACGGCCTTGTCGCCTCCCTCCTTCACGGTCTGCAGGATGTTGCCAACGGTCTGGCGCAACGTATCCAAGTCCGCAACGGGACGTTTCACAATGTCGGACCATTCCGACTCTTTCGGATATCTGATTACATTCATCTCTTCTTGATTTTAAGGGTTATGCGCCTGACGGCTTAGAGAATCATCTTTTCGATGGGCAACACCAGGATACCCTGTGCGCCAAGAGACTTCAGCTTGCCGATGATTTCCCAGAAACATTTCTCGTCGAGCACGGTATGTACGGAGCTCCACCCCTCCTGCGCCAGGGGCATGACGGTAGGGCTCTTCACACCGGGCAACACGCTGATGATGTCCTGCAACTTGTCCGTGGGGGCGTTCATCAGCACATATTTCTTGTCTTCGGCACTCTTCACGGCTTCTATGCGGAAAAGGAGTTCGCTGAGTGCGGCACGCTTCTCCTCGTCCAACCGCTTGTTGCCGATGAGCAACGCCTCCGACTTCATCACCACTTCCACCTCCTTCAGGTTGTTGCTCACCAGGGTGGAGCCGGAGCTGACGATGTCGAAGATGGCCTGTGCCAAGCCAATGCCCGGGGCTATCTCCACCGACCCGGTGATGACGTGGATGTCGGCGTTCACTCCGTTGCGGCTCATGTAATCCTTCAGGATGTTTGGATAGGAAGTGGCTATCTTCTTTCCGGCAAACCACTCCAGACCGTTATACTCCTCGGCCTTGGGGATGGCCAAGGAGAGACGGCATTTGCTGAAGCCCAAGCGGCGAATGACTTCCGCGTCCTCCGCCCGTTCCACAAACTCGTTCTCGCCCACGATGCCCAAGTCCGCCACGCCACCGGCCACGGACTGCGGAATGTCATCGTCACGCAGGAACAGCACCTCCACCGGAAAATTGGAAGACTGCACCAGGAGGGTGCGTTTGGATGTGCTCAACTTGATGTCCGCTTCCTGCAACAAAGCCATTGTCTCTTCGTACAAACGGCCTTTCGACTGCACTGCAATTCTCAACATAATTCTTACTCTTTTAATTATCTAATTGATTTCCATTCTCACCGCAAGGAGATATACGAAAAAAGGCTCGCCTCATCATCGGCAAGCCTCTTTTCGTATCTTATCTGATTCATCAGGTATCTACATACACCTCTCAGCCCACCGAATTGACTCGTCAGGATGATGGTGATGATGTAAAAACAAGCTAATCATTTGTCTCTTTCATTTGATTTTCGATGCAAAACTAAAGAGAAGGTTTCAATTATGCAAGCATTTCGAATTATTTCTTCTCATTATTCTAAAGAGTAAAAGGATTGCCTATATTTGCATCAACGGACGGACGACCAATACCAGGAGCATGGGCAATCGGGTCAAAATGCGGTTAATCATTCATAAAAAACCGGTCCTATCTGACCCGATAATTGGAACAGAAACCGTAATTTTGACCCGATAAAATCTTCATAGAGCAGTTCTTGTTCGCCGTAAAACATACTTCTAATCGTTTCCGGACATCATGGTATATCGTGAGTTTTAATGAGTATAGCCTCATCGGCCGATGAGGCAGTACCTCATAAAAGGGCATGGAAAGTATCCAAAGACGGAGAGAAATGCCTATATTTGCATCAATGGACAGATAACCGATACCGAACATGCCACAGAAACGTTACAACATACTTTCCCAGATCAGTTACAAACGGCTCATCCAATACCTTTGCCTCTTCGCGATATTAGGGGCGATGGGCGTAGTGGGATGCCGCAACGGCAAGTCTTCACACCACCCCAAGGAAGAGAGCCACGACCTGCCCCGGATACAGGAACGGGGTGAATTGGTGATGCTGACACTCTACAGCTCCACCACCTATTTCCAATACCGGGGCGAACCCATGGGCTACCATTACGAGCTGTGTCGTCAGTTTGCCGAATCATTGGGCGTGACGCTAAAGGTAAAAGTGGCCAACAGTCCCGACGAGTTGGTGGAAATGCTGTTGCGCGACGAGGGAGACCTGATAGGTTACAACCTGGC
>CAVFNZ010000155.1:0-3570 GCA_963624095.1 Clostridium sp. CAG:217 | reverse complement strand
GTATAGTGCGTTGCCACAGTATTAATAATTTAAATTTTTATAAGATGCCAAAGATTAAAACTAACTCCGGTTCTAAAAAAAGATTCGTTCTTACCGGATCAGGAAAAATCAAGAGAAAACATGCTTATCACAGTCATATTCTGACGAAGAAGACTAAGAAGCAAAAGAGAAACCTCGTACACCCGGGTTTGGTTGACCATGCAAACTTGAGCCAGGTAAAAGAGCTTTTAGCGTTGAAGTAATCTTTAGACAGATAAGCGTTATTATTTAAGTATTAACCGGGTGATTAGCTCTAAGACCGCTGTTTGAGGTGGCGCTAACATTCAAAAAACAATTAAAACTATGCCAAGATCAGTAAATCATGTTGCTTCAAGAGCAAAGAGAAAGAAAATTTTAGGTCTTACCAGAGGTTATTTTGGTGCAAGAAAGAACGTTTGGACTGTAGCCAAAAACACATGGGAGAAGGGTTTGACTTACGCATACCGTGACCGTAAAAACAAAAAACGTTCGTTCCGCGCGTTGTGGATTCAACGTATCAACGCTGCCGCTCGTTTGGAAGGAACATCTTATTCCAAATTGATGGGCGACCTCCACAAGGTAGGTATCGAAATCAACCGCAAGGTGCTGGCCGATTTGGCTATGAACCACCCCGAAGCGTTCAAGGCTATCGTAGCGAAAGCAAAGAACGCCTAATCATTAGAATCCAATTTAATGATATAATGAGGGCCGCTCCAAAAGGAGCGGCCTTTCTGTTTGCGTAAGCACTCTTTCTATCTTAGTCGCCAGTGTTTCTTTGGTCGCTTCCGTCGGGCTGCGCAACCGACTTTGTCGTTCCATTCATTCAGTACTCCTTTTTGTACCGACCAATCGGTACTGGCGTACCGAGCGAACGGTACGGCCGTACCAACTAATCGGTACCGTGTGTATTCCGGTAGATATCCGTTCACCAATTCCGGTGATATCCGTTCAGTATTTTGATGGCTCTGTCAGCCTATTCGGGTGTAATGCCGTCATACTTTCGTTCATACCCATATGACAATAGAGGCAAGAACTTGTATACCCAAGTCCTTGCCTCATGTTTTTACTAATCTTCAGTGTCCGGAGGCTATTCCTCTACGGCTGCCTGTGCGGCCGCAAGGCGTGCGATGGGCACGCGGAACGGAGAGCATGACACGTAATTCAGTCCCACTCTGTGGCAGAACTTCACGGATGACGGCTCGCCACCGTGCTCACCGCAGATGCCGCACTTCAGGTCGGGACGTACGGAACGGCCTTTCTGTACGGCCATCTCTACCAACTGACCTACGCCGTTCTGGTCGAGAACCTGGAACGGGTCTACCTTCAGAATCTTCTTCTCCAGATAGGTGGGCAGGAAGGACGCGATGTCGTCGCGGGAGTATCCGAATGTCATCTGCGTCAGGTCGTTCGTACCGAATGAGAAGAACTCAGCCTTCGTGGCGATGCGGTTGGCCGTCAGTGCCGCGCGCGGAATCTCAATCATCGTACCTACCTTGAACGGAATGCTGTCACCGCGTTCTTCGAAGAGCTTGGCGGCTTCGGCACGGATAATCTTCTCCTGAGCCTCGAATTCATACAGGATACCTGTCAACGGAACCATGATTTCGGGGAATGTCTCGATGCCCTCTTTCTTCAGGTCGAGCGCGGCCCCAAGGATGGCGCGTGTCTGCATCTGCGTGATTTCGGGATAGGTGTTGCCCAAGCGGCAGCCACGGTGGCCGAGCATCGGGTTCTGCTCCTTCAACGCCTCCACGCGTTTCTGGATGTAAGCGAGGCTTACGTTCATGGCTTCAGCCATCTCACGCTGACCCTTCTCGTCGTGAGGCACGAACTCGTGCAAGGGCGGGTCGAGCAGACGGACGGTAACGGGGTAGCCCGCCATTGCCGTGAAGATGCCCTTGAAGTCCGCCATCTGATAGGGGAGAATCTTCTGCAAAGCTTTGCGGCGACCCTCAGCCGTTTCGGACAGAATCATCTCACGCATGGCTTTGATCTTTTCGCCTTCGAAGAACATGTGCTCCGTACGGCAAAGTCCGATACCTACGGCACCGAAGTTGCGGGCAACCTGTGCGTCGTGCGGCGTGTCGGCGTTGGTGCGTACTCTCAGTTTGGTATATTTGTCGCAGAGCTTCATCAGTTCGGCAAAGTCTCCCGACACTTCAGCGGCCTTTGTCTCCACCTGACCTTCATAAACCTGACCGGTGGTACCGTTCAGGGAGATGAAGTCGCCCTCTTTCAGTTTCACGTTGTCAACCTCCACGGTGCGTTCCTTGTAGTTGATGTGCAGCGTGCCTGCACCGGAAACGCAGCATTTGCCCATACCGCGGGCAACCACGGCTGCGTGAGAGGTCATGCCGCCGCGTGCCGTAAGGATACCTTCGGCAACCTGCATGCCCGCCAAGTCTTCGGGAGAGGTCTCGATGCGGACCATCACCACCTTGTGGCCGTCGGCAGCCCATTTGGCGGCATCGTCAGCGAAGAACACGATACGTCCGCAGGCGGCACCCGGAGAAGCGGGCAAACCCTTGGCAATCACTTTGGCCTTCTTCAACGCCTCTTTGTCGAATACCGGGTGCAACAGCTCGTCGAGCTTGTTCGGCTCCACGCGCAGCAGGGCGGTCTTCTCGTCAATCATGCCTTGGCGCAGCAAGTCCATGGCAATCTTCACCATGGCGGCTCCGGTACGTTTGCCGTTACGGGTCTGCAGGAACCACAGCTTGCCCTCTTGCACGGTGAACTCCATGTCCTGCATGTCGCGGTAGTGGTTCTCCAGTTTGGTCTGGATGGCATCCAACTCCTTGTAGATTTCAGGCATTGCCTCTTCCATGGAGGGATACTTCGACGCACGCGTCTGCTCATCGATTCCGGCCAGAGCCGCCCAACGCTTCGAACCTTCGATGGTAATCTGTTGGGGAGTGCGGATGCCGGCTACAACGTCTTCACCCTGCGCATTGATTAGGTACTCGCCGTTGAACAGGTCTTCGCCCGTTGCGGCGTCGCGCGAGAAGCAGACACCCGTTGCGGACGTGTCGCCCATGTTACCGAACACCATAGCCTGTACGGATACGGCGGTACCCCATTCGGCGGGTATGCCTTCCATCTTTCTGTAGAGGATGGCGCGCTCGTTCATCCATGAATCGAACACGGCGCAGATGGCTCCCCACAACTGTTCGTAGGAGTCTGTCGGGAAGTCCTTGCCGGTGTTGTCCTTTACGGCTTTCTTGAATTTCGTTACCAATTGCTTCAGGTCGTCCACGTTCAACTCGTTGTCCAGCTTCACGCCACGGGCTGCCTTCACCTCTTCGATGATGGCCTCAAACGGGTCGATGTCATCCTTGTTGGTCGGTTTCATGCCGAGCACCACGTCACCGTACATCTGCACGAAGCGGCGGTATGAATCCCATGCGAAGCGCGCGTTGCCGGTCTTGCGTGTCAGTCCTTCCACCACTTCGTCATTCAGACCGAGGTTGAGGATGGTGTCCATCATACCGGGCATGGAAGCTCTTGCGCCCGAACGGACGGAGACGAGCAGGGGGCTCTCCACGTCGCCGA
>CAVFNZ010000154.1:0-3659 GCA_963624095.1 Clostridium sp. CAG:217 | reverse complement strand
AGGGTGTAAACTTTTTTCGTTTTATATACCCTTCCAAACGACATTATAGGCATCGCCCCGAGACATTATAGGCATCGGCTCGAGACATTATAGTTGCAGGTGCCAACGTAAGTACTTGCGTTGGCCATCGTAAGTACTTTCGTCCGTCGTCGTAAGTACTTGCGTTTTTCCCGGTTCGCATACACGATGAAGTTGACAAGGTATTTGGTTGGCGGTCTTCCGCCACTCTCCTAAAAGAAAAAAGAGAATGCGCTTGGCGCATCCTCTTGAAAGGAGAGCGGAAGACGGGACTCAAACCCGCGACCCTCAGCTTGGAAGGCTAATGCTCTATCAACTGAGCTACTTCCGCAATTTTGTGGGCAAAGATGGATTCGAACCACCGAAGGCGTAAGCCAGCAGATTTACAGTCTGCCCCATTTGGCCACTCTGGTATTTGCCCGTTCCCGCATCTGATGACTTGTTCTCTCAAATGCGGTGCAAAGGTACAACTATTTTTTTTAATGCGCAAGCCAAATCGACCATTTTTATTGCGGTCACTGCACATTCGTCTCCTTTGTTGCCTAATTTACCGCCGCAACGCTCCTCGGCTTGTTGCATGTTGTCCGTTGTCAGCAATCCGTAGATAACCGGTATCCTGCCTTCCGCGTTCAGTTGGGCGATGCCTTGCGTGGTGCCTGCGCACACATAGTCGAAGTGGGGCGTGTCGCCTCTCACTACGCTGCCGAGCGCAATCACGGCATCCACCTTTCCGCTCTGAATCATCAGTGACGAACCGAAGGTCAGCTCGAAGCTGCCGGGGACGGTGCGTACGATGATGTTCTCCTCCTTGGCCCCGTGTTTCTTCAGCGTTTCGAGAGCCCCGCGGAGCAATGCGCCGGTGATGTTGAAGTTCCACTCCGAAACGACGATGCCGAAGCGCATCCCGCTGGCGTCGGGGACGGAGTTGAAGTCGTAGTCTGATAAGTTGTGATAAGCTGTTGCCATACTGCTGAATAGTTATAAAAGAAGCGTGAACTACACCGCGATGGGGATAATTCACGCTTATGAAGGTTTAAATCCAAAATGATTCTCTCGTTTATTTCGACGCACGCTCGATGTACTTGTCAATCTCCATCGACTGGTAAGAGTTGAAGTATTTATCCTTGATCAACTGATAAACCTTCACGGCCTCCGCGCTCTTGCCCAACTTCTCGTAGACCTGTCCGGCCTTCACCAAGTATACGGGGCTCATGCTCTGTGAGTCGGCCATGTCGGCAGCCTCCTTGAATGCGGATGCGGCCTTCTCCAACTCGCCAAGCTGCGCGTAGCAGTCGCCTTTGGCGCCGGTAACGGCGGGGGCAATCACCAGGTCGTTGCCGCTGAAGTCGTTGAGGCAGTCGAGAGCCTCCTTATACTTACCCAGTTGCGCGTAGCACAATCCGGCGTATGCCTGGGCCAAGTTGCCCGCTTTTGTTCCACCGAACTCATCGGCTACCTTCAGGAATCCCGCGTTGCCTACCGAGTCTCCGTCGAGCGCCAACTGATACTCCTCAGCATCGAAATACTGCTGACCGGCGAGCAAAGCCTCGGATGCCTTCCGCTCACGCGGCTCGGCAACGAAGTTCTTGTAAATGACCACGCCCGCAATCACGATGATGATTGCTGCAATAACGGCAATAATCGCCTTTTTGTTTTTCTCCAGAAATGCTTCAGACTGGTTCAAAGCCTCTTCCACATTTACAGCCTCTTGTTTTTTCTGTTCTGCCATATCGTTATCTTTATTATTTTCAATCCGACACTATTATTCAGGTCAGCAAAAGTAATCTATTTCCCTCTATTGAGAAAATTTCGGTCTATCTTTTTTCAATTTTATCTCTTCTCCCTCCGTGGAAAGGAGAATTATGCATACATTTGCCGTATGATTTTGAAACGTATTTCCATAGTAAACTATAAGAATCTGGAGCAGGCCGAGCTGGATTTCTCTCCGAAAATAAACTGTTTCATAGGGCAAAACGGCATGGGCAAGACCAATCTGCTGGACGCGGTCTACTACCTGTCGTTCTGCAAGAGCGCGTCCAACCCCATCGACTCGCAGGTTATCCGCCACAACCAGGAATATTTCGTGATTCAAGGTCTCTATGAACAGGAGGACGGCGGCGTGGAGGAGATTTACTGTGGCATGAAGCGTCGTCACAAGAAGCAGTTCAAGCGCAACAAGAAGGAGTATACGCGCTTGGCGGACCACATCGGTTTCATCCCTTTGATACTGATCTCTCCCGCCGACTCCGACCTGATTGCAGGGGGCAGCGAGGAGCGTCGCCGTTTCATGGACGTGGTGATTTCGCAGTACGACAAGGCTTACCTCGACGCGCTGATGCGCTACAACCGGGCCCTGACACAGCGCAACACGTTGCTGAAGCAGGAGACGGAGCCCGATGCCGGACTGATGGACGTGTGGGAGGAGATGATGGTCTCCGCCGGCGAGGAGCTCTACCGGAAACGGACGCGGTTCATCGAGGAGTTCATCCCTACGTTCCAGTCGATTTACTCGTACATCTCGCAGGACGGCGAATCCGTCGGGCTGACATACGTGTCGCAGCTGCAGACGCATGACTTGGCGCAGTCGCTGCACGACAACCGCATGCGCGACCGCATCGTGGGCTATTCGCTCGTGGGCGTTCACAAGGACGACCTGGAGATGCGGCTGGACGGCTACCCGATGAAGCGGGAAGGGTCGCAGGGTCAGAACAAGACTTTCCTGATCGCGTTGAAGTTGGCGCAGTTCGACTTCCTGAAGAAGACGGGCAGCAACACCGCGCCGCTGTTGTTGCTCGACGACATTTTCGACAAACTGGACGCGCAGCGTGTGGAGCAGATAGTGAAGTTGGTGGCCGGGGACAGCTTTGGACAGATCTTCATCACCGACACCAACCGGAAGCATTTAGACAAGATACTACAGAAAACCGAGCAGGACTACAAGCTGTTCGAAATCAGTCACGGGGAGATTGCGGAATGAGAAGGAACGATGCCAAGCCGATAGGGGAGATGATTCGTCGGGTGATGCGCGAGCAGGGACTGGAGTCGCCGCTCAACGAGTACCGCCTCATTCAGTCGTGGTCCGACGTGCTGGGACGAACCATCGCTTCGTACACCACCCGTCTCTACATCAAGAACCAGGTTCTTTACGTGCAACTCACTTCGCCCGCCCTTCGCCAGGAGCTGATGATGGGGCGCGACCTGTTGGTCCGCAAGCTCAACGAAACGGTGGGGGCACAGGTCATCACCAACATCATTTTCCAGTGAACAGCCAGCCTCTGTCCGTTAGCACCGCGTCCATCCGCTGGTCGAACGGCTCGTGGGGGACTTCGTCCAACGCCTGGAAATCGTAGCAGATACCTATATTATATGTAGAGAGACGGGGGAGCAGTCGGTCGTAGTAACCCTTGCCGCGGCCGAGCCGGTTGCCGCATGCGTCGAACGCGACACCGGGAATCACCGCCACCTCTATCCGGTCGTAATCGGTGAACAGCTCACCGACGGGCTCTTCGATGCCGTACGCGCCGATGCGCAAATCCTCCTTGCCGGTGTAGCGGCGCAGCTCCAGCTCATCGCCCACCACCACGGGCAGCAGAACCTCTTTCCGTTGGCCCCACTCCTCCACAAGGTCGTGCGTGAACACC
>CAVFNZ010000153.1:3055-3706 GCA_963624095.1 Clostridium sp. CAG:217 | reverse complement strand
CTTTTCTATTGGGATCAAGACGGACACAACATTTATCAAGTCGATATCAATGGAGACATCAAATTGGTAACGGAAGAAGACGGAGCCTTGTTGTCATTGGACGATTACGATTGTGTGGGGGCTGGATATAGCACAAGAAGTGTATCATCGATGTTTATCTTGCAGGACAAGACCACAAAAGAACGGGTTGTTTACGAGTTAAATGAAAGTGCTACCCTCAAAAAGAAATATCCGATTGAGAATACCAAGCATATTGCCAAAAGTGACATTGTACGTGTGAACGCCCAGCAAGCCTACTACATGTACAGCGTGGATGACAACAAACTCTACGGTTATGACTGGACTACCGGGAACGAGATAGAGATGCCACTGCAAGGTATCGGCAGCGGTGAGACCATCAACTATGTATCCAACCAGTTCATCAATTCAGGAGCTTTCGTTTCAATAAAGGATAAATTTGACCAATTGGTTATCGGAACCACATCGGGAAACAACGAATACCACCTCTATTTCTACAACATGGTGGGTGGACAGCCTGATGGTGAACCGGTATTGAAAACGTCCGGCACAGGACGCGTGAACAACGTCCGTTACGTCACGTCTACATATAATATGTTTGTTGGAATGATGGGACTTTGGGTAATCAACGAC
>CAVFNZ010000153.1:0-3045 GCA_963624095.1 Clostridium sp. CAG:217 | reverse complement strand
ATCCGGTACAGGACGAATAAACAACGTCCGTTTCGTAACAACTTCCATTACGCAAGATGATGCAACTTATGGTCACTGGGTACTCACCGACTAACCACAACGTACCTGAACCTCTAAACAAATAGATAAAAGACTAAAAAAAGCTGAAATAGACGGCTTATCCAGTACCCTTTTCACTGGGTAAGCCGTCTTTATTGTGATAATGCAAAACTTAATAACGAAATTATGAGAAAACAGCTCCTAATGGCTTTGGCCACCATGCTAGAACTTCCAACACTGGCACAGACAAACTTCCGCCACATCACATTCGATGAGGCGTTGGCTGCCGCAAAGGCAGAGAACAAGATGGTGTTCATCGACTTCTACACTTCTTGGTGCGGACCTTGCAAGATGATGGCAAACCAAGTGTTCCCCCAAAAAGAGGCGGGCGATTATTTCAACGCAAAGTTCGTCTGCGTGAAGTACGACGCAGAGAAGGAGGGTGCGGAGTTAGTAAAGAAATATCCAGTAAGTGCCTACCCAACTTTCATCATCACGGATGCTACGGGTAAGGTAATCGGCACAAAGGTGGGCGGTAACTTCGACGTGCAGGGGTTCATTGCCGACATTGAGGCTATAGCCAACCCGGAACTCTCTCCGGAACGGGTGAAGGAACGCTACGCCAGTGGTGAGCGGTCGGCCGAATTGGTTGCGGCCTATGCGAACAACCTGACGGAAGAGGCCAACAAGAACAGACGCAACCCCGACAAGGCGAAGCTGGAAGAGGCTGAAAAGGTCATCGAGAGCTATTTCAACAGTCTGACCGACGCACAGAAACTGGAGGCGGAGAATGCTTTCATCTACACCAAATATACCAGGTCGTTGGACGCAAGCACGGCGAAGTTCATGATTGCGAACCGCGAGAAGTTCGTCGAGCCGGCCAAGGAAAAGGTGCAGAGCGTGATAGAAGGTCTTTACGGAGGTGCTCTGATGAACTACTTGGGTGGCAAACCGGTAGACGCTGCCTATGAGACCCTGAAGAAAGAGATGATGGGCATCGGTTTGGAACAGAAGTTCGCCGGCAGCTTCAAGCTAGTCGAAGCACGAGCCAACGGAGGCTCGAACGGTCTGTTGGAGTACTGCGAAAAGGAGTATAAGAACATGAATCCGGAAACACGGTCTGCTCTCCTTGCCAACCTGAGCAAGCTGATTGACCCGAGCGACAGTGCCGTGAAGACACGCGCATCGAAGTTCATCCGTTCCAACTTGGCCGAGATGGAGTTGGGAGACCTCTACAGCGCATTCATGCAACTCTATCAGATAGAGCAACGCTAAAAAGGAATATCAAGAACGATATATATTCTCTCTCTTAATATTAAAGGCATCTTCCCGATTGTGAAATTAGGAAGGTGCCTGTTTTGTTTTAACGTCTATAGTGAAACCAGTAGAAGCCAGCCTGTTTTATGGGGTTTTCATGTCGTACGGGATGACACTCTATAGACGTACGGGATGAGGTGCTATGGACGTACAGGATGAGGTGCTATAGACGTACAGGATGAGGGGTTATAGACGTACGGGATGAGGGTGCATGGCTGTACGTCCTGACTTGACACCACGAAATACACCACGAAACGCCACGGAATCAGTACTGAATTACCACGGAATTAGCCCCTTCAAGTGTCGAAAAGTGTAGAGTTTCGCTTGTTTTATGTGTCGAAAAGTGTAACTTTACGGCCGAATCATGTGTCGAAACGTGTAACGATGGAAAGAAAGATTTACCAACAATTAGTGGAATGGAAGGGTTCTGACACCCGTAAGCCGTTAATACTAAACGGAGTAAGACAATGCGGTAAGACGTACATCCTGAAGGAGTTCGGTCAGAGGGAATTCCAAAGCTTGGCTTATGTCAGTTGCGATAAGAACGAAGAGCTAAGGAACGTCTATCAGGGAGGATTCGATGTCGCCAAGATAATCCGTGGCATCAGTGCCTTGACAGGTGTGGATATTGTCCCCGGGAAGACACTCATATTCCTCGACGAGGTACAGGCGTTCCCCGAAGCCATTGAATCCTTGAAGTATTTTTGCGAAGACGCTCCACAATATCATATCGCAGTGGCGGGTTCTCTGCTGGGGATAGCCTTGCATTCGGGCATCTCGTTCCCTGTAGGCAAGGTGAAGACCTTGCAGCTCTATCCGATGGATTTCGAAGAGTTTCTGTTGGCGATGGGCCAACGACAACTTCTGTCCGTGATGCACAGTGACGATACGGACTTGCTGACGGCACTCCATGACAAATGTACCGACCTGCTTCGCCAATACTACTATGTAGGCGGAATGCCCGAGGCCGTAAAGTCGTATGTCGACAATGGTTTGCTCAATCAGGTGCGCTCCATTCAACTGGAGATTCTGGACAACTACGCATCGGATTTCTCCAAGCACGCCCCTACACAGGAAGTACCCCGAATCAACATGGTGTGGCGTTCCATCGTGGGGCAGCTTTCCAAAGAAAACAAGAAATTCGTGTACGGCACGTTGAAGAAAGGCGGCCGGGCCAAAGAATTCGAAATCGCCATCCAGTGGTTGTTGGATGCCGGATTAGCCTATAAGGTAAACAGATGCACCAAACCCGAGAAACCGCTTAGCTTCTATGAAGATCTCTCCGCCTTCAAGCTGTACATGAGCGACTGCGGACTAATGGGCGCAATGGCTGACACCACCGCCAAGGACGTACTGCTTGGCGACACGGTGTTTACCGAATACAAAGGAGCGTTTACGGAACAATTCGTCTTGCAGCAGATGGTCGCCGCAAGACTCCGAAATATCTATTATTACAGTGCCGAGGATTCCCGCATGGAAATGGATTTCCTGGTACAGAGAGAAGGCGAGCTGATTCCGATAGAGGTGAAAGGAGGGACAAGCGTCAAGGCCACGTCGCTTCACAATTACCTGGCCTCTCACCCCGCCCTCCACGCCATCCGTTTCTCCCTGCTCCCATATCGCGAACAGGGAAATCTGACCAACGTTCCCCTCTATGCGGCATCACGGGCGTTTGACGAGAGATAAAAA
>CAVFNZ010000152.1:0-3799 GCA_963624095.1 Clostridium sp. CAG:217 | reverse complement strand
TTGCAGGATGCGGTTGGCCCGGTCCACTTCCATGCCTTGCTCCAGACAATCTACGGCTTTCTCTATGAGACGGATGTCGTTGTTTGGAATCCGCCAAGCCTTGGCATCCTCATCCAACGAGAGTTCATACACTCCCTTTCCGCCGCCATAGATATAAGGCTTGTTCTCTCGATAGTAGCGGATATACGCCTGTTCATCCTCGCCAAATTGGTCAAACAGCTCCTTTTGGTTCTCCTTCAGGAACTCCACATAGGTTATCTTGGGAGGGATAGTGCCATTGCTACGCATAAGGGCCAGCTCGTCCTCATCGGTTAGCACCTCGCCTTTTTTCTTCTTGGCCATCGCCTTGTCATAGGCTATCTTGTTCTCCGTATAGAAGACGGAATCTCTCTTAAACCATTCCAGGTAAGAGGAATATTTGGCCAGATAGATTTTCTCTTTCAGGTACTCACGGGTGGAGATGCGGTCGTTGTACTTGCGGGCAATGGGCAGTCCCTTGTGTTGCGCCATATAAACGACGGCATTGGCAAAGACCACCTTCGCCTCGTCAGTCATGTATTGCGGGCCGCCTATGAATCCCCAGGTGAGGAAGTTGGCGTGTCGTCCTATCGCCACGGCATCGATGGTCTTGGCGCAGACACCGCTCGATATCACCTCGCACTCGGGAGAGTCGGTATAGCCCCAAGGACGGGAAACCATACCGATGTTGAAGTTCTTATCCGTCATATATCCTTTGGTGTTGACTTTCCACATCATCACGGAGTCGGGCACCGGTTCGTCCTGGAAATAGGCATAATGGAGTGCGTCTTCCGGGGTGGGCTGTTTGGTCAGTGACACAGAAGTCTTGAACGGACCCTTGAAGATGGGGTGATCCAGGTTCATTCCGTGCGCGTCGGCATCGAGGCAGAGGCAGTACCAGTCGTTCTTGCTGCCGTAGCGGCGACCGATGGTTTCGGCGATGGAACCGATGGTGATGGAAGCGGCGGAGAAGTCTTCCGGCAAATAGCTTGCCTTAATATAGTCAATGACATTGCCGTTCTCGTCCGTCACGCGGCGAGCCTTCTCCAATGCGGGAGGTACGCCGTCGAAGATGGTCACGTCGTAGCTGTCGGACATGGCGGGCGTGTAGTCAATGGCACGCATCACTTTCACGGAGTCGAAGTAGGTACGCAACAGCGTGCCGAAAGCCTCCATACGTTCGTTCACGGTTTTCTGGAACGCCTCTTCCGATTCAAAAGGCGACTTCGTGCCATACCGTCCGTCTTGCCAGTCGGACTGGCCTCCCAGGTAGAGCACCCGTATTTCGTTGGGTTTCTTGCCCGTGGAGCACCCGGCAAGGAACAAGCAAAGCGGAGTCAGCAGCAAGCAATAGAGCAATAATTTTTTCATGGGACAAAAGTAGTTATTTAGGTTGAATGTTGTTGTCTGCAATCTTTCAAAAGAAACTCCGGCGACAAGGTTAATTTCTACATGTAAGGGTAGCCTCATCGCCGGAGTTGGAGAGAGAATGCTATTTATACGGGTTCTGTTCGATAGCCCCATTGGAGTTCTCTATGTCCTGCGCAGGAATAGGAATAGCCAGGCAAGCGTCGTCACCCTTCACGTTAATCTGCAGTGTTTCGGAGGTGTCCACACCGGCTGTAGTCACTTTGTAGAACTTACGGCTGATGGTCACGTCATCGTCTGTCGTGGCACTCATGGCGAAACGCTTGATGTCCATCATGCGGATGGCGAACGGCATTTCACGGCGGCGTTCCTTCAGCACTTGCTTCAGGGCGTCAGACTGTGAAGAGGCGGTTAGCGCGGTAGCCGTGCCGGTAGCGAAACGGGCCTCACGCAACGGGGTCAGCGTAGCCAGCGCGTTGCTCCAGTCTCCCGTACGGGCCTGCAGTTCCGCCTTCATCAACAGCAGTTCGGCAGAGGTTATGCCGGATATGGCATAGCGTCCGTCATAGAACGGGTCGTAACGGTACCAGTCGTAAGAGACGGAGAAGCGGCGATTGCCGTGTTCAACGTAGAAGAACTGGTAACGCAGGTCGTTCGCCTTGTCGTCATAGCTGTCCAGCAAATCCTGTGACGGACTGAACCACTGGGTTCCCAGGTAGTGCAGACGGATGTAAATCCACTCTTTCCATTTGTAGATCTTCGCCAGATTCCAACTGTTGGTCTCGCAATAGTCCAAGGTCTGGGCGGGCATGGTAGAGTTCTCGGGATACTCCACGGAGTTTCCCCAGGTGAGGTTGTTGTAGTCGAACAATCCCGGAGTCAGTGCCAGAGCCTTGTCCACGCAGGTCTTGGCGTTCTCATAGTCGTTCATATAGAGGTATATGCGGGCGTACAGGCCATAGATGGCGCATTTGGACGTACGCCAAGCGTAGTCTTCCAGCACCTTGTCCTGGGCGCAGTACTTCTCCGCCTCCGCCATGTCGGCGAGAATCTGGTCGAAAGTCTCACCCAGCGTGGCGCGGGAGATGTTCTCCGTGAACAAGGTGCCCAAGCGCATCGGCAAGCCCAGTTTGTCCCGGTTGGCCTCGCTGTAAGGCAAGCAATAGACGGTTGCCAGGCGGAACATCGACCAGGCACGCATGAAGTAGCCGTTACAGAGAGCCATGTTTTTCTCCGCTTCCGTACCGTTGACGGACTTGGCGGAATTGATCATCGTGTTGGCCGTGAATATCTTGGAATATTCGTTCTGCCACGTGTCGTTGCTCGTGGTGGAGGCCATCACGTCGCTGGCAAGGGCATAGAAGCAGAGCTCCGTTGAATTGAAGACGTTGGGCCGTGAGTCGAACATCTCCATGGGGATGCCCCTGTCATCGACCGAATAGGCGTCCGGGTAGCAATACTCATAGGTGTTCGTCACATAATCATACAGAGATATCAGCTGCGAAGCCTCTTTAATGGAAGCGTTTGACGAAGCCGACGGTTGCTTGTCGAGGTAGGAGTCGCAAGCGCTGAACGCGGTTGCGGCCATCAAAGCCAAAGCGATATGTTTCATTTTGAATTTTCTCATTTCATTGTCCTCCTGTCATTATAAAGTGAAACCTGCACCGAAGGTGATGGTTGTACTGGGTTTGTTGGTACCGGGCAACCACTCGGGGTCGTAGTGATGTTTGTTGGCCGAGTAAATCAAGCCGAGGTCACGGGCCTGCACGAATACCTTGGCGGCGGAAAGATGTACCTTTCGCAGCCACTGCGCGGGTACGTGATAGGTAAGGGAGACCTCTTTCAGACGAACGAACGACGCATTCTGAATGTCCGACTCCAGATAGGGCAAGTAGCTGGACCAACAAAAGCATTGGTAGTCACCGGGCAACGGCAGACAAGGATAATCGGTGCCATCGCTCTCCATCAGTCTTTTGATATATTTCGAGATGGAGTTCTTATAGTTGGCCAAAGGAATCGACGTGGCTGTGGGGTCACGGAATACGCCTCCGAATTTACCCGTCATGTAGACATAGAGGTCGAGGTTCTTCCAAGTGAACTGGTTGGCCCATCCGAAGGTGTACGGCGAAATGGAGGTTCCGCTGTAGGTCATCTTATCCAAAGCAGGTGTTATGCTGAGCAGCGAGAAGTCATCGAACGACCATTCCAATCCGTCCGCCGTCTTTACATGGGGCACTCCGTCACGCACACCGGCATATCCAAGACAGTAGACTGCGCCTACCGGTTTGCCCTCTACGAAATAGCCTTCGGAGGGGTCGGAAGCATAGAAGAGTTCATAGAAGTGGTGCGAAGGATAGTAGAGCTTTCGCACAACGTTCCTGTTGTAAGCGAATGTCACCGTAGAGCTGATGCC
>CAVFNZ010000151.1:0-3911 GCA_963624095.1 Clostridium sp. CAG:217 | reverse complement strand
GATTATGGACCTGGAGGACGCGCACAAACTGAAGATACTCACCACCGAAGAGACCAAGGAGCTGCTGCTGGGATTCTTCGACGAAGAGAAGCGGGCGCACGCGCAGGGAATCTGCAACATGGTGCAGGATGTCAACGAACAGATCGCTTACCTGCGTTCGGGGGCCATCGGCAAGCTGACCAAGGAGTGTACTCGGGTCTTCATCGACCACGAGGAGGAGATACTGGACGGCACGTTCCAAGGTTCACTCATCAAGGGGATGTCGCCCTCCGTGAAAGAGGCCTACGACCGTTGCGCCGAGGTGTCGTTCAGCCGTGTCTACCATTCGAGGTTCGTGTTGGACATCGAGCTGGCGGGTTTCCGCGTCATCAGCAGCCTCATCGACCTGATGATAGAGGCGGTGCTCACGCCGGACCACGCCTACTCGCGCCTGCTCATCGACCGCGTGTCGGAGCAGTACGACATGCGCTCGCCCACCCTCTACGGCAAGGTGCAGGCCGTACTGGACTACATCTCGGGCATGACGGATGTCTTCGCGCTCGACCTCTACCGCAAAATCAACGGCGACAGCCTGTCGACAATCTGAGCCGAAACGCACGGTAAGCGAGCTTTGGGACAAAACGTCATAGGGGGAGGCTGTCCGTATGAAAGCGAAGACGGTCCACCTCCTTGGTGAGGGACAGACGGAACAGGCAAACCCCTGATTTCAGATAAACGCCCGGACGACAAACGGAAAAGAGACCGCCCATTTCAGTTTTATTCCAGAAACGGGACGTTTCTTTGCAACGGAAACAGTGTTCAAGGAAAACTTATGAAAATATTAATCGTAGAAGACGAACCTTCGTTAAGGGAGCTGGTTCAGCGTTCGCTCGAAAAGGAACGCTATGTGACAGAGACCGCAAGCGACTGTAAGACGGCCTTACAGAAGATTGAGGTGTATGACTACGACTGCGTCTTGCTCGACATCATGCTGCCGGACGGGAATGGACTGAAAATACTTGAACGGCTGAAGGAGCTGCACAAGCGGGAGAATGTCATCATCCTGTCGGCCAAGGACTCGATAGAAGACAAAGTGAGCGGACTGGAACTTGGCGCGGACGACTACCTGCCCAAGCCTTTCCACCTGGCCGAGCTGACGGCAAGGATAAAGAGCGTCATCCGTCGCAACCACCGTGACGGAGAACAACTTCTTTGCCTGGGGAACATCCGCATGCAGCCCGACTCCTTCGCCGTCGCTGTCAACGACCGGGAGATAGAGCTCAACCGGAAGGAATATGACATCCTCTATTACTTCATGAACCGCCCCAACCGGATGGTCAACAAAAACACCTTGGCCGAGTCCGTGTGGGGAGACCACATCGACCAGGTGGACAACTTCGACTTCATCTATACACAGATTAAAAACCTGCGCAAGAAGCTGAAGGATGCCGGTGCCAACGTGGAAATCAAGGCCGTATACGGCTTCGGCTACAAACTGATTGTCGAATAAACCGCATCCGCCCATGAAACTGTTCTACCATGTACTCTTCCGCCTTTCCGTCGGCATCATCCTGATTCTTACGGCATGGGCCGTGTTCTTCTACGCCGCCATCATCGACGAAATAAACGACGAGGTGGACGACAGCCTGGAGGACTACTCGGAGCTTATCATCATCCGTTCGCTGGCGGGGGAGAAGCTGCCTTCCAAGGACAGCGGGTCGAACAACCAGTATTTCCTGACGGAGGTGGACGAGGCGTACCTCCGCCAACACGAAAACATCAGTTACCGGGACAGCATGATTTACATACCGGAGAAGAAAGAGAGGGAACCGGCCCGTATCCTTACGACGCTGTTCCGAAACGAAGAGGGAACCTGTTACAAGTTGACCGTCTCCACCCCCACCATTGAGAAGGAAGACCTGCGGAGTGCCATGCTCCACCTCATCGTCTGCCTGTACGTCGCCCTGTTGCTCACCATCATACTCATCAACGTGTGGGTGTTCCGGCAAAGCCTGAAGCCCCTCTACGTCCTCCTCCATTGGTTGGACAATTACCGGCTGGGCAGGAAGAACGCGCCGTTCCGCAACCCGACCGACATTACCGAATTCCGGAAACTGAACGAAGCGGCCCTGCGCTACGCGACACGCAGCGAAGAGCTGTTCGAACAGCAGAAGCAGTTCATCGGGAACGCCTCGCACGAGATGCAGACCCCGCTGGCCATCTGCCAAAACCGGATAGAGATGCTGATGGAGGACGAATCCCTCTCCGAGACGCAAATGGGAGAGTTGCTGAAGACGCTTCAGACGCTGGACTACGCCACCAAGCTGAACAAATCGCTCCTGCTGCTCTCCAAGATAGACAACAGCCAGTTTACCGACACCACCACCGTCCGCCTCAACGACATACTGAACCGGCACGTTGACGACTACCGGGAGGTCTACGGCTACCGGAACGTCTCGCTCGACATTCGGGAGGAGGGAACGTTCCGGATGGAGATAAACGAGTCTTTGGCCACCGTGTTGATAACCAACCTGCTGAAGAACGCTTACGTCCACAACGTGACCGGCGGGAAGATAACGGTTGTCCTGACCGCCGAACGGATTTCGTTCAGCAATAGCGGAGAGAAGAAGCCTTTGGACGGAGAAAGAGTCTTTGAACGCTTTTACCAAGGCGACAGGAAGAAGGGCTCCACCGGACTGGGACTGGCCATCGCCGCCTCCATCTGCAGACAATATGGTCTGCAGCTTTCCTATGCATATAAGGAGGAGATGCATGTGTTTGTCATCAAAAAGAGATGAAACTATTCGCGGAATCCAGAATCTTTTCAGTTTCCCGGATCATCTTTGCAACGGAAACAAGATAAACGCAGTAATAAACCTATTCATTCAAATTCTATTATGAAACAGTTAGCACTCTTGCTCGTCTGCCTGTTCTCGCTGCAAACCGCGGCTTGGGCGGACGACGACAAACCCGTCAAGGTGGAACAGATGCCTTACCAGGCACAGCAGTTCATCAAGAGACATTTCCCCAAAAGCTCCGTCGCCCTTGCCAAGATGGAGAGTGGCTTCCTCGGCAAGAGCTACGACGTAATCTTCACCAACGGCGACAAGGCGGAGTTCGACAGGTCCGGCGAGTGGCAGGAGGTGAACTGCAAGTACAGCCAGGTGCCGGCAGCCATCATCCCGGTCGCCATACGCAACTATGTGAAGAAGCACTACCCCGGCGCCAAGGTGCTGAAGATAGAGAAGGAGAACCGCGGCTACGAGGTGAAGCTCTCCAACGGATGGGAAGTGAAGTTCGACAAGAAGTTCAACGTCACTGACATAGACAGATAACAAACCAACATAAACAATAAAAACATGAAGATTATGAAACTGAAATTCTATTTGTACTCCTTGGCCCTTTGCGGCGCGATGACCTTACAGAGCTGTAGCGATGACGACGACCCGACAACCGTATCCGAAGCGGTACAGACCGCCTTCCAGGCGAAGTACCCCTCCGTGACGGACGAGAAGTGGGAACTCCAGTCGGGATATTACGTGGCGGAGTTCTGGACCAACGGAAGAGAGACCGACGCGTGGTTCACCGCCGCGGGCGAATGGCGCATGACGGAAACGGACCTCGGGAAGGACAAGACCGCCCTGCCGGGCGAAGTGAAAGCGGCGTTCGAAAGCAGTGACTACAACGCCTGGACGGTGGAGGACATCGACAAGTACGAGCGTACGGACAAGACGTTCTACCTGATTGAGGTGGAGACAGCCGGGAAGCCGGACCACAAGCTCTTCTACGCTACGGACGGCACGCTCCTCAAGAGTGCGGACGACGCGGAGAATGACGACATCCTGCCCGACACGGCCATCTGAGCGTCATCCTTGCAGATAGTCAACAGATATAATGTGTCCCACACCACTTGCGACCTTTTCGCAAGAGGT
>CAVFNZ010000150.1:0-3923 GCA_963624095.1 Clostridium sp. CAG:217 | reverse complement strand
CCGAGACATTATAGGCATGGGCCTATGACATTATAGGCATTGTAAAGGGGTACTCTTACCACCCGAACCGGAGAAGCTCTCCGCCGTCGGAGGCGGCATACTTGCGGAGCAGGGACTGCAGGTGAACGGCACTCTCCATCAGTCCCTCCTCACCGCTGTAGCCGTTGATGACGGCCAGGAGGTGGGTGGACTCTAAGGAGAGCTTGGTGCGTTCGTTGTCGCTGGTGGGGGTGCCGATGCCGCCAAAGGCGTCGCGGTAGACGGGCATACCTTCGATGTTGAGCGGGCCTCGGCCGATGCCCTCATAAGGCTCGTCCTTCTTGCCGATGCCTAAGACGAGGGTGTCGCCCTCAATCTTGTCCGCGTCGAAGCCGCCGATGGAGTAGCCGCTGGCTATCGACTCCAGGTTGATGAGGTCCACCACCGTGTCTATCTGATAGAGCTCCATGCCCTTGAGGATGCGCCGGCAGAGTGCTTCGCCCGACGGGCGGTAGCGGCTCGGGTCCTTGCCGCAACGCTTGTACGCCTCGCGGGTGGCTTGTATGGATGCCATCCGTTTGATGGACTCGGTGGTGTACTTCGCCCGATACTCCGCCACGAAGCGGCCAATCTCTTCCCACAGCTCCGCGTTGTAGGGGCTGTTGCTGACCGTCGCGTCGATGGCGATGCCTCTGAACGCCGGACAGGCGTTGCGTATCTCTTCGGATACCTCGATATGAAATCCCATAATGCGTCTCCTGTTATTGTCGCCGCAAAGATACGCGGCTTGCCGCAATGGCGCAAGAGGATGTCAACGGATGATGCCGAGAATCCTCACCCGTCCCGCCGGGAGAGCATTTGGGAGACAAAAACGGGCGTTTCATTGCTTTTTTTGCAGGATGATGGCGTGAATTCAAAAAAACTGCATTAATTTTGCATCCAATTATCGATAATGTGCGCAATGGCTGATGACCAAATCTTTTTGCTGGACGTGGAGCGGATACTACGCTCAAAGGTGGGGGACAGGATGAAATACGTGCCCCGCTTCGCGGTGTCCTACCTCAAAAAGATATTGCACCAGGACGAGCTGAACGCGTTCCTCCTCCAGGAGAAAGGCCACGAGGGAGTGGACTTCCTGGCGGACTGCATGAGGTACCTCGACGTGACGCTGGAGGTGGAAGGTCGGGAGAACCTGCCCGAAACCGGACGCTGCACCTTCGTGAGCAACCATCCGCTGGGCGGACAGGACGGCATCTCGTTGGGCTACATCCTCGGCTCGCGCTACGACGGAAAGATAAAGTACCTGGTCAACGACCTGCTGATGAACCTGCACGGACTGGCACCCCTTTGCGTGCCGGTGAACAAGACGGGCGGCCAGAGCCGCGGCCTGTCGCGCCTGGTGGACGAGGCGTTCCGGTCGGACAACCACATCATCATGTTCCCCGCCGGCCTGTGCTCGCGCCGCCGCGGGGGCGTCATCCGCGACCTGGAGTGGAAGAAGACCTTCGTGCTGAAGAGCGTGCAGACGGAACGCATGGTTGTACCCATCCGTTTCGAGGGACGGAACTCCGACTTCTTCTACCGCCTGGCCAACATCTGCAAGGCGCTTGGCGTCAAGTTCAACATCGCCATGCTCTACCTGGCCGACGAGATGCTGAAGAACAGACACAAGACATTTAAGGTAACCATAGGGAAACCCATTCCCTGGCAGACCTTCGACAAGTCGAAGACGCCGGCTGAGTGGGCGGACTATGTGAAAGAAATAGTATACAAGCTGTAGAGATCATGATAGAAGAGATTATTGCACCGGTTAGCAGGGAGGTACTGAAGTCGGAACTGACGGACGACAAGCGCCTGCGGCTCACCAATAAGAGTCACAACGAAATTTACATTGTCACCTACCAGGACTCGCCCAACGTGGTGCGCGAGATAGGCCGCCTGCGCGAGATAGCCTTCCGGGCCGCCGGCGGAGGGACGGGCCTGTCGCTCGACCTCGACGAGTACGACACCATGGAGAACCCCTACAAGCAGCTCATCGTGTGGAACCCCGAGGCGGAGGAGATCATCGGCGGATACCGCTACCTGTTGGGCACGGACGTGCGCATGGACGCGGAGGGTCGCCCCATGCTGGCCACGGCCCACATGTTCAACTTCTCGGAGAAGTTCCTCCGCGAATATCTGCCCACCACCATCGAGCTGGGACGCTCGTTCGTGACGCTGGAGTACCAGAGCACGCGGGCCGACTCCAAGAGCCTCTTCGCCCTCGACAACCTGTGGGACGGACTGGGAGCCCTCACCGTGGTGATGCCCACGGTGAAGTACTTCTTCGGCAAGATGACCATGTACCCGTCGTTCAACCGCCGCGGACGCGACATGATTCTCTACTTCCTCAACAAGCACTTCGGCGACAAGGACAACCTCATCACCCCGATGAAGCCCCTCACCATAGAGACCGACCCCGACGAGCTGGCCGGCATTTTCAACGAAGACTCCTTCAAGGAGGACTACAAGATACTGAACCGCGAGGTGCGCAAGCTCGGCTTCAACATCCCGCCGTTAGTGAACGCCTATATGGGCCTGTCGCCCACGATGCGCATGTTCGGCACCGCCATCAACTACGGCTTCGGCGACGTGGAGGAGACCGGCATCCTCATCGCCGTCAACGAGATACTGGAGCAGAAGCGCATCCGCCACATCGAGAGCTTCGTCAAGCAACACCCCGAGTCGCTGAAGATTACCTCCGGTGCCAACAAGGTGATTTCCTGATGGCCGCTTCGCCCTCCTGTTAAGGCGGCTTCGATTGTCGTCGCGCCTGAGACATCAAGAGTAGCTGACTGCGTGCGTGTCACCCATGTCTGCCCGGTCAGGAGAGCACCGGATTGGCATTGTTTAAGTACTACAATACCGGGCTTAACTCATAGGGATTCGCCACTGTCCGGCGTCCGAACTTTTGCAGTAGCGTCACAATGTTTTCCTGTGGCTTGTCTTTCTCTATCTGAAGCTGAGCGTTGCTCGGTATGCGTGAGGTGAAAAACGGCCACAGCTCCCGGCTGGAATACTCTTTGTCTTTGGACGGGAAATTCGCTAACGGCAGGATGCGACTCTGGGACTTGAAGTCTTTGCTGTAACTGAAGTGCCATATTCCATCACGGTAGAGAAGTGTCCCCACAAACAACTTCCCCAGATTGATATTGAATGCCGCATCGTTGTCTGCGGCCAATACCACGTCCTGTTGGCTCTCCGACCAAAACAGCTGCGCCAATGTTTTCTCTATTTCGTGAACGGGCATTTTCATATTCGACGAGTACTTGCGGATGCAAAGGTAATGCTTTTTCTTGAATTGTACGTTCCGTGGCCTTGTCTTGCATCCGTTATGTCATTGATGCGTTTACATGTAAACATAACGGAGACGCTCCGTGCTTTAGTATGTTTACATTATTTAATTCCTTTGTAAACAATGCGACATCAAAGGAACTTTATGATATCAATTGGACAACTTATTCACGCGAAGCTTAATGAAAAGGGACGGACGGTAGTCTGGCTATCGTCCCAGATACCATGTAGTCGCCAGAATCTGTACAAGGTCTTCAAGAAGGACTGCATCGACACGGAGATGCTCATGCGCATCTCACAGATACTGGAGTACGACTTCTTCCAACTCTATTCCATCGAATACAAAAGCCGAATCGGCGAGGCGTGCTGACAACAGCCGGACGTACCTCGTTCCATAGGGTTCGGACGTACTTTCTTGCCCTGTTTCGTGAGCCCGTATAGCTGTACGGGATGACACTTTAATCCCGTACGGGATGAGGGGTAGTGAACGTACAGGATGAGGTGCTATGGTTGTACGGGATGAGGGTGCATGGCCGTACGTCGTCAGACCGCCTCCCCGAAACGAACGGATTTAGTTAACGGCGAGTTAACGACTGGTTAACGGTAGTAAT
>CAVFNZ010000149.1:0-4119 GCA_963624095.1 Clostridium sp. CAG:217 | reverse complement strand
CCTCCATACAACTGGATACGCTCTTGGCGACCTATCAATGGGACGCGCCGGACTGGGAGCGGACGTTGCGGTTCAAAGGCGGCGTCTCGCCTTCGTTTGTCACGCCGCGCGACATTTCCATGTTCGTACCCGCCCTCTCGTCGTTCCGCGACAAGCTCCGTCTGCACGGCCAGCTCTCCGGTTCGCTCGGCCACTTGACCCTGGAAGGGTTGGAGATTCACTCGAACAACAAAGACGTGTCGCTGAAGGCCCACGGACAGGTGGAGAACCTCTTCACGGACTCGTTGTTGACCGTGGAGAATCTGCAAGCAGACATCCGCTTCACCTCCACGGGGGCTTTGTTTCTCTACCGCAACCTCACGGGCGACGAGGGCGATGTGCCTCCCGTTGTTTCCAGATTGGGCAACTCATCCATCCAACTGCATACCAGCGGGCCACTGAACAACCTGTCCACCCATGCCGTCATCCACACGGCGGCAGGAAAGCTGGAGAGCCGTCTGCTCATCAACGGGAAAGAGGAGCGTATCACCTATTCGGGCGTGCTCAACGCACAGGAGTTCCAACTGGGGACTCTGCTGGGCGAGGAGGAGTTTGGCGACATCTCGCTGAACATGGACATCAGGGGAAAGGTAACCGACGACAAATACCCCGCCTGCTTTCTCAAGGGCGTTGTCTCGGAGTTCACCTACAAAGGCTACACTTACCATGACATCCATCTGGACGGAGTGACCCAAAAGGGCGGTTACGACGGGCTGTTGACGATAGACGACCCCAACGGGAAACTGACTGTCAACGGCAGTTTCAACACGGCACAGAAGATACCTTCGTACAACCTGACGGCCAAGTTGGAGGAGTTCCGCCCCAATGACCTTCACCTGACGGACAAACACGAAAACACCAACCTCTCGATGACCCTGACGATGAAGTTCACGGGCAACACGCTGGACAATCTGGAGGGTAGTATCGACCTGAACAAACTGCTCCTGATTGCTCCCACGGACTATTACTACATGGACAGCCTACACATCAGTGCCACGAAGGAGAATGAGACGAAGCGGATACGCATCCAGTCGGACTTCATGACGGGCGACATCGAGGGGGACATCAACTTCGCCACCCTACCCGTCAGCGTCAACAACATCCTGCACAGCTATCTGCCTTCGATCACCGCCTATAATGACCAGGGAAAGAAAAAGCGGCGGCACGACAACCGCTTTCGGTTCAACTTCGTCTTTATGAACAGCGACATGCTCTCCAAACTGTTTCTGATACCGGTCAACCTATATACCGCCTCCACGCTGAACGGATACATTGACGAACCTGCCGGGAAGTTCCGCATAGAAGGGTGTTTCCCCGATTTCAGCTACGGCGACTCGCGCTACGAGTCCGGCATGCTGCTGTGCGAAAACCCTTCGGAAGAGGCGGAGTGTCACCTGCGCGCCTCCAAGCACATGATGAAGGAGTCTATCGTCAACCTGGCCGTGAACGCGCAAGCCAAGGACGACCGGCTGAAGACCTCCTTCCTGTGGGGCAACAACACGGACGTGACCTATAGCGGAGAGGTGTCGGCCATCACACGCTTCAGGCTGAAAGACGAGAAGAATCACGAACTGGTCGCCGACATAAGGATAGATCCCGGGACGGTGATTCTGAACGATACCGTTTGGAACCTGCACGCCTCGTCCATAGAGGCGGAGAAGGGGAAGGTGGCGGTGAACGACTTCCTCTTCGACCACAACGACCAGCACCTGAAGATAAACGGGCGCATCACGGACAGCAAGGAAGATTCACTGACGATAGACCTGAACAAAATCAAACTGGAATACGTGTTTGACATCCTACAGTTCCATCCGGTCGACTTCAAGGGGTTGGCGAGCGGAAAGGCATATGTCAGCAACCTGTTTGACGAACCGGACCTGCGGACGCACCTGCTTGTGGAGCAGTTCAAGTTCAACGACGGGCTGATGGGCGACATGCACATCTCCGGCCGGTGGGACAAGGAGAAGGGAATCCTGTTGGATGCCGACATACACGAAGGCGAGCTGTCGCACACCACGGTCAAGGGTTTCGTCACCCCCATCAACGACTCGCTCGACCTGCGCATCGTGGCGGACAAGACCAATTTGTATTTTCTGAACCGCTATACGCGCAACATCTTCGAGCAGGTGAGCGGGCGCACCACCGGAACGATTCGTCTCTACGGTCCCTTTAGCGACCTCAACCTGATAGGAGACGCGGAGGCCAACGCCTCGCTGAAAGTGGGCATCCTGGGCAACACCTATTATCTGCGGGACGACAGCATCAAGCTGCGCTACAACCAGATGCTGTTCAACAACATCCGTTTCTACGACAGCGAGAATCACAGCGGCCTGCTCAACGGACACCTCAACCACGACCACCTGGGCGGTGAGATGTCCTACGAATTTCGCATAGAGACGGACCGAACGCGCATCTACGACGGGAAGAAGAGCAACGACGCCACTTTCTATGGTACGGTCTACGGCACCGGACTGACCACCCTGAGCGGAAACAAAGAACGTCTGGACATCGACATGAACCTGCGGACGGACGACCATACCGTCTTCACCTACAACGCAAGCTCTCCCGAAGAGGTCACGGACAATGAGTTCATCACCTTTGTGGACCGCACGCCCAAGCGTGAGACGGGTGTACAAAAGTATAGCTACCGACCCGACACCCAAGGCAAAGAGGAAGACGACACACCCATGGACGTTCGGTTCAACCTGCAGGTAGACGTCACGCCACAGGCCAACATCCGGGTGATGATGGACCCGCTGTCCGGCGACATCGTCTCCACCCGGGGCAACGGGGCTCTGCGCGCCAACTACTACAACAAGGGGGACTTCAAGATGTATGGCACCTACACGCTGGACTACGGGAGCTACAAGCTGAGTCTGCAAGAGGTCATCCGCAAAGAGTTCCAACTGAAATCCGGAGGCACGGTCACGTTCAGCGGCGACCCCAACGAGGGGAACATAAACCTGCAAGCTGTCTACACGGTCAACTCCGCCTCCCTCGCGGACTTGATTCCCGGGGCGAACTTCACCCAGAACTCCGTGCGCGTGAACTGTCTGATGAACCTCACGGGACACATCTTCAACCCCGACATCACTTTCGACCTGGAGCTCCCGACCGTCAACGAGGAGGAACGGGAGATGGTACGCAGTTACATCAGCACGGACGAACAGATGGAGATGCAGATTATCTACCTGCTCGGCATTGGCAGATTCTACACCTACGACTACGCCACCAAAGCCGCGGACGACAGTTCCGGGCAATCCTCCGCCATGAGTTCGTTGCTCTCCACCACCCTGTCGGGACAGTTGAACAACATGTTGTCACACGTCATCAACAGCAACAACTGGAATTTCGGCACCAACCTCAGTACGGGCACCAAGGGGTGGACGGACATGGAGGTGGAAGGTATGCTTTCGGGTCGGTTGCTCAACAACCGCCTGCTGATAAACGGCAACTTCGGCTACCGCGACAATCCTTTGGCGAACAGCAACTTCATCGGTGACTTCGACATACAGTGGTTGCTCACTCCCTCAGGAGAAATCAGCCTAAAGGGATACAACCAGACCAACGACCGCTACTTCACCAAGACAACCCTGACCACACAAGGTTTCGGCATCATCTTCAAGAAAGACTTCGACAGGTGGATGGACCTCTTCCGCACGAAGAGAAAGAGCGGTGCCAACCCCACTCCACCCAAAGAGCGCACCGACACCGTCCCGGGAGCCACCCAGGCCAAAGCCTACCAAAAGCGCAACAAATAGAACAACTCCCCTTGGCGAGAAATTCATCGCTCCGTCTATAGCCGAAGAGCCACTTTTGGTCAATAGTCACTATATGTGATTTGCGGAAATGAATATCATGCGTGACTTTGCGGTTGGATTTACCTGTGGAAGCGTCTCAGTAACATTTTCCCTGTGCTGTGAAGTATTACAGTAAGGGATTGGCTAATTTGTGAAGCATCTTAGTAAATCAACCCGATAAGTGTAAAGTAAATTCATTCATAGTCAATGCGCTATCATGCTTATCCGAAGATGCGCTTTTATGCAATCCAACGATGCGCTTTTATGCACCCTCATGATG
>CAVFNZ010000148.1:0-4223 GCA_963624095.1 Clostridium sp. CAG:217 | reverse complement strand
GTTCGCTTATCGCAAGGACGGCATCAAGCACGCTTGGAATCCCGAGAGCATCTCTACCCTGCAGCTGGCCACACGTCTGGGCAGCTACAAGAAGTTCAAGGAATTCACCCGTTTGGTAGACGAGAAAGAAGACCCGATATTCCTGCGCGACTTCCTGCAGTTCAAACGCAATCCTATCCCTGTAGACCAGGTGGAACCGGTGGAAAGCATCGTGAAGCACTTCGTCACGGGAGCCATGTCCTTCGGAGCCATCAGCAAGGAGGCTCACGAGGCCATCGCGTTGGCCATGAACAAACTTGGCGCACGCAGCAACACGGGTGAAGGAGGTGAAGACTCAGAACGTTTCACCGCCACCTACGACGGCATCTCCTTGCGGAGCAAGACCAAACAGATCGCATCAGGACGATTCGGTGTCACCGCCGAATATCTTGTCAATGCGGACGAAATACAAATCAAGGTGGCCCAGGGAGCAAAGCCGGGCGAAGGCGGCCAGTTGCCGGGATTCAAGGTAGACCAGGTGATTGCCAAGACCCGTCACTCCATACCGGGCATCTCACTCATCTCGCCTCCGCCACACCACGACATCTACTCCATCGAGGACTTGGCGCAGCTCATCTTCGACTTGAAGAACGTGAACCCCAAAGCCAAGATCAGCGTGAAGCTGGTGGCCGAGAGCGGCGTGGGAACCATCGCTGCCGGAGTGGCCAAAGCCAAAGCGGACATCATCGTCATCTCCGGAGCGGAGGGCGGAACGGGAGCATCTCCCGCATCGTCCATGCGCTACGCGGGCATCTCTCCCGAGATAGGATTGAGCGAGACACAACAGACCTTGGTTATCAACGGTCTGCGCGGACAGGTTCGCCTGCAGGTGGACGGTCAGATAAAGACGGGACGCGACATCATCAACATGGCACTCTTGGGTGCCGAGGAGTTCGGCTTCGGTACCACCGCACTGATTGTGTTGGGTTGCGTGATGATGCGCAAGTGTCACACGAACACCTGCCCCGTGGGTGTCGCCACGCAAGACCCTGCGTTGAGGGAACGGTTCAGAGGCCACTACGAGTACCTTGTCAACTACTTCACTTTCCTGGCGACGGAGGTTCGCGAATACCTCGCCGAGATGGGATTCACCAAACTGGATGACGTCGTTGGACGCACCGACCTGTTGGAGGTGAAGCCGATGAAAGCCGACACGAAGGCGTCGCTGCTCGACTTCAGCCACATGCTCCACCGCGTCAACAACGACGCGGCCATCCATCAGGTGACCGAACAGATTCACGACATCGACAACGTGAAGGACGTACAGATCATAAAGGCCGCCCAGGAGGCTATCGAGAACGAGAAAGAGGTTTCGCTGGAGTACACCATCGCCAATACAGACCGTTCGGTAGGTGCCATGCTCTCCGGCGTAATCGCCCAACGGCACGGACAAAAGGGCTTGCCCGACCAGACACTGAACATCAAGTTCAAAGGTTCAGCCGGCCAGAGCTTCGGTGCGTTCCTCACCAGTGGGGTCAACTTCAAGCTCGAAGGCGAAGCCAACGACTATCTGGGCAAGGGCCTTTCGGGCGGACGCATCGCCGTGTTGCCTCCCGTGCGCAGCAACTTCGAAGCGGAAAACAACACCATCGCGGGCAACACCTTATTATATGGTGCCACCAGCGGCGAGATTTACATCAACGGGCGTGTAGGCGAACGCTTTGGCGTTCGTAACTCGGGAGCCATCGCCGTCATCGAGGGAGCGGGCGACCACTGCTGCGAGTACATGACGGGCGGACGCGTGGTCGTACTGGGCGAGACCGGCCGTAACTTCGCCGCCGGTATGTCGGGCGGTGTAGCCTACGTGTGGGACAAGAACCATAACTTCGACTACTTCTGCAACATGGAGATGGTGGAGCTGAGTCTCGTGGAAGAGGCAAGTTACCGAAAGGAACTGCACGAACTGATACGCCAGCACTACCTCTACACGGGGTCCAAGTTGGCGCGTACGATGCTCGATGACTGGAACCACTATGTGGACCAATTCATCCAAGTCGTGCCTATCGAGTACAAGCGCGTGCTTCAGGAAGAGCAGATCCGCAAGCTCCAGCAGAAGATTGCCGACATGCAACGTGATTATTAATTTATTTGTGAAACAGTCAAAACTTACGATACAATGGGAAATCCCAAAGCTTTTCTAACGGTTCCACGCCAAGAGGCCGGATACAGACCGATACACGACCGTATCGCCGACTTCGGTGAGGTGGAACAGACGCTCAACTCCAGCGAACGGAAATTACAGGCATCACGCTGCATGGACTGTGGCGTACCCTTCTGCCACTGGGCTTGTCCTCTCCACAACAAACAATGCGAGTGGCAAGACGCTCTCTACAAAGGAAAATGGGAAGAGGCTTACAAACTGCTGATAGCTACCAACGACTTTCCTGAGTTCACCGGCCGCATCTGTCCGGCGCTGTGCGAGAAGAGTTGCGTGCTGAAGCTCAGCTGCGACTCACCCGTCACCATCCGCGAGAACGAGGCCGCCATCATCGAGGCCGCTTTCCGTGAAGGATTCGTCAAGATAGACACCCCCGCACGCAACGGCAAGAAAGTGGCCGTCATCGGTGCAGGCCCTGCGGGTTTGAGCACGGCCGTGCAGTTGAACAAGCGGGGCTACACGGTAACCATCTTCGACAAGAACGAAGCCGCAGGCGGACTGTTGCGTTACGGCATTCCTAACTTCAAGCTCAACAAGAAGATTATCGACCGCCGCGTGGACGTGATGCAACGCAGCGGCATCGAGTTCCAGCTCAATACGGAAGTGGATGTCAACCAACTTCCTGCCGGCTACGATGCCTATGTCATCAGCACCGGCACGCCACAGGCGCGCGACCTGAGCATACCGGGGCGCGACCTCAAAGGCATCCACTTCGCCCTGGAGATGCTCTCGCAGCAAAACCGCATATTGGCCGGCATGACCTTCAAGAAGGAGGAACTTGTCAATGCCAAGGGAAAGAAGGTGCTGGTCATCGGTGGCGGCGACACGGGTAGCGACTGCATCGGCACGAGCCATCGTCAGGGAGCCGTCAGTGTCACCCAGATAGAGATTATGCCCCAACCGCCTGTAGGCCATAACCCCGCGACACCCTGGCCCCAATGGCCCGTAGTGCTGAAGACCACCTCCAGCCACGAAGAGGGATGTACGCGTCGTTGGAACCTCTCTTCCAACAAATTCATCGGCAAGAACGGCAAGGTGACCGGAGTGGAAGTGGAAGAGGTTGAATGGATACCGGCAGCCGACGGCGGCCGCCCGCAGATGAAGTTGACAGGCAAGACGGAAATCATCGAGGCGGACATGGTGTTGCTCGCCATGGGATTCCTCAAACCTCAGCAACCGGAGTTCCCCAAGAACGTGTTCGTCACCGGAGACGCCGCGTCGGGAGCCAGTTTGGTAGTGCGTGCCATTGCCGCCGGTAGAGACACCGCTGCCAAAGTGGACGAGTTTCTGAAGTAACAGAGCACCTTCATCAAGGTATTCCTATAGTTTATTCCCCATTGGATGTCGCTGTCACAGAGCACCCAATGGGGAATTTTTCATTTTACCAAACATTTTTTCTCACAAAAGCTTTCGGTTTACGCAAATTGTAGTATCTTTGCATCCGCAAAACGATAAGAGACGGTGCTTCATAAAGCCCGGTCGGTTGTCAGGTTGTGATAAGAATGGATAAAAGGCCGAAATGGCTCAGTTGGTAGAGCAATTCATTCGTAATGAATAGGTCCCCGGTTCGAGTCCGGGTTTCGGCTCCACTAAAAGCAGTTCCGCATTCGGGGCTGCTTTTTTAGTAAACGGAAATCCTGTAGATTCAGAGGGCTCACCCGATAAATCAGGGCTCACCCGATAAATCAAGGTGGCGAGCGGCAAGCGTTTCGTTCACCTCCACCACCCAAACCCCGGGTCGCATCCTACTTTTCAATGCCTATAATGTCATAGGCCCATGCCTATAATGTCTCGGGGACTTGCCTATAATGTCTCGGGCTCATGCCTATAATGTCGTGTCATATCCTGAATTCACTTGTCAGTTTTCCGGTTATATAACTAAATTTCTTGTCAACCTTTGTTTTTTTGGTTCGCAGACATGACGGAGTTGGCAAGAACAGGTCTATCCCTTTCGGACCCCTGCTGAAACCGATGGACTTTTCGGGTTTCACCGTATATAATTCCCTATATATAATAAGGTATAAGG
>CAVFNZ010000147.1:0-4289 GCA_963624095.1 Clostridium sp. CAG:217 | reverse complement strand
TATATGTGGTGGGCTGTTGCTCCATAAACAGTTGTACCCAAGCAAGTGTTTTCTGAAAAAGGTGAAGAAAAGGGGAAGAATAGCCAAAAGCGAAAGCGGATTGACGGGAATAAGAAAGATTGTTGTACCTTTGCCTCTCAACGAAGAAACAACATTACCAAATGAACGAAAATAGGGAAAAGAAACACACGTGTAAACCTTATGCGGCGAAGCAGGAATATTCCGACGTGCTGGCGGAGCCGCAGTTCGACCTGTTCTTCAACAACGGGAATGCGGAGCGGAAAGAAACTGGCACGCTGAGGGTTCTGTCGCTCTTTTCCGGATGCGGAGGAATGGATCTTGGCCTGGAAGGAGGGTTCGTCTGCCATCGGAAATCCATACCGAACGCAGGGTGTGTAGAACACAACGTAAACGAGGAATGGGTGATGCTGAGGCGGAACGTCTTCCGTACCGTATTCGCTTGCGACATCTTGGAAGAGGCCAAGCTCACGTGGCTACGATATATGTCGCGCTTCAATGTCAATCCCGACATTTACCACTTGGACAGTGTCGTCAATCTCGTAAAACTCCAGCGAGAAGGACACGGCGTGTTTCCCCATGACGTGGACATTGTGACCGGAGGATTTCCGTGCCAAGACTTCAGTGTGGCAGGAAAGCGGAGAGGCTTCGAGTCCACGGTGACGCACGACGGAGAGAAACGGACTGATGATAAACCCATGGAGGAGACTCGCGGCAAACTGTATATGTGGATGAAGCAAGTGATAGACATCGTTCAACCGAAAATGTTCATTGCCGAGAACGTGAAGGGTCTTGTCAGTCTGGGTCACGTGAAGGATATCATTCAGCGAGACTTCTCATCCGCCAACGGCAACGACTATATCGTGCTTGACCCCCAAGTGCTCCACGCAGCCAACTTCGGAGTTCCTGAAACCCGTGAACGCGTAATATTCATTGGTATCAAAAGGTCCGCGCTGACACCCGGAGCAATAAAGGCACTGGAGAAAGGGGAAGTCCCTCCTGAATTCAACCCATATCCACTGCCTACCCATAACTACAACTGCCACGACAGTCTGTTGCCACATCCCGTTACCTGTCGGGACGTGTTCCAAGGGCTTCCTGAACCGGAATATTCAGCGGATTTGGCTCAAATGACCTTTTCGAAAGCGAAATACCTGGCGCACGGACAAGGTCAAACGGAAATAGACTATGACGGGCAAGGGCCGACCATCCGTTCGGAGCATCACGGCAATATCGAATATCGTCGTTTGTCACGGGAACATGGAGGAAAGAACCGGGAGGAACTCAACAAGGGATTGGAGGAACGCCGGCTGACACCGCGCGAATGCGCCTTGATACAAACCTTTCCTCCCGATTATCCGTTCGTGTTCTATAAGGGGAATAGCGGCAAATATGCCGTTAGCCCATCCGGGGCTTACAAGGTGATAGGCAATGCGGTCCCGCCCATGTTGGCCTACAACATAGGACGGAGGATTCAAGAAGTTTGGCCGTTATATTTTGGATGACTATGGACGACGCGCAAAACATCATCGCTATACGGAAACGGGACACGGCTCTTGTCCACAAAGAGTTCACCGATTTGATGGGACGGGCGGAGGAGATACTCAACCGTGAAGCCTTTGAAAGACCTTTGTTCTACAGAAGTCTTACAGCCTCAACGTTGGAGACCTGCGCTTTGGAGAAAATCCGAATGGCTTGTCAGAACTCTCCCTTCGATGCGGCGGAAGTGAAACTCGTATCGGGACAACGGTTTCCTGACATCATTGCGGAACAATACTATGGAGTGGAGGTTAAGTCCACGAAAGAAGACCATTGGACATCAACGGGTAGCAGCATCGTGGAGACCACAAGGGTTGAGAACGTGGAGGACATCTACATGTTGTTTGGCAAATTGGGCGGAGAGATTCCCCGATTCAAGTGCCGACCGTATCAGGACGTTCTGTATGACATCGCCGTCACCCATTCACCCCGATATCTGATAAACATGCAGCTAAACAAGGAGGAAACAATCTTTGCCAAGATGGGAACCACGTATGAAGAGTTCCGTACGTCAGCGGACAATATCGCATTGGCCAGAAAGTTTTACCGGGAGAAGGCGGAAAAGGCGAAGCGCAAGGAAATGCCCTGGTGGATAACGGCGGACAACGTGGATAAAGCGCATTCTTTCAATATCGTAATTTGGAATTCACTTGAGACGGAGAGGAAACGCGAATTGAAGGCGCAGTGCATGATACTGTTCCCCGAAGCGTTGAACCCGGCACCCAGTCACACGAAATACAACAACACGACACTATGGCTTTGCTCGTGTAACCAGGTAGTCGTTCCCAACGTACGCGACCTCTATTCTGCGGGAGGCTCCATCACGCATGTGAACGGGAAAAAACTCCCACGCCCGGTTGCGCAAGTGTTCAACATGATAGTGGAATACTCCGATACCATAAAAGAGATGCTTTCGCGTCCCACAAAGGAATTGTATGCCATGATAGAAGAGTATAATAACGACATCCTAAAGTGCGGCAACCTGTATGAGGGTTGGCTCACGCAGTGCGAAGGTATTGCGGAACGGTACGCTGTTCCCTTGAGAGAATGGATTGAAACGAAGCCCAAGTTTCTGTTCTCGAAGTAAGAAACGGACGATTGTCAGATTATGATAAAAAAGGAGTTCAGAGCATGGACAAGATGAGCAAGGAACAGCGGCATCGGTGTATGGCTTCCATCCCGGGTAAGGGTACGAAGCCCGAACTGACAGTGCGCAAATACCTCTTCGCTCACGGATTCCGTTACAGGCTGAACCATCCGCGGTTGCCGGGGAAACCGGACATCGTGCTGCGTAAATACAGAACGGTCATCTTCGTGAACGGCTGTTTCTGGCACGGACACGAGGGTTGCGGCCATTACGTCATGCCCCGAACAAGGACGGAATTCTGGCAGGCGAAGATAGGGCGCAACAAGGAACGGGACAAGGAAGAACAACAACAGTTGGCCCGCATGGGTTGGCACTGCGTCACCGTATGGGAGTGTCAGCTGACGCCTAAAGTCAGGGAGCAAACGCTCCAGTCGCTGGTTTTCACCCTTAACCATATCTTCATCGAGAACCACAAGATACACCGTTACGCCCTACCTGAAGAAAGCCCCTCCATCGCCGCTGAAGCGGACGTTCCATTCGGGGACAAGTAAGGTGGCTTCATCAATACTTGAATATAGCCTTGTTGACACTTGAATATAGTTGGCTGTGCGGGTCATACGAGAAGGCCGTCTGACATGGCCACGTTAGGGAATGCCGTTAGTGATAAAATGCATACAAAACGTACTATTTGGAGCATTTTGTCTAATTCCCCTTCACTCATTTGAAGAAAAATTATATCTTTGCAGTGTCCTGTCTGATGGTTGACGCAACAGCAGAAGTCCAAAGGGTGGGATGACATATATTGGAAAGCGTTTACTTAACGCTCTGTTCTTGACGTATCGGAACTTCGCAACTTTCAATCACGGTCAAGAGCGAGGCAACAGTAGATGCCTTGTGGATGTGTATATTCATCGACGCCTAGGCCATGCCTTCCCGAAGGGAGCCATACCCAGGTTCGATATACATATCGGCGTGGGCTTCTGCGTTGCTCGTTCAACCGTGATGGGCAATGCGAAGGCCTCGATACGTGGGACGGGTGACGGTACAGCAACCCACGCTTTTTGTATATTGCCCAACTTAAAAACCTATTGTTTTTACGATACTCTTGTGAGGGTGGCTGCAGGAGATTTTTTCTTGTGGCTTATGTCTATCAGTTCTATTATTCGTAAGTTATACAGCAAGTCACGTAATCTAATTCTGTATGGCATTATTGGGTGCTGCTCCTCTGGATTGGATTTCTTGCTCTACACATTGTTCGTTTCCGTCTTCGGATGGCATTACGTCTTTTCCAACTCCCTGTCTGTCATTGCTGGCATAACCACCAGCTTTACGCTTAACCGCAACTACAACTTCAGGGTCAAGGACAAGACCAAGCAGCGTTTCTCCATCTTTCTTGCCGTCGGTTTGTGCGGCATGTTGCTCAGTAATTTGATACTTTGGTGCTGTATTGACAAGATGGAGATGCACAAGATTGTCTCAAAACTGCTCTCCATCGTCCTGGTGGTATCCTTTCAGTTCTTGTTCAACAAGTACATAACGTTCAAACCAACAACAAAGCTATAATAAATTATGAGTAAAATCTATTTTGTACTCCCCGCCTACAACGAGGAGGTCAATATCGAGGACACCATAAGACAATGGTATC
>CAVFNZ010000146.1:0-4353 GCA_963624095.1 Clostridium sp. CAG:217 | reverse complement strand
ATAAAATATGTTAGGATTTACCCCAATCGGTGTTTCATTGGAATAATATACCTAATTTCGCCCATTATTTACTAAATCATTAAGTTATATGAAAAAGTTTATTTACACAATCGCTGCAAGTGCTGCGCTCCTGACCGCCTGTCAGCCGAGCAACTCTTACAAGATTGACGGTACGGTCACAGGACTGAACGATGGCGACACCATCTATTTGCAAGAGGCGAACGGCAGACAAATGAAGACTCTCGACTCGACAGTCGTAGCCGGTGGCAAGTTCACCTTCAAAGGAACGACGGACACAATCCAGTCTCTCTACATTGTCTTTAAGAACGAAGGTCGTCCCGATGGCATCAGCCTCTTCTTGGAGAAAGGAAACATCAAGGTTGACCTGAACAAGGATAAAAAAGAAGAGAGCAAGGTTTCGGGTACCGTAAACAACGATATCTACCAGCAATACACCGCCGCCATCAGTGAGAAGTACGGCCAGATGTCTGAAATCTGGAAGTCCATGATGGACACCACGCTCACCGAGGAGGCTAAAGAGGCCAAATCAAAAGAGATGGAAGCTCTGCAAAGCGAGTGCGAGGAGATTGCCAAGAACACGGCAAAGGAAAACATCGCTACCGAAGCCGGTCTTTCCATCTTCCTCCGCAACTACTACCAATGGGATGCAGCGGATCAGGAGAGCATGATCGCCGCTATGCCCGAGGCTTTCCAGAAAAGAGACAATGTAGTCAGAATCAAGGAGCAGATTGAGGTCAAGAAGAAAACCGCCGTTGGTCAGACGTTCACCGACTTCGAAATGCAGACTCCCGAGGAAAAGACAGTGAAGCTTTCTGATTTCATCAGCAAGAACAAGGTTACGTTGGTTGACTTCTGGGCAAGCTGGTGCGGACCTTGCCGTGCCGAGATGCCCAGCGTCGTTGCCGCTTACAACAAGTACAAAGCCAAAGGTTTCGGTGTCGTGGGTGTTTCTTTGGACAGCAAAGCGGACGCTTGGAAAGACGCCATCAAGACTCTCGGCATCACATGGCCGCAGATGTCCGACCTGAAAGGTTGGGAGTGCGAAGGCTCCAAGCTGTATGGTGTCAACGCAATCCCCGCGACTGTTTTGATTGGTCAGGACGGCGTTATCATCGCAAGAGACCTGAGAGGTGAAGACATCGCAACCAAGCTGGAAGAGCTTCTGAAATAATTCCGCGCCTATATAATAATAGGTATAGAAACTTGACAGGAGGTAAACATCGCCTTGCGGCGTGTTTACCTCCTGTCTGTTTTTAGGGTGACTTTTCCTGATTCCACCAGGCGCCTTTTCTCTCCATTAACTGAAACAGCAGACACTTTACGTTGAGCAGTACCGATTGACAGCCACAGGCGAAAAAGTCCTGCCGTAGTGCAGCGGGTCAATACGAGAGGAGTGCAAAGCTTATTGGGGAATGATGAAGTTTATCGCCTCGTGCTCCACCGTCACCTCCAAGGGATAGTTCTTCGGCAGGATGCGCCCGTCGAGACACACCTGGGCACTGCGGGCGCGCAGGATGAGTACCCGTTTCGTACGGTACGGTTTCAGCATCTTGTGGTTGAGGATGCGGCCGCGCAGTAACATCCACAGCCCGGAAAGCATTTGCATCAATTCGGGACGGTAGATGACGGAGACATCCAGCCAGCCATTGTAGGGCACGCCATTGGGCGTGAGGCCGAATCCGCGGGCGTTGCCGATGCAGACCGTCATGATGCGGCCGCGGATGTGCTCGTCGTTGATGCGCAGGTGCATGCGATAGAGCTTACGTTCGAAAAGCAGCAGGAACATCGAAGCGTAGAACGAGATGGCGCGCGTACCCCAAAAGCGGAACGTACCGTCGGAGATGTGCACCACCCTACTGCCCAAGCCGATGTGTACCGCATTGAGGAAGTAACGGGACACATGTTTTTCACCGTCGAAGAAGCTGCAAACACCCACGTCCACCTTGCGTGTACGGTGGTTGATGACGTTGTCGATGGCTTTTTTGTAATCGTCGAACGAAATTCCCCAATAAGAGGCGTAGTTGTTGCCTATTCCGTTGGGGATAATACCCAGCGAGATGGTACGTTTGTCGGGAACGGACGAATGCATGATGCCGTTGATGGCATCGTTCAGCGCACCGTCACCGCCCACAATCACGATGGTTCGGTAGCCATTGTTGGCCAACATGCACGAGAGCCGTTCCACGCTCTTGAAACTCTCCGACTGGAGGTAGTCGAAGGCCACCCCGCGCTCCTCCAGGTATTCGCGGATTTTGAGCCAACGCTTCTGCACCTTGCGCGTTCCGGCTTTCGGATTGTATATGATTCCCCAACGATTCTCTTCTATTGCCATAGACTCTCTTTTTTTAGTTTACTACATATATTTCTCTTGTTCTTCTTCACTCAGCAAACCCTGCACGAAGGCTATCTTCTGCTCCATGGGCAACGTGACGTCCATCCAGTGGATGGTCGTTCCGCGTCTTTCCATGCCACGGAACCACGTCATCTGCCGCTTGGCGAACTGGTGGATGGCGGTTTCCAGTCCTCCATACATCTCATCGTAACTCATCCGCCCCGTCAGATAGAGGGTCAGATATTTGTATTCCAATCCATAATAAATCAGGTCCTCGGCCGCAATGCCTCGGTCGAGCAAGCCTTTCACCTCGTCAATCATGCCCTCGTCGAGACGTTGGCGGAGTCGGCGGCTTATCTTCTCGCGCCGCAACTGGCGGTCGATGTCAATGCCTATCACCACGCTGCGGAACTGCGGGAACTCGCGCTCCGTGACGGGTACCTTAGCGTAGCACTCCTCTATCTCTATGGCGCGGATGGCCCGCTTGGCGGAGTCCACGTCGGTGGTGTTGTGTAGTTTCTTGTAAGTGCCGAGGATGCGCGTCAGCTCATCGAGCGACTTGCCTTCCAACGCCTTGCGCAGGTCGGGGTTCTCGGGGACAGGCAACAGCCGGTATCCCTTGAGCACAGACTCGATGTAGAGTCCCGTTCCGCCACAGAGAATGGGTGTTTTCCCCCGTTCACGGATGTCGTTGTAGGCCCGCAGGAAATCCCGTTGATACTCGAAGACGTTGTACTTGTAACCCGCGTCAGCGATGTCGATAAGATGGTATGGGATGTGGTGTCCCTCCACGTCGTAGTCCGCCAAGTCCTTGCCCGTGCCCAAATCCATGCCGCGGTACACCTGCCGGCTGTCGGCACTGATGATTTCAGCGTCCAGCTGCCGAGCCAGGGCGGCGGCAAAGGCCGTCTTGCCGGAGGCGGTGGGTCCCAATATCGTTACGAAGTCACATTTCATATCGGTTCGATGGTTACAATTCTGCATACAAAGAAAGTAATAATTTATGAGAAGCGATGCTTTCGGGACGAATTTATGGTCAAAAAGAAGGCCGCCAACCGAAGTTGGCAGCCTTCTTAATCTTATCGTAACAATTAACGGATTATCCGTTAACTTTTGCCATGTGTGCAATCAGGTCGAGCACCTTGTTAGAGTAGCCGATCTCGTTGTCATACCAAGAAACCACCTTCACGAAAGTATCCGTCAAAGCGATACCGGCCTTAGCGTCGAAGATAGAAGTCAACGGGCAACCGAGGAAGTCAGAAGAAACCACTGCATCTTCCGTGTAACCCAGGATACCTTTCAACTCGCCTTCAGAAGCCTTCTTCATAGCTGCGCAAATCTCGTCATACTTAGCCGGTTTAGCCAAGTTAACGGTCAAGTCAACTACAGAAACGTCCAAAGTCGGAACACGCATAGACATACCGGTCAGTTTACCGTTCAAAGCCGGGATAACCTTACCTACAGCCTTAGCGGCACCCGTAGAAGACGGGATGATGTTGCCGGAAGCGGCACGACCACCTCTCCAATCCTTCATGGAAGGACCGTCAACAGTCTTCTGAGTAGCTGTCGTAGAGTGAACGGTAGTCATCAAACCATCGGTGATACCGAAGTTATCGTTCAACACCTTAGCGATAGGAGCCAAGCAGTTTGTAGTACAAGAAGCGTTGGAAACGAACTGAGTACCTTTCTTGTAAGCATCCAAGTTAACGCCGCAAACGAACATAGGCGTATCGTCCTTAGAAGGAGCTGACATTACAACATATTTAGCGCCTGCGTCGATGTGACCCTGAGATTTCTCCTTTGTCAGGAACAGACCCGTAGACTCAACCACGTACTCTGCGCCAACCTCGTTCCACTTCAAGTCAGCAGGATTCTTCTCTGCTGTAACACGAATCGCTTTACCGTTAACAATCAGCTGGCTCTTTTCAACATTAGCCTCGATTGTGCCGTCGAACTGACCGTGCATTGTGTCATACTTCAGCATGTAAGCCATGTAATCT
>CAVFNZ010000145.1:0-4362 GCA_963624095.1 Clostridium sp. CAG:217 | reverse complement strand
TGAAAGTACTTACGATGACCAACGCAAGTACTTACGTTGGCACATGCAAGTACTTGCGTTGGCAATTGAGACTATATTCGTTTTTTGCGCCTTTCGTGAGGTCTTACACTACAAGTGGCAAGAGCCTGGTTGACCGCTTACCAAATCTGCCGTCAACCACTACCCTATTAAATGACCTCCAACACGGACCTTGGAATCCAACCGATGTTGCCGTCTTCCAACTGAATCTCTACCCATTGTTTCATGGAATCGTCCGTGATGGTGACTTTACGTCCCTCGTGCAACACAAACAGGT
Source organism: Clostridium sp. CAG:217 (assembly GCA_963624095.1). Taxonomy (GTDB): domain Bacteria; phylum Bacteroidota; class Bacteroidia; order Bacteroidales; family Bacteroidaceae; genus Phocaeicola_A. Next base: position 4,067 of record CAVFNZ010000145.1, on the reverse strand, counting down.
CCGTGCCGCTCTCGTTAGGCGTACTTTTCACCGTCACGCTGGACTCCATGACGATGGCCGTGTTCCGGCTTTGGAGCGTATCGTTCTGCAACTTGGCGAACACGTTGCCAAGAACCGTTCCCACAAAGGTCACTATCAGCGCGGCAACCGTCAGCTTGCGGAGCAAGGCGCTTGCATTGCGGCTACATATCATATAGACTATTGTCATGAGAAACAAGACGAAGCAACAGATTGCCAACTTCGCCCATGCGTCGACGCTCAGGCAATTCTTCAACCAGTTAAACCAAGTAACCAGAAATATCTCACTAACCGGGGAGATTTTGTCGATAGCCTTGCTACGAGCCAGCTCCAGGTTGAAACGCGTGTCCTTGTCGCTCGGGTCTATCTTCAGGGCGCGCTCATAATTCAGGATGGACTTGGCCACTTGTTTATTCTTGTAGTAACAGTTTCCCAGATTATAGTAAATGCCCGCAGAGGCTCCGCCCTTCTCCACGACTTCTTCGTATAGGGCTATGGCGGACTTGTAATCACCGTTCATGTAGGCGCTGTCGGCCGCTTGAACGTCCAATGGCAACGCCTCCACCGGCACCGTCTGTTCCTCCGCAACGGATTCCGCGGTCGAGTTAGTTTCTTGCGCCAAGCCCAAGCATATATTCTGCAGTAGGATAAATCCTAATAATACTGTCTTCTTCATATTTCGATTCTTCTTTTTATGTAGATACTTGTGTTACTTTATCTGCCCTTCCATCTTACTGATGATGTCTATGGCATTTGTGTACACTTTGTCCATCGTGTCGGACTGGCTTCCGGGAGCATAACGGGCGAACTCGCACTCATTGAGGATATTGAGGAACTCGCGAACCAGGTCTTCCGAAATCCGGTGTTTCAGCAGTTCAGACTCGATGTTGTCCTTCGAAAGTTGTGAAACAGGCATGCTCAGCTTGTCGCTGATATATCCCCAAAGGGTTTTCAATACCTCGTCGTAGAACTCCCCGGTTTTCTTCTCAGCAAGCAACTTGTTGGCCTGTTTCATACGGCGAATCGCAACTTTATTCGCCTTTTTCGTGCGGACCTTGGCCGTATCCTTGTTCGCTGAAGTCCTTTTTCCGTAAGCATACAAGAAGATGAGGAAAAGGCAGAGGGCCACGACGTAGACAGCCCAATAGCCGAATGACCCGAAGAACAGGCTCTTGTTGTAGTTCACCTCACTGTTCAGCTTGATGAAGCGAATGTCCTGACCCAATATCTTCAGGTCTTCCTTGTTGGTGTAGTCTGCCACCACTTGGTCGGCGTTTCCCTTGCCTTTCACCACCGTAAGCGTATACTCTTCGGTCTTCAAGGTTTTGTATTGCTTCGTTTTCAAGTCGAAATAGGAGAACTTGACGGCAGGAATCTTGTAGGTTCCCGGATGACGCGGAATGGCCAGGTACTCAATCTCCTTGCTACCGGTTTGCCCGTTCTTGGTGAGACTGAATTTATTGTCCACCTTGGGGTCATAAGTATCGAAGTCATTCGGGAAAGCCACGTCGGGAGCGGCTATCAGCTTCATGTTGCCCGTACCGGATATGGTCAGTTTCAGCGTGACGGGATCGTTGGTCGTCACTTTCGTATTGTTAATGGACGATTTTAACGTGAACTCACCGACGGCACCCGAGTAGTTTTCAGGTTTACCGGCAGGCAAAGGCTTCACGTTGAGCGTTATCTTGGGAGTCCTTATCTGCTTTTTCACGTCCACATAGTTGCTGCCTCCATTAAAGAACGCCTCGAAAGGGTCTTCGGACTGCACCCGCTGGCTGACAATGCCCTCAAAGGTGATGGACGGCACTTCCAGCTTGCCGGACTGCTGGGGGAACAATACGTATTGGCTCCAAACCACGGTCTTATAGTTCCGGCCATTGTAATGATCAAGAGAGAAACTCTTCTGACGGGGCAGCTCCACTTCCTGGATGTGGAACCCCTTCAAGTCCGGCATTTTACCTTGCAGGCTCGTCAGGTTGAGTACGGTATATACCTTATAGGTCAGCAACACGGCCTCTTGCTCGTGTACGGTGGTTTTGTTGGCGGTCGCCACGATAAACAAATCCTTGTCCGAGACCTTGCCGACCGAGGATTTGGATGCCTGCCCCTCCCCTTTTTGTCCGTCGTCAATGCCGTTCGCTTTGTCCGCCGGAAGCACCTTGACGGTCACCGCGTTGGACTTCAGCTTTTCCCCATCCGCCGTAATGGTGGCTCCCGGGATATTGAATGTTCCGGCTTTTGTCGCCAACAGGATGTACGTGAATGTGGTGGACTTGGATGAAGTGTAACTGCCATTGATGACCTGGTAGCTACTTTGTGACGACTGGGTCGGTCCCATCAACACTTCAAAGGGCGACATGTCCGGTGCCCTGAAGTTCTTGACATCCTGAGAATTGACGCTATACGAGAGCCTGAACTGGTTATCCACGACCACAACGTCCGGAGCGGAAGTCTCAAACTTCAAATCGTCCGCATAGAGGTTCAATCCCGCAAGGATGCAAACCATCAGAAATATTGTTCGCTTCATCATAATCTTATTCATCATTACCAATCTTTATCAAATTTCTTACCCTTTACCTGCAACTGCTTCTTCACCTTCTCCTGCACGTCCTTTTCGTCTTGCATCACAGCGTTGAGCAGCTGCTGAGCGTTGTCTTTCGACATCTCGTTTTCCTTTTTCTGCTGCTGTTGCTGTTGGTTCTGGTTCTGTTCCTTCTTGTCCTTGTTATCTTGGTTTTGCTTTTGTTCTTGCTGATTCTTATCCTCCTTCTTGTCCTGCTCGTTCTTTTTGTTGTCCTGGTTCTGCTGATTCTGCTGTTGGTCTTTCAGCAGTTTCTGTGCCAGAGCCAGGTTGTAACGGGTCTCGTCGTCGTTGGGGTTATTCCGCAAGGACTTCTTGTAGGCTTCGATGCAAGCCGGATATTGCTTGGCCGACTGCAGCACGACTCCCATGTTGTGATAGATCTGCGCCAACTTCGACTTGTCCTTCTCCACATTGGCGGCTGCGGTATATTGTTCAATAGCCTCCTGCCCTTTCTGCTGCATCAACAGCGCGTTGCCAAGGTTAAAGGCGGCTTCCGTCGACTTGGGGTTCACGTCCAGCGCCTTGCGGTAGTCCACTTCGGCCTTGGTAAACAAGCTGTCCTTGTAGAGTTTGTTTCCACTGCGAACATAAGCGCGTTCAGCCTTTTGGGCGAAGGCCGTTCCTCCTCCCGCCAGCAGGGCGCATACAATCAATATGTAACTTCTTGCCATACTCATAATCATTCTACTTCTTCTTTACGAAAAAACTTAACGTTGCGCATCAGGTCGGCCAGGTTACTCTTCTTCTCGGAGATGAGCAACTCCACAAACAACAGGATGAGCGCAATCCAGGCAATCACCTGAAACTGCTCGTCGAACTCCGTGTAGACCATGCTCTCCACGTCGTTCTTCGCCAGCTTGTCTATCTCTTTCTGCAAGGCGCGCTGCGCGGAGTTGGAGTTGTCCACCCGTATGTAGATTCCGTTGCCGGCCTGGGCGATGCCGCGACACATCTCCTCGTTCAAGCGGGTAACAATCACGTTCCCCTCCTTGTCCTTCCGGAATTCATTGTTTCCCTCTTCCGCAGGGATGGGTGAGCCGTCCGTGGAACCAACGCCGAGCACGTAAACCTGAACGCCTTTCTCAGCGGCTGCCTTGGCGGCTTCCAGGGCTCCACCCTCGTGATTCTCACCGTCCGTTATGACGACGATGGCCCGCCCTACCCCTTCTTGCGGGGTGAAACTTTTCAGAGCCAACTGAATGGCGCCACCGATGTTGGTACCCTGGCTGCTGATGAGCGACGGAGAGATGGACTCAAGGAACATCTTGGCCGAGACGTAGTCACTGGTGATGGGCAACTGGGTAAAAGCGTCGCCCGCAAACACAATCAGTCCCACCTTGTCGTTGGTAAACTCGTCCACCATGCGGGAGATAAGCTTCTTCGATTTTTCAAGGCGGCTTGGCGTGATGTCCTCGGCCAACATGGAGTTGGAGATGTCCAGCGCAATGATGGTCTCCACCCCGCT
>CAVFNZ010000144.1:0-4714 GCA_963624095.1 Clostridium sp. CAG:217 | reverse complement strand
TAGAATTCCATCGCTCTATACCTTATTATATTATAAGAATCCGTCAAGGACCCGATCCACACCGCCCCCAGCCTTCGCGAGAAAGAATATTTCCGCAAGAGGTTTGTTTATTTAGAAACGCCTCGCTATCTTTGCGGCTAAGCTGACGCGGTAGGCGGAAGCTCGAAAACCTATAACTCGAAAACACAAACATTGAAACAATGAAAAAGACCGTAATCTTAGGAATTTTGTTAGCGTCGTTCGGATCCGCCAACGCGCAGCAAGTGATGGACGAAGCCTTTGACCAGGCAAATAAAATTGTCCAGTCAATCCGAAAAACCGCATTTCAAGACCGAACATTCAACATTACCGAATACGGGGCTGTTGCCGGCGACACGGCAAAGCTATGCCACGAGGCCATCGACCTGGCCATCCTCGCCTGCACCCAGGCGGGAGGCGGCACGGTGGTGGTGCCGGCCGGTGTCTTCTACACCGGACCGATTACCCTGAAGAGCAACGTCAACCTCCATTTGGAAGAGGGTGCCACGCTGAAGTTCACCACGGACCAGTCGTACTACTTCCCGCCCGTCATCACCCGTTGGGAAGGAGTGGATTGCTACAACGCCCATCCGCTCATCTACGCCTATGGCGAGACCAACATCGCCATCACCGGCAAGGGAACGATTGACGGACAAGGCTCACCCACACACTGGTGGTACATGAAAGGCCGCAAGGAGCACGGATGGAAACCGGGAATGCGGTCGCAAGGCGACGGCGGACGCGACCGCCTGTTGGGTTACGCCGAGACCTTCACGCCGATAGACCGACGCATCATGCGACCCGAGGACGGACTGCGTCCGCAGCTCATCAACTTCTTCCGCTGCAACACGGCTCTCATCGAGGGCGTGACGCTGAAGGACTCCCCCTTCTGGGTGATTCATCCCCTGTTCTGCAACGACCTGATTGTGCGCGGCGTGACCATCGACGGCGTGGGACCCAACAACGACGGATGCGACCCCGAGTCGTGCAAGAACGTGCTCATAGAGGGCTGCACCTTCAACACGGGTGACGACTGCATCGCCATCAAATCGGGACGCAACGCTGACGGCCGACGCTGGGCCACACCGAGCGAGAACATCGTGGTGCGCAACTGCAAGATGGCCAACGGCCATGGAGGCGTGGTGATTGGCAGCGAGATCTCCGGCGGATACCGCAACCTCTACGTGGAGAACTGCGAGATGGACAGTCCGCAGCTGGACCGCGTCATCCGCATCAAGACCAGTACATGCCGGGGCGGTGTCATCGAGAACATCTACGTGCGCAACATCCGTGTGGGCCAGTGCAACGAAGCGGTGATGCGCATCAACCTGCAGTACGAGGGGAAGGAGAAGTGCGACCGCAGCTTCCCGCCTACCGTACGCAACGTCTACGTCAGCAACGTCACTTGCGAGAAGAGTAAGTTCGGTGTCCTCATCAACGGACTGGACGAGGACGACAACATCTACAACATCAACCTCAGCGACTGCACCTTCAACAATGTAGCCGGCGGAGGCAACCAAATCACGGGACTCACGCACGACATCCGCTTCAACAACCTGAAGATAAACGGCAAGGTGGTGAAGAAGGCGAAGTCCGATGCCAAAGCCTCGTTCGAGAAGTTCTAAAGAGTTCCGTAAGAACCGCTCCAATCCCCTCCACGGAACGAGGAGACAGATACCCGCAGGTTGGGTTTACGGCTTAGCCTTTGGGGATTGGATTCGGTTACGGTTCGGTTACGACACCAGTCACACTCCAGTTACAGCAGCCCAATGGCCTTTTTTCTTCCAAAAGACCATTGGGTGTTGAATAATTCATTAACTTTGCGTGGTTAAAATCTAACAGCATAAGATATGTTCAAGGCTGACTATACATCCAGACGCGCCAAGCTGACCCAGCAGGTCGGCGGCGGCATCATCATTTTGCCGGGCAACAACGAAGCCCCGTGCAATTATCCCGACAATACCTACAAGTTTCGTCAGGACAGTACGTTCCTCTATTTCTTCGGCATCAACCAGCCGGGACTGACAGGCGTCATCGACGTGGACAGTCAGGAGTCGTGGCTCTTCGGGGACGACGTGACGATGGACGACATCATCTGGATGGGACCGCAGCCCAGCATCAAGGAACTCGCCGCCACGGTGGGTGTGCCCAACAGCGCACCGACAGCGGCTCTGAAGGGTTTTGTGGAGAAAGCGATCCAGCAGAAACGGGCCGTACACTTCCTCCCACCCTACCGCCACGACAGCATGCTCTATTTGGAAGAACTCACCGGCATCCGGGTCGCCCAACTGCAGGCCAACAGTTCCGTTGAACTCATAAAGGCGGTCGTGGCGTTGCGTTCCGTCAAAGAGCCCTGTGAGATTGAAGAAATTGAACGGGCGTGCGACATAGGCTACGAGATGCATACGACGGCCATGAAACTCTGCAAGCCGGGAGTGAAGGAGCAGTACATCGCCGGAGTGCTGGACGGAATCGCTTCCTCCTACGGCAGCACCGTCTCCTTTGCCACCATCCTGTCGCAACACGGCGAGACGCTGCACAACCACTGCCACGACGGATTCCTCGAAACGGGACGGCTAATGCTGACCGATGCCGGGGCGGAGACGGCGAACAACTACTGCTCGGACTTCACCCGCACCGTGCCCGTGGGCGGCAAGTTCACCCCGCGGCAACGGGATGTCTACAACATCGTGCTGGCTTGTCACGACCACGCCATCGACTTCGCCCATCCGGGAACCACCTGGAAAGAGGTTCACCTCAACGTCTGCAAGGTGTTGGCGCAAGGACTGAAAGACCTGGGTCTGATGAAAGGCAACGTGGACGATGCCGTGGCAGCCGGGGCTCACGCCCTGTTCCTCCCCCACGGACTGGGTCACATGATGGGGCTGGACGTGCATGACATGGAGAACTTGGGTCAGTGCTATGTGGGCTTCGACGACGAGATTCGTCCCAGCGACCAGTTCGGACTCGCCTCGTTGCGGATGGGAAGACGTTTGCAAGAGGGCTTCGTCATCACCGACGAACCGGGTTGCTACTTCATCCCCGCCCTCATCGACAAGTGGAGAGCGGAAAAGATGCACACGGACTTCCTCAACTACGACGCCATCGAGAGCTTCAAGGACTTTGGCGGCATCCGTCTGGAGGACGACATCCTCATCACCCCCACCGGGTCGCGGTTCCTCGGGAAGAAACGCATCCCCATCACCATCGACGAGGTGGAGAACATCATGAAATAACTTTTAGTACAAACATAACAAACCAAACTCATGAAAAAGAATCTACTGATCGCAGCCTTCGGCTTTGTCTGCCTCGGCACTATGGCACAGGACGTGAAACAAGACCAGAAGGAGGAGAAGAAAGAGGAAGGCTTCATCTTCACCACCGTGAAGGAGAACCCGATTACCTCCATCAAGAACCAAAACAGAGCCGGCACATGCTGGTGCTACTCTACGCTGAGCTTCATCGAGTCGGAACTGCTGCGCATGGGCAAAGGCGAGTACGACTTCTCGGAGATGTACACGGTTTACAATACCTACATGGACCGCGCCAAGGCAGCTGTCCGCACCCACGGAGATGTCTCCTTCGCCGAAGGAGGATCGTTCTACGACGTACTCTACGGCATGAAGCACTACGGACTGATTCCCGAAGAGCTGATGCGTCCGGGCGTTACCTATGGTGACACCCTCTCCAACCACACCGAGCTTTCCGCAGTGACGAACGCTTATGTGGAAGCCATCGCCAAAGGTAGCCAGAAGAAGCTGCAGATGACCCCTGACCACCAAATGCTGTGGGTAAAAGGTTTGGAAGGCATCTACGACGCATACCTGGGCAAACGCCCCGAGACATTCGAATACAAAGGCAAGACCTACACGCCGATGTCGTTCTACGAATCCACCGGGCTGAACGCCGACGACTATGTGTCGCTGACTTCCTACACACACCATCCATTCTACGAGAAATTCGTTCTTGAGATTCAGGACAACTGGCGTTGGGGAATGTCCTACAACCTTCCCATCGATGAGCTGATGGAGGTGTTCGACTATGCCATCAACAACGGCTACACCGTGGCTTGGGGCTCTGACGTGAGCGAGGACGGTTTCACCCGCAACGGACTGGCCGTAATGCCCGACATAAAGAAAATCCAGGAGACGACCGGCAGCGACATGGCCAAATGGCTGAAGCTCAGTGGTCTGATGAAACGTCCGATAGAGAAACCGGAACCTCAGTTCTGGTGCACACAGGAGGATCGCCAAGCGGCTTATGACAATTGGGAAACTACTGACGACCACGGCATGCACATCTTCGGTATCGCCAAGGATCAGGAGGGAACGGAATACTATATGGTAAAGAACTCATGGGGCGACACCGGCAAATACCACGGCATTTGGTACGCCTCGAAAGCTTTCGCGCGCTACAAGACCATGAACATCATCGTTCACAAGAACGCCATTCCCAAGGCTATCGCCAAGAAGTTGGGTCTCAAATAAGGCAAGACCCGTTATCCTAATAGAATAAGACTACCGGGGTTGCATCGCTTCAATGAGAGCGATGCAACCCCGGTCTCTTTTGGACCGGCAACGGTCTATCAGACCAAGACAAAGCAAAAAGGCTCAGTCCGAGTTGGTGGGGATTTTCAAAAAGCTTCTTCGAAAAACGACATTATAGGCGTGTGCCCGAGACATTATAGGCATGAGCC
>CAVFNZ010000143.1:0-4730 GCA_963624095.1 Clostridium sp. CAG:217 | reverse complement strand
ATTGCTTTATCTGATGAGCGACTTGTACATCGTTGACGAGGTTGTGATGGAAATGAAAACTTCTCCTGCGCTTCTCGCTTTATCTACAACCCTCTCGGTGAAGTGAAATCACCAATATGATGCGAAAATCCGAAAGGAGACGCATAATCGGAGACGTGCGTTGACTATCCGTGCAATTTTCGCGGAAGAAAAGAGTGTCATGTCGGATAGTATGCCTACCTTTGCGGCGTAATACGAAAAAATAAGGTATATATTAGCGCTATGAGAATCGTGCTTTTTTGTGAAAACAGGTATGCCATCGACATTCTTAAGCCATTGCAGGACTATGTGACAAACCAACAGCTGTCGCATGAGGTGCTGTGGTATGTCCATAAGCCCAAGATTGACCGCTTCGCCTATGCGGACAAGGTGCGGTGGACCCATTCCATGCAAGAGGTCTACGACTTCTCGCCGGAAGCCATTTTTGTGCCGGGCAACATCGTGCCCTATTATCTGCCGGGTGTCAAGATACAGGTGTTCCACGGCTATGCCGCGGAGAAGAAAGACCATTGGGTGATCCGTCGTTACTTCGACACCTACTTCACGCAAGGTCCTTACTTTACTTCCCACTTTCAGACCCTCGCCAAGCAGTACGGGGACTTTGAGGTGCTGGAAACCGGATGGCCCAAGCAGGACTGGATTAAGGAGAATCTGCACCGGTATGACGCGGACAGGGCCGCCTTGCTCCAAAAGAGCGGAAAGGGGAACATCGTCCTCTACGCTCCCACCTTCTCGCCCAAACTCACCTCCTTGCCTTATCTGAAAGAGGAGCTGGGCCGGCTGGCCAAGGAGCGCGACGCGCTTGTGATGATGAAATTCCATCCGTTGACCAGTCAGGAGTGGGTGGACGAGTATCGCGAATGGGCCGCCTCCAAGGAGGATGTGCTGTTTGTGGACAAGGGTGAGGACGTGACGAAATATGAGCTGATGGCGGACGTGCTCATCAGCGACACCTCCTCCACCATCTATGAGTTCCTCCTGCTCTCCCGGCCGGTAGTCACCCTGGGTGCCATCTCCAAGGAAATCTATTGGGAGAACATTACGGAGCCGTCGCGACTCATCGAGGCGTACGACCGTGCCCTGCACGATGCCGATGCCATCGGCAAGCGTCAGTGGGTTGTGGACAACTATGACCCGTACTTGGACGGCAAGGTGTGCCAACGCATGATTGAAGGGGCTGAGGACTATATCCGCCGGCACGGCGTGCCGACCAAAAGGCGGCTGAACCTTTGGCGCAAGTACACCAGCATCAAGACTTTCGGACGTATTAAGAGACGTTAAAAGCTGGATAAAAACAGGTTGTGCAGGCAAGATTTCCATGCTTGTCACATTTTATAGGAAATGGGTATAAAACATAACTCTATGATAAACTTTACGGTAGGTCCTGTCATGTCATCGGACGAGGTTAGAGCCATCGGTGCGGAACAGATTCCTTATTTCAGAACAGCGGAGTTCTCCGAGACCATGAAGGAGAACGAAAGGTTGATAAAGCGATTCGCAGGGGCGGGCGATGAGAGCCGGGTAGTCTTCATTACGGGTTCGGGTACCGCCTCGATGGAGACGGCAGTCATGAACGTCTTTACCCCGGCAGACAAGGTGCTGGTAGTGAACGGCGGCAGCTTTGGCCACCGTTTCGTGCGGCTCTGCGAGATACACGACATTCCCCATACGGAAATCCGGTTGGAGACGGGCACGGCTCTTCGGACCGAAGACCTGGCACCCTACGAGGGGCAAGGCTATACCGGTTTCCTCGTCAACCTGCATGAGACATCCACCGGTGTCCTCTATGACATACGGATGATCAGCGACTTCTGTCGCCGCAATCACCTCTTCCTTGTGGTGGATTCCATCAGTTCCTTCCTGGCCGACCCGTTTGACATGAAAGAACTCGGCGTGAACGTGATGATTACCGGTTCGCAAAAGGCGTTGGCCTGTCCACCGGGTGTCTCCGTCATTGTGCTCGATGCAAAAGCCGTCGAGCGTGTGGAGGCCAATCGCGTGAAGTCGATGTACTTCGACTTGAAGGATGCGTTGAAGAACGGCGAGCGCGGACAGACACCTTTCACCCCGGCCGTGGGAACATTGTTGCAAATCCATGTCCGCTTGAAGGAGATAGAACGCAACGGAGGCGTGGCGAGCGAGAACGCACGCATTAAGCGTCTTGCCGAGGACTTCCGTTCCAAAATCAAGGGCATGCCCTTCACCATCGTATCCCAATCGATGTCCAACGCCGTCACGCCATTGCATCCGCTTCACGCCTCGGCCTACGACATCTTCCTTCGCCTCAAGGACGAGTATGGCATCTGGGTCTGTCCCAATGGCGGTGAACTGGCGGAGAAGATATTCCGTGTGGGACACCTCGGTGCGCTGACACCGGCTGACAACACCGCCCTTGTCAATGCGTTGAAGGACTTGCAAGCGAAGGGGGCGTTATGATAAAGGTCATCACATACGGCACATACGATTTGCTGCACTATGGCCACATCCGCCTGCTGGAACGGGCGAAGGCCTTGGGCGATTACCTCATCGTGGGTGTCACCTCGGACACCTTCGACAGGGAGCGGGGCAAAATCAACGTGCAGCAATCCTTGATGGAACGCGTGGACGCGGTACGCGCCACGGGGCTTGCCGACGAAATCGTCATCGAGGAGTACGAGGGGCAGAAGATTGACGACATCAAACGCTATGATGTGGACATCTTTACGGTCGGGTCTGACTGGAAGGGCAAGTTCGACTACCTCGAAGCCTATTGCAAGGTGGTCTACCTCGACCGCACCGATGGCGTGTCGAGCACGGAACTGCGTTGCGAACAGCGTATCGTACGCATGGGTTTAGTGGGCGAGTCGCCCATCCTCAACAAGATAGAGCGTGAGGTGCGGTACGTGAACGGGTTGGAGTGCGGCAAGGTCTTCAGTCTCCATGACACCTGTCTGTCGGAGGCACTGAAGGCGGACGGGAAAAAAGCCGCCACCTTTCAGGCGGTGCTGGATGACAGCGACGCCCTGTACATTATCTCCGCTCCGGACAAACATTACACGCAGATAAAAGAAGCGTTGCGACAAGGCAAACATGTGCTTTGTGAGTCGCCCATCGCATTGGAAACGGAACAGTGGAAGGAACTCAATGAAATGGCTCGCGAGAAGAATTTGGTGCTGATGGACGGCATCAAGACGGCCTATTCCCTGGCCTATTATCATCTCCTGCTACTGGCGCAAGGAGGCATTATCGGGGAGATCGTCTCAATAGACGCCACATGTACCAGTCTGGTCGATTTTGATGCCGCACACGGTATCCACAAAGGCCAGTCCGGATGGAACAGCATCTGTGCCTGGGGACCTACGGCCCTCTTGCCTATCTTCCAGCTTTTGGGTACGGACTACCGCACTAAGCAGATTGTCACCCGCTTTTTCGACGAGGCGAAACGCTGCGACGCTTTCACCAAGATATCGTTCGTCTATCCGCATGCCGTGGCCTCATTGATGGTGGGGCAGGGGATGAAGTCGGAGGGTGAACTGGTCATCTCGGGAACCAAAGGCTACATCTATGTGCCGTCGCCCTGGTGGAAGACCGAATATTTTGAGGTGCGCTACGAGAATCCGCAGAACAACAAACGTTACTTCTACCAACTGGAGGGCGAAGGCTTGCGCTACATGCTGCTCTCCTTCCTGAAAGCCATACGCAAGGGTCAGGATTTCTCCTACGTCTCCCCCGACATCTCGAAAAGCGTCACCGGCATCCTCCAGGATTTTGAGGAAGGACGTGACCTGTTGATTATCTGATAAGTATTATAAGTTCACTAACTATAAAAACAGGAATGGAACAGAAACAAAGAATCGGTACGGAACAGACCAAAGAGATGCAGCGGTATATTCTGGGCATACTGCTTGCCATTGACAAGGTTTGCAAGGAACACGGCTTGCGCTATTATCTTCTCGCCGGCACCATGCTGGGGGCAGTACGCCACAAGGGGTTTGTCCCTTGGGACGATGATGCCGACGTGGCCTTGCCCCGCGAGGACTATAACCTGTTGATAGCGCACGCCAATGAATGGTTGCCCGAACGGTATGAATTGATAAGCGACCTGCAAGACCCGATGTATCCCTATCAGTTCGCCAGAATACAGGATAAGGAGACGACTTACATCCTACGTCGAGATTTTGATTTTGTCGGTGGAGTACCGGTGGATGTGTTCCCGCTCGATGGCATGACAAGGAACACGCTTGGCAGACGGCTTCACTACCTCAAATACGGAATAGCCAAGAAGCTGCTCTACTTCTCGACCGTCAACCCTTACAAGCATGGACACGGAGTGAAAAGTCTGTTTCCCCTCATGATGCACAAAATCGTGTCGCAGGGATGGGCTCACCATAAGATGAACAACATCCAACAGGAGTACAGCTATACCGGTTCTTCTCTTATAGCCGACCATGACAATGACCCTTCACGCGGAATCTTGCCCAAGGAGGTATATGGCACGCCGACTCCCGTAGAGTTTGAGGGACATCAGTTAATGGGTGTTCAAGTCCCCGACTTTTATCTGAAATACTGCTACGGGGATTACATGAGAATGCCCAAAGAGTATCCTCCCCAAAACTTCAGGTACCTCAATCTGCATAAGCCCTACCGGGAATACCTGAAAGAAGAGAAAGGAATGGGGCATTCGCAAGAGAGGACTTAGGCTATCCTCTTGT
>CAVFNZ010000142.1:0-4925 GCA_963624095.1 Clostridium sp. CAG:217 | reverse complement strand
ACCTTAGACAGTGCAAATACTTACGCCATTTGCACTGTCTAAGGTGCAAACAGCGAATAATAAGATGGATATAACACTCGTAAATTTCATGAATGAACAGCTTGAGCTTGTGGAATTAGGGTTCAAGCGATACATGTATGTCAAGTTACCTTGGGAGGCAAGGCTTGTCGGACTGACGGGTCCACGAGGGGTGGGCAAGTCGACAATGGTACTGCAACATATCAAGGAGTCCGGTAACGACTTACGCAAGAAGAGTCTTTATGTGTCGGCAGACCATAGTTACTTTACGACGCACACAATAGCCGAAACAGCTGACCAGTTTGTGCGGGAAGGCGGTGAATGGCTTTACATCGATGAAGTGCACAAGTACAGCGGATGGTCCAAGGAGCTCAAACAGACATATGATTCACATCCAGGACTCCACATCTTCTTCACCGGTTCATCGGTGCTCGACATTCTGAATGGAGAAGCGGATTTGAGCCGAAGAGCCTTGTTGTACGACATGCAAGGACTTTCGTTCCGCGAATACCTGGAGTTGTTTCATGGGATAGTGACACCCGTGAGGACTCTTGACGACATATTGGGAGGAAACGTACGGGTAGAAGGAATGTTCCACCCTATCCCCTTCTTTATGCATTATCTGCGCGAAGGCTACTATCCATTCTCCAAGGAAGGCTATTTTCAGCAGCGACTTCAGCAAGTGATACAATTGACCCTGGAGGTCGATATACCCCAATATGCGAATATGTCCCCTGCGACCGGAAGAAAACTTCGCCGAATGCTATCCATCATAGCAGGAAACGTCCCCTACAAACCCGAGGCGACAGGACTGGCGAACGAATTGAAAGTGAGCCGAAACGACATCCCTGCATACCTTCTCTATATGGAAAAGGCAGGAATGATAGGCCAGTTGCGCAACGAGACAGGAGGCATGCGAGGTTTGGGAAAGACCGACAAGGTGTATTTGGACAACCCCAACATCATCTATGCCCTGTCCGGAGAGAATGCCAACATTGGCAATGTACGCGAGACCTTCTTCTTCAACCAGACACGTTTGACACAAGAGGTGACATCATCCGACGTATCAGACTTTAGCATCGGGAAATACACCTTCGAGGTGGGCGGAGCCAAGAAGAGCCACAGACAGATTAAGGACATCAAAAACGCCTATGTGGTGCGTGACGACATCGAATACGCCAATGGTGATATTCTCCCGCTTTGGTGGTTCGGACTGCTTTACTGACAAACGCGGATGCCTCCTTCCGGGAATATGGTTTCGGTGCCACGATGGTGACCATCCGGTAAGCGGTAATCTGTTACAGCGTTTACTCCTCCGTCAGCCATACGGGGCCGATAATACCCGATGGGACTAATTCGTCGTCAGGTCTGGCAATGACAGGGAAGGCATAGGTGACGCGTTGGGTCTCGGGCAAAGCCGCGTCACCTATCATCCGATTTGTCAGCGCATTGGCGACTTCCAGACATAGCATATTGTCACCTTTTCGCAAGAATCCGGTCAGCTCCATGCGCCAGGGCGAACACCATACCGTACCTACCGGTTTCCCGTTCAACGTAACGTGAGCGACAGATTCCAAACGACTGAACTGCAGGAACTGTCGCTTTGCCGGCGACAGTGAATCTACCCGGAATGCATGCCGGTAAACCGCCGTGCCCGAATAATAGCGGATGCGGACATCAGAGGATTTCGACCAATCCGTCAGTTCCGTCACCTGCACGGTACCCGGACCTCCCAGGCCGGTAGAAAAGTCGATTGTCCATTCACCGGACAGTTCCTTACGGGTCTCCCCCGCATCGATAGTGAGCAAAGGAAGAACCTCATCATGCGCTTCCTGATGGTGCAACACGATGACACAGGACTCACGGGGTTGCAGACGGAGCGGCACGGCTATTCGGCCATCCGTTGAACGGGAAGAGTGGAGCCGATAACGTTTTCCCGTCACAACATTCCACAACTCAGCCTTCTGTTCACCGCTACGGAACAGGAAGGTATGACTGAGAGTCGTATCCTCGTGATTGTCGATGAAATAAACGTCACCATCCGCCAACCTACGGTGCGCAAAGAAGCATTTTCTACCGACGGGCAATACCACATCGGGTAGCAAACCTTCCGCCTCACAGACTTCTTGAAGTGACATTCCCCAATAGATGACTCCTTTTCCATATTCTTTCGTACCCGATGTTTCAGATTGACTTCCCCACAGAGCGTCCGTCAGCTCCTGGTACTCTTTCATCCGGTCTTTATCCTTGAGCGTACCTGAGTAGCAAGGACGAGGGCCATACACGGACAAGCCACCCTTCACCAAGAAGGCAATCTTGCGCAGTGCCTCCAGGGTCATCTCCCCGTTAGGGGGCAACACCATCACGCGATAAGCAAGCCCATCGGGTAAGGTCAGTTTCCCGTTCTTCATCGCCATCCGGGAGAGCAACGCATCCGTAGTGAAGGCATCAAAATCATATCCGGCGGGTATCAACGGCAAACGATGAGTCAATATCTTCACGGGGGCGTTCTCGCCCAAATAGACACAGAAGTCCACCTCCGGTTTGCCTTGGCGCATGAGGTAGGAGCAGCGTGCCTGATAATCCCAAAAGTCACGGCTGTAGGACCAAAAGGTATTGTTGCGGTTGAGGCAATAATGACGTCCGCCTCCGGTGTTCCCCGGTATGCTGTCAGTCCATGATTGCGCAGCGGAGGCACAGACGACAAACTCATTCAGTCCGTAGCAATAAGCGTAGTCCGCCAACTGTTTGATGTAAGCCAATGAATGGCTGAACTTGGCATCGGTAAAAGCTTCGCCTGAAGCGATGGATTTCCCGTAGATATGGGCGGCCGATGAGCTTTCCTTAATATCATAATTACCATCCGGATGCATGGCCCAGAACTCACCTTGCGGCTTCGTCACCCGCCCCTTTGCCTGCAACTGGTCTGCCACCATACAGAGGGCATTGCCCGTGGCCTGTGCCGTGAAGGTCAAGCCGCGACTGCGGCACAGACTGTCGAACACGGCATAGTGGTTGTCCGCCACCAAGTCCGCAATGGTGCGGCGCACGTCATAGAGTACGGCATCGGACTGTTCGGCTGAGCCGACCACATAACCGGTCATTACCGGGAGCCACTTCAGAAGGTCGTATCCGCGCAAACGGCTGAAGCTCCGTTCAAATCCGGGTGTCCAGTTTTGCGAGCCTGCCTCGTTACTGTCCATGGCCACACCGTGCAACACGCCCCCATGCGCTGCGATGGAGTCGGCTATCACGGCTGCGTAGTGAGTCCACTGAACCCGGGCGGCAACGGGTGAGAGCTTATCGCACTCCAATCCTATCAGATTGGCACGGCCATGTTTGGTACGCGTACCGATGGGCAGATGAACAAAGCGCATCACCAGCCACTCTCCCGCGGGGGCTTGCCAACGAAGTCTGTCATGGGCGGAATCCACCCAGGCGGACAAGTCGATGATTTGTTCGGCGGTAACCAATTCATCCTTGCTGTATTGGGGTGTACGGTCTTTTTCTATATACTCGGCATAGAGTCCGGCTTTCTCCTCCCATTGGTCTACACAGGCACGGGCAGACAAAACGATGTTGCCTATCTGCAAGTCACGCCTCCGTTCGTCCGCCTCCAGCCAATCATGAAAGTGCAACCGATAATAACGGCCTCGTGTCGTGGGGAAAGCCAAGGTTTTCCGTTTCCAACTGGAGTGCGCTTTATACAGAGGCTTCAGCTGGCACACGGTACGAAAATGCACACCGTCATCAGAGACTTCCAACTCTCCCAAATCGGGCAGCACCCGATAACCGGTACCCACGAAAGTGCTCTGGGGAGGAGCCGGCACGTTGGTAGCACTGGTGGTAGCCTTCCCACGGGGACGGGTATTGTAGGAGATGCTCCGTGCCGTAAACGCCTCCCCGAAGTCAAGCGTAATGGTGATAGGACCATCATCCTTCTGTTGGGGTATGGTAGGCAGATTTCCGCCATTCTTGAAACAGAGACTTGCGTCGAAGCCTTTCACATTGGACGTGACAACGGGTTGCAATCTCCGGCTGTCCGATCCGGTCTCTTTCGTATAAGGAACAGCCACAAGAGCCACATCCCTGTAATGAACCGAACCGACACAGGGCAAAGGGATGTCGATTGATTCGCCTCCGGTGACCAGTGTGTCCACGCAGGCGAGACGTTGCATACCCAGTTCAGGCGTAATCCATGGACCTCCAGCCACGTATCCGTTGGAGATATGGACTTCGAAAGTCAGTCCTAACCGTTTGGCTTCCTGCGAAGCAAAGATTAGTGACCGCCACCATTCGGGAGAGAACGCGTCGCAAGCCTTTTCACCCTTACCGTGTACCTGGTCGTAGTACACCACTCCGCCAACGCCCGCGTTCTTGAATGCTTCCAAGTCGGCCGTGATGCCTTTGTCCGTGGACTCCGTCTCACCGTGAAACCACCATACTTTGGTGCGTGTCGAGTCTTGCGGATTAGAGAATCCAGTCCAAGCCTTCCGCAAGTTGTCCGTTGTAACACTCGTGGGACGGCAGCCCACCATGAGGCTGAGCGACACCAGTCCCGCAACAACCAAATAGAATCGTTCTTTTATCATGTTTCTTGTATTCCGACCGTATATTTACCACCACTATGCCCTATATCTGAGGGATTTCCGCTCATGAAAACGGGAGTTCCCGCATTGATGGCATCCAGTGTCATCTTTCTTCCGCAAAGATAGAGAATTCTTCTTACCATCGCCAGACGAAGCAACAAAACCTGACCAAACGCCGCAACGAAACCGCAACGAAACCACCGATACTCCCCCATCGAGATGCTGGCCGGAAGCCATCGATGCAGTGCAAGAATGAGGGGCAGTCCGAAAACCGGGTGGCGATTATTCCATAGTCGGCCGTTAACTCACCGTTAACTA
>CAVFNZ010000141.1:0-4954 GCA_963624095.1 Clostridium sp. CAG:217 | reverse complement strand
ACGGCTGGTTAACGGTAGTAATTGGTAGTAAACGGTAGTTAACGGTGAGTTAACGTTCAGCTATCGGAATAATCGCCACCCGGTTTTCGGGCTGTCCCCCATAATTTATCGATTCCCTGATTTATCGGGTAAGCCCGTTACCCTTCCGCTCAACCGACCATGCCCGTAACATAATGAAGGCGAGTCGCCCAGCGACCCGCCTTCATTATGTAGGACAAAAGTGATAATCTTAGTTAGCTCTTTTTTCCTGGATTCTGGCCTTCTTACCAGTGAGGGCACGCAAGTAGTACAACTTGGCGCGACGAACCTTACCGATTTTGTTCACTACGATGCTGTCAATGCTCGGCGACTCGATAGGGAAGATACGCTCAACACCCACCGTACCGGACATTTTGCGGACAGTGAAACGTCTTTTGTTTCCATGGCCAGAGATGCGGATAACTACACCACGATACAACTGTATACGCTCCTTAGTACCCTCAACGATACGATATGCTACCGTAATTGTGTCACCGGCTTTGAACTTCGGGAACTCCTTACCCGTAGCAAATGCTTCTTCAGCAATTTTAATTAAATCCATTGTGTATAACATTAAATTGTTTATCGTTACTCACGCAACATACCAAGTTACTCTTCCTCTGGCAGCGATTGCGCGGAAAGCGGTGCAAAGGAACACATTTTTTGGCAGACAGACAAACGATGAGCCTTTTTTATTTCCCCGTAAAGAGATTTTCCGACAAATCATAAGGCACGTTCCCGTATTTATCCTAACTTTGTCTCTCTGAATCAACAACACACAACATGATTGAGATAAGAACGATGCTGTTGGCCCTGACGGTGAGCGCGAGTGCCTTCGCAAGCTGCCAAAGGGACACGACAACAAGCACGACGAACTATAAGATTGTTTCCGTGACAAGCGAACCCGAGGCTATGGACAGCCGATGGGACGCTACGCCCTGCGCCAAGGCCGAGGAACTGTTGGCGACCTACCAGACGAAAGTGGACAGTGTCATGGCATTGCCTTGTGGAACTTCGGACGTATCCATGGAGTCGAAGAGGCCGGAGAGTGCCCTCTCCAACTGGATAGCGGACATACTGCGCGAGGCTTCACTCCGTCACACCGGATACGAAGCCGATGTGGCGGTATTCAACATTAGGGCTATCCGCAACGCGATATCCAAAGGGGAGGTGTCGTATGGAGACCTCTATCAGGCATTACCCTTCGACAACGCCTGTTGTGTGGTCACACTGACAGGGAAACAACTGAAACAGCTCTTCCGGGAAATGGCCGCGACAGGCGGCGAGGCGGTGAGCGGCGCACGAATCACCGCGGCGGCGGACAAGACGCTGTTGACAGCCACGGTCGGCGGAAAGGAGATTGACGAGGATGCCGAGTATCGGGTAGCCACCACCGATTATGTAGCCGAAGGCAATAACGGAATGGTCACGATGAAAGAGGCTACTGACCGCTACGAGATGGGTATTGACCTGCGCTCGTTGGTGATTGACCATGTGAAGTCGCTCACCCAACAAGGCGAGATCATACATGGAGAGAAAGACGGACGATTCACCATCCTTACGGAATAGAAGCGACCGGAAGCGATAACGACAAGTACAGACAAGAACAAATGATGAAGACGAAAACATATACCTATATTATATATACCCTGAAGCGGGGATTCCTATTGGGAGCGATGCTGACGATGGCGGCCGCCCCCCTGTTGGCCCAACGCGAGGTGACGCTCCACCTGTTTCACACCAGTGACACGCATAGCCAGATAGAGCCATTCAGTGCCGACTACACCAACGAGCTACAAGCCGGGAAGGGAGGAGCCGTCAGAAGGGCGACTTATGTGGAACAGATGCGCCAACAATATCCCGACATGTTGTTGCTGGACAGCGGCGACTTCTCGCAAGGGTCGCTCTACTATACGTTCTTCAAGGGAGACGTGGAGGTGGAGCTGATGAACCTGATGGGTTACGACGCTTGCGCGATAGGAAACCATGAGTTCGACAAGGGACTGGAGAACCTGGCTCGGCTATGCCGCAAGGCGAAGTTCCCTGTCGTTTGCGCCAATTACCGCGT
The DNA here is from genome assembly GCA_963624095.1 of Clostridium sp. CAG:217. Classification (GTDB taxonomy): domain Bacteria; phylum Bacteroidota; class Bacteroidia; order Bacteroidales; family Bacteroidaceae; genus Phocaeicola_A. The sequence goes on along the minus strand of CAVFNZ010000141.1, from coordinate 2,868 downwards.
GGAAGGGACGGCATTGGAAGGACTGGTAAAGCCCTACACCGTCATCCAACGGTCCGGACTGATGATTGGTGTCTTCGGATTGTCACCCGACCCGGAAGGTCTCATCTTCAAGGACTGGTACGAGGGTATTGTCTACGAAGACCCGGTGCGGTGCGCCAATGAAGTGGCGGCTCTGCTGAAAGAAAAAGAGGAATGCGACGTGGTCATCTGCCTGTCGCACCTGGGCTGGCAAGGGACGATGAGCGACGAGGTGCTTATCCCCGCCACACGCAACATAGACATCGTGCTGGGCGGACATACGCACAGTTTCTTCGAGCAGCCACGGACCTACCGCGACGCCGACGGCAAGGAGGTACTCCTACAGCATATCGGCAAACAAGGTACCTACATGAGCAAGACCGAGCTGAAATTCCAAGGAGAATAAGCGAATAGACTCGCTTTAATTTAGACATCATACAAATTGGGAACATTTTGGGGGTTCAGGGGTACAACGGAATGGTAAAAGGCTTACTTTTGCCCGTGAATAATGTACTAACAACTTAAAAATAGAAAATTATGGCTTACGTAATCAGCAGCGATTGTATCGCATGTGGAACTTGTATTGACGAATGTCCGGTTGGAGCAATCAGCGAGGGTGATATCTACTCTATCAATCCGGAGATGTGTACGGAGTGTGGTACTTGCGCGGACGCATGTCCTAACGAGGCTATCCACTTGGGATAATCCACCACTCCTTAGATAAGACTTAGAGAAAGGGCACGCTCACGGGCGCGCCCTTTCTGATTTTATTCAAGCAAGCTTGATATTCTGCGTTCGATTTGCACTATCTTTGCACCCCGATAAAACACTCCACAATGACAGATACCAAAAACATCAAGATACGCGACTATAACTATCCCTTGCCCGACGAACGCATCGCCAAGTTCCCTCTCCCCGTACGCGACCAATCGAAACTGTTGGTCTACCGGCACGGTGAAATCAGCGAGGACCACTTCTACAACCTCCCGAACTACTTGCCGGGCAGTGCGTTGATGGTGTTCAACAACACCAAGGTGATTCAGGCGCGCCTCCTGTTCCACAAGGAGACAGGGGCACGGATAGAGGTGTTCTGCCTGGAGCCGGTGGAGCCGAACGACTACGTTCTGTCGTTCCAACAGACCAATCACTGTGCTTGGCTTTGCCTCATCGGAAACCTGAAGAAATGGAAAGAGGGCACGCTGCACAAACACTTCGTGATAAACGGCGAGGAGGTGACACTGAACGCCACCCGAGGGGCCTGTCACGGCACCAGCCATTGGGTGGACTTCAGCTGGGACAACGACAAGTTCACCTTTGCCGACATACTGGAACACGCCGGCGAACTGCCTATTCCGCCCTACCTGAACCGCAAGACGGAAGAGAGCGACAAGGAGACGTACCAGACCATCTACTCCAAGATAAAGGGGTCGGTGGCGGCACCCACGGCCGGACTGCATTTCACGGAGCGCGTGTTGGAAAGTCTGCGCGGGAAAGGCGTGGACATGGAAGAGCTGACGCTACATGTGGGAGCGGGCACCTTCAAGCCGGTGAAGAGCGAAGAGATTGCCGGACACGAGATGCACACGGAGTTCATCTCCGTCCATCTGCAAACCATCGAGAAGCTGATAGCCCACAACGGTGAAGCCATTGCGGTAGGCACCACCTCAGTGCGCACATTAGAGAGCCTCTACTATATAGGAGCTACATTGGCCAAGCATCCCGACGCTACGGAAGAGGAGCTGCACGTTAGCCAGTGGACTCCGTACGACAGCGACACGAAGATGAGTGCCGTGGAGGCGTTGGAACAGATTCGGCTCTACCTGCAACGCCATGGGTTGGAGACGCTGGACACCAGTACGCAAATCATCATCGCGCCGGGCTACAACTATCACATCGTGAAGGCGATGGTCACCAACTTCCATCAACCGCAGAGCACCCTGTTGCTACTCGTTTCGGCTTTCGTGAAGGGAGACTGGAAGAGCATATACCACTATGCGCTGGAACACGACTTTCGGTTTCTCAGTTACGGCGACAGTTCGCTACTCATTCCGTAACCTACGGCAAGGATATGTTCCAATGGTTAATACGCTGCACAAATATGCCCATAAACATCTGTCAGTATGCCATGGAAGTCAAAACGTTTAGTTAACTTTGCCGACAAACCCAAGGGTTTGACCTAAGCTAAATATCTAACGTTATGACATTTACTCTACCTAACGAATTGCCGGAGTACCCTACCTTCGTGGAGGGCATACGGCGTGCTCCGGACAGAGGCTACAAGCTAACGCCGGCACAGACGGCTACCGCACTGAAGAACGCGCTGCGTTACATTCCGGAATCTCTACACGAGCAACTGGCTCCCGAGTTCATGGACGAGTTGCTGACACGGGGAAAAATCTATGGCTACCGCTTCCGCCCGCAGGGCGACCTGAAAGCCAAACCGATAGACCAATACAAAGGCAAGTGTATCGAGGGCAAGGCCTTCCAGGTAATGATTGACAACAACCTCTGTTTCGACATCGCCCTCTATCCGTACGAACTGGTGACCTATGGCGAGACGGGCCAAGTGTGCCAGAACTGGATGCAGTACCGCCTCATCAAACAATACCTGGAGGAGCTGACCGACCAACAGACGTTGGTCGTGGAGTCGGGCCATCCGCTTGGACTCTTCAAGTCGAAACCCGAAGCACCGCGCATCATCATCACCAACTCGATGATGGTGGGACTCTTCGACAATCTGAAAGACTGGGAAGTGGCGGCACAGATGGGCGTTGCCAACTACGGACAGATGACCGCCGGAGGCTGGATGTACATCGGCCCGCAAGGTATCGTACACGGAACGTTCAACAC
>CAVFNZ010000140.1:4091-4966 GCA_963624095.1 Clostridium sp. CAG:217 | reverse complement strand
AGAGATGCGGTTGTCCTCAATCAAACCAATTATTGACGGCATACAGAGGATAGACCAAAATGTCCTCATAAGCTGAAAAGTTCTCCAGTGAAGTACGAATGCCTTTATGGAGATTCTTTGCCGCAAGGAATAATCTCAAACTCTGCATCGAACCCTTTGTACCTGATTTCACCTCAACGGGGTATATCGTTCCGCCCTTTGCTATGACATAATCCACTTCGGCATTGGAGTCCTTTTTCTCACGATGCCAACAATACAAGCTGTCATTGCTGTACGGGGAATGAGCCTTCACCATCTCTGTACCAACAAATGTCTCCGCCAACGCTCCACGATTAATCAGCTTCAGGTCATCGGAAAGCAACACGTCAGTAAGATCCAGCTCCAACATACGCTGAAGCAAACCGGTATCCATGAATATGTATCGCCGGTAACGTTCCTTGGCTTCGGCAAAGAGCGGGACTCCGTTGCTGTCAGTATGCACAACGGGATATATGAGCCCAGCCATGCAGAGCATATCCAACGCCTCCTTGATTTGCGGTGTCCGACAGGCTGTGTCCACTTGGGCATACACGAACTTGCCATGTCCCTGCAAAGCCACGGAACGCAACACGTCACGCAGCAAACTCTCGGGTACGCGGTCGTGATATTTCTTGAAGTCATCTTGGTAGGATATCATCAATTCGTTCAATGTCTGCTGACATTCTTGCAGGCTTCCGGTTTCAACATAAGCGGCCACGCACTCGGGCATACCGCCAATGACGAGGAACACCCGCAACAGTTCCCGCGCCTTGGCATGAAGCAATTCCGCCAAAGGGTTTTCTGGAGTTGCCGCCGCTATCATATCTGCCAATGCCCCCTTTCCCATGGCTCTCAGA
>CAVFNZ010000140.1:0-4081 GCA_963624095.1 Clostridium sp. CAG:217 | reverse complement strand
CAGCGAGCGTATGCGCCCCACGCCAAACGATGGTAAGTCGCGCAAAGCAAATTCCAAGAGAGAGCCAGCTGCAATCACATGCAACCGGGGCATTCTCTCGTAGAAATATCTCAACTTGTTGATGGCTGCCGGGCAAGCCTGTATCTCGTCAAAGAACAGCAAAGTGTTGTCTTCCTCGATAGATGTGTCAAGAATTACAGACAGCTGCTGACAGATTTGCTGCGGCGTAAAGCTTTGTTCAAACAGGGCATGGAGTTCCGTCCGCTCATTCAAGTCAATCTCCACATAACTCTTGAACTGTTCTCCCAAATGCCGCACGGCGGAAGTCTTGCCAACCTGCCTGGCTCCCCGAAGCAAAAGTGGCTTGTGATGTTCCTGTTTGCTCCACTTCAGCAATTCAATATCTATATTTCGTTCCAAGTACCTCATCCCCAATATCATTTTCTATTTTCGGTAGCAAAGATACTCGTTTTTTTGTCATTTTCGGTATCTAAAAACAATTGTTTTTTATCATTTTCGGTATCGAAGAAGCCAGTTATTAGCATAAGCTCATGCCAAGGAGACCAAAACAAAGGGGGCAAGGCAAAGCCTTGTCCCCTCCAATCTATAAGGTAAATACCCAATCGGATTAATAACCAGGGTTCTGGTACTCGTCCGCATTGTCAATCAACAGAATCTCCGCCGTGGGAACAGGACGCAGATAGTGTACGTCCTTGTTGAACGAGGTAATCTGCGGGTTGCACTTCTGGATGCGTTCGCCCAACAGGCGGAAACGCTTCAAGGTTGTCCAACGGTTCCACTCGCCGCACATCTCGCGGGCGTACTCATCCAACAGGAAGTCCGCGGTTACGTCGCTTGCCGAGATGTCCATGCTGTGGTCGTGGCCCACGCAGGCACGGTTACGAATCGTGTTGATTCGGGTAGCGGCCGTGGCGTTGTCACCCATTCTCCAGGCAATCTCAGCGGACAACAGGTAGGTTTCACCCAGACGGTAGATGATACAGTCGGCGGCGGTGTAGGGCTTGTTCGGCTTGATAACGATATCGGGAATCAGCGACGGACAGTCGGCTTTCTTCAGGCTCGGGAAGAACTTGCCCGGCTTGGTGTTCGTGTAGTTGTCGTCGATGTTGTAAACCGCATACTTCAACTCCTCTTTCTGCTCCGCCGTATAGGCGTCCTTGGCCAGATAGATGATGGTGTCGCCCAGGGTCACGTCATAGGCGGAGTTGCCTATACGTTCGCTGGAAACGCCATAGCGTTCCACATCCGAAGCAGTCCATGTGTAACCGTTCTTCGCGCTGTTGTTGGCCACGTTGCAATAGTAGGTGTCCTTGAAGAAGGCTTTGTAACGGCCGTCTTTACCTTGGTACAGGTCGAGGAAATACTTGCTCGGGCAGAGGTAACAGTTGCCGCTCGGTACTTTGGGCACTGCATAGCCGTTGACCTCGGTCGCCATGCTGGTACTCAAACCATCGGAATAGATACCGGTATTACTCTTATTATAGGCAGCGAAGTGTTTCCACACGCGGTTGTAATAGTTTCCGCGCGGATTGTATGCCTGAACGGTGGAGTGGCAAACGATGAACAGGGCCTCTTCGTTCGTCTTGTTATTGTTCTCGTCGAACACCTCTTCGATGTCCTCATAGAGTTTCACGCCCAACGAGGTTGCGTTGGTTATCAGGTAATCGGCGGCTTCTTTGGCTTTCTGCAGATAGGCCTTGCTCTCGGCCTCGGTCAAAGGTGTCGCACCGCACAGTCCGTCCGTGTAGGTGGAATAGGTGAGGCACGCTTTGGCGTAGAGGTGATAGGCGGCTGCACGGATGATGCGTCCGCGTGTCTCCGGCACAACGGGCAGGTTGGTCATCGCGTATTCCAAATCTTCAAGGATGACCTTGTAGAAATCGTTGATGGAACTGCAAGGGAGACTCGTTACCTGACCGGTTACAGAGACGGGAACCAACGGCAAGTACTTGCCACCCCACTGCTCAACAATGTTGAACAAGGCGTGCGCCCTGATGAACCGGGCCTCTGCCACCAGTCTCGATTTGTCGGCTTCGGCCAGTCCCTGCACCTGGTCGGCATAGTAGATAGCCGCGTTACAGGAGTTGAGCGTGCCGTAGAATCCGTTATAGCCTTCGCCGAACTGACCAGACGATGCGCCCATTCCGGCATAGGTGATTACCTGGCTCCATCCGGAACCATTGTCATTCGGGTCCTGCCAAAGGTCTGTTCCGCCTTCCGTCACCATCACATACGTGTCTTCGGCCTGTCCGTAAACCACACGGATCATGTCGAAATAACAGTCGTTCACTTTCTTCTCGAAACCGGCCGCCGTAGTCCATTCCTCCTGGGTGGAAACACCGGACAGGTTTTCTTCTTCCAGGCTGCATCCACCGGTAAACATCACCGTGGTGGCCGCCAAATATAATAATGTATTAATGCGTTTCATTTATTTCCGTTTTTAGAATGAGATATTGACGCCAATCACGTATTGTTTTGACAACGGAGCGTCGTCATCGTTGCCACCCTTCTCAGGATCGTAGTCTTTCAGATAGTCGCTCTTGGTCCAGATGAACGGATTGCTTGCCGTGAAGTAGACACGGGCGCGCTCGATGTTCACCTTCTTCAGCCATTTCTGCGGAACGGTATAGCCCAACGAAATGGTCTTCACCTTGAGGTAAGAACCGTCGAAGTAGTTGGCACTGTCCAGGTAGGTGTCTTTACTTACGTCGATATTGGGGCGCGGATAGCGCGCGTTCTCGTTTTCGGGTGTCCAGTAGTCGCATACCAATGGAACGGGGTTGATTCCGTCCTGACGATACCATCCGGTCAGTCCGTAAGGAATGGTCCAATCCCAACGGGCAATCAACAACACGTTCAAGTCGAAATTCTTGTATGTGAACGAGTTGGACAAGCTGGCCGCCCATTTCGGTGTGGCGCTTCCCAACACGTAGTAGTCGTTTGCGTTCAGCGTGTAATCAGCCTCTCCCTTCTCAGCCACGCGGATGTCACCGGGCTTGCGGCCGTACTTGGCAGCCTCTTCGGCTTCGCTTGTTTTCCAAAGACCGTCATATTTGTAACCGTAATAGGTCTTTATCGGCTCGCCCGGAATCAGGTAGTAAGAACCGAACTTCAACGGTCCCTCGCTTGTGGTCTTTATCACCTCTTCCTTGTTCGTGGAGAAGGAGAGCGTGGTGTCCCAGGTGAATTTGCGTCCGGTGAAGTTGTGGCTTGTGATGCTCAACTCCAAACCTGTGTTGCGCGTCTCGCCCACATTGGACCAGATGGTGAACGGATTGCCTCCGAAGCCTCCGGCTGCATAAGGCAGACTCTTTTCATAAAGAATGTCTTTCGTATCGGTGCGATACCAGTCCAAAGAGAGGCTGATGCGGTCTTTCCACAATCCCAAATCGATACCGAGGTCTGTCATGTATGACTTTTCCCAGCCCAAGTCCTTATTGGAGACGCTCTGGTTGTAACCGCTGTAGTTTACCGGCACGTCCTGGAATCCGAAAATACCCGTGCGGCTATAGTCCAACGTGGCGTACTCGGAAGCTCCGGCATTACCCGTCACACCGTAGCTGACACGCAGCTTCAGGTTCGAGATTTCTTCGATGTCTTTCATGAAAGCCTCGTCGCTGATGCGCCATGCGATGGCTCCGGCGGGGAACACGTCCCACTTGTTGCCGTCGGCCAACATGGACGAACCGTCCCAGCGGCTGCTCAATGACAACAGGTAACGTCCCTTGTAGCTATAGTTCAAACGGGCCACATAAGACATCTTTTGGCTGGCCACGTAGTTGGACGAAACGGTAGGCGTACCGGTTCCCGCACCCAGGTTATGGTACTGATAAGAGTTCGTGTCGAATCCGATTGCCTTGGCCGACACCGCTTCGCTGCGGTCTTTCGCCCATTCGGTAACGCCCGTCACCGTAAAGCTGTGGTCGTCCTGGATATTGAAGCTGTAGGTCAGGATGTTTTGCCATTTGTAGTTATAGGTAAAGGTGTTGGGAATCTCAGCGTAAACACTTCCGTATTCCTGTCCCGCATAAGAATAGGGACCCACGTAAGTACCCTGCTT
>CAVFNZ010000139.1:0-5072 GCA_963624095.1 Clostridium sp. CAG:217 | reverse complement strand
AGGAAGAAACATACATAATCAAATAGGAGATAAACACCTGTGGTCGGTGTTTACCTCCTACTCCTGTTTCTCTATAGGCTTAAGCCTTATTTCATAGCCTGTTCAATGTCGGCAATGATGTCCTCTACGTTCTCGATGCCCACTGACAGACGTATCAGGTCGGGGGCTACGCCCGCCTCGCGCAACTGTTCATCGGAGAGCTGACGGTGGGTGTGGCTTGCCGGGTGGAGCACACAGGTGCGCGCGTCCGCCACGTGAGTCACGATGCAAATCATCTTCAGCCGGTCCATGAAGTGGATGGCATCCTCACGCGTACCCTTCAGTCCGAAGGCGATGACACCGCACGAACCGTTCGGCAGGTATTTCTGTCCCAGTTCATAGTACTTGTCCCCCTTCAGTCCACAGTAGTGTACCCAAGCCACCTTGTCGTTGGCCTTGAGCCATTCGGCAACGGCCTGCGCGTTCTTGCAGTGTTGCGGCATACGCAGGTGCAAGGTTTCCAGACCCAGGTTGAGCAAGAAGGCGTTCTGTGGGGCTTGGATAGAACCCAAGTCGCGCATCAGCTGTGCGGTCGCCTTGGTCATATAGGCCATCTTTCCGAAAGCCTTGGTGTAGGTCAAGCCATGGTACGACTCGTCGGGCTGTGTCAGTCCGGGGAACTTATCCGCATGAGCGTCCCAGTCGAAGTTGCCGCTGTCCACGATGACACCGCCAACCGAAGTGGCGTGTCCGTCCATATATTTGGTGGTGGAGTGCGTCACAATGTCCGCTCCCCATTCAAACGGGCGACAGTTGATAGGCGTAGCGAACGTGTTGTCCACAATCAAAGGCACTCCATGACGGTGTGCGATACGCGCGAACTTCTCGATGTCGAGCACGTCGCAACCGGGGTTGGAGATGGTCTCGCCGAAGAGTGCCTTCGTGTTGGGACGGAACGCCTTGCTGATTTCCTCCTCCGAATCGTCGGCATTGACGAAGGTACATTCGATACCCAGCTTACGCATCGTCACGTTGAAGAGGTTGAACGTTCCGCCGTAGATGGTGGAAGAACAGACGAAGTGGTCGCCCTTCTCGCAGACATTGAAAACGGCATAGAAATTGGCCGCCTGTCCGGAGGAGGTCAACATGGCACCCACGCCACCCTCCAGCGCGGCTATCTTCGCCGCTACGGCGTCGTTGGTGGGATTCTGCAAACGGGTGTAGAAGTAGCCGCTCTCTTCCAAATCGAAGAGGCGCGCCATCTGCTCGCTTGTGTCATACTTGAAGGTTGTACTCTGGTAGATGGGCAGCACGCGCGGCTCGCCCTTTTTGGGAGTCCATCCGGCTTGCACGCAGATGGTCCCTTGCTGTTGTTTCTTGTCCATGATGTTGTTTTACGATGTTCTTAATCAGGGTTTATCGTATGCAAAAGTAGCAATAAAGAAGGAGACCGACAACCTTCCATGGGGCGAAAGTCTCCCGGACGCGCAAAATTCAAGCGTTTGCACCAAAAAAAGCGTTGCCTACACCTTCACAGGCCAGGCAACGCGCATTACAATACAAAATACAAATACAACTAAACGAGATTCTTATTATTTCCTTATACAATTCCTTGTGCCATCATAGCGTGGGCCACCTTCATGAAGCCGGCGATATTGGCGCCCTTCACGTAGTTGATGTAGCCGTCCGGCTGGGTGCCGTACTTCACGCATTGCTCATGTATGCCGAACATGATGCCGTGCAGCTTCTGGTCCACCTCTTCGGCGGTCCAGCTCATATGCATGGCGTTCTGGCTCATCTCCAGTCCTGAAGTGGCCACGCCGCCGGCGTTCACGGCCTTGCCCGGTGCGTACATAATCTTATTCTCGATGAAGGTGTCGATAGCCTCAGGGGTACATCCCATGTTGGAAATCTCACCCACACAAGTCACCTTGTTGGCAATCAATGTCTTCGCATCCTCACCGTTGAGCTCGTTCTGCGTAGCGCAAGGCAAGGCGATGTCTACCTTCACTTCCCAAGGACGGCGGTCTGCCACGAACTTGGCGCTCGGATACTTCTCCGCATACGGAGCCACGATGTCATTGCCCGACGCGCGGAGCTCAAGCATATAGTCAATCTTCTCGCCGCTGATGCCGTCCGGGTCGTAAACGTATCCGTCCGGACCGGAGATGGTAACCACTTTCGCGCCGAGTTGGGTAGCCTTGGTAGCGGCACCCCACGCCACGTTACCGAAACCGGAGATTGCCACCGTCTTGCCCTTGATGTCGATGCCTTTGGTCTTCAGCATCTGGTTCACGAAGTAGAGACCGCCGAATCCGGTCGCCTCGGGACGAATCAGAGAACCGCCATACTCCAGGCCTTTGCCGGTAAAGGTACCCGTAAACTCGCGTGTGAGTTTTTTGTACATGCCGAACATGTAACCTACCTCACGGCCACCTACGCCGATGTCGCCGGCCGGAACGTCCATGTCGGGACCCAGGTGACGCCACAGCTCCAGGATGAACGCCTGACAGAAGCGCATAACCTCCGCGTCGCTCTTTCCTTTCGGTGAGAAATCCGAGCCGCCTTTGCCGCCACCCATGGGCAATGTCGTCAAGGCGTTCTTGAAGGTCTGCTCAAATCCCAGGAACTTAAGGATGGAGAGGTTGACCGACGCATGGAAACGGATGCCGCCTTTGTACGGACCGATAGCGTTGTTGAACTGCACTCTGTAACCCAAGTTCACCTGCACTTTCCCATTGTCGTCTACCCAAGGCACACGGAATGTAAAGATGCGGTCGGGCTCCACTAAACGTTCGATGAGGCTCACTTTCTCAAACTCGGGATGCTGATTGTAAACATCCTCAATAGAGAGGAGGACCTCCTTCACAGCTTGCAAATACTCCAGTTCACCGGGGTGTTTGGCTTCCAAAGAAGACATGATGCGTTCGATATTCATATTATATGGTATAATTAAGGTTTAAGTCAAATTGTTTCTTCTTTGCCGCAAATATAGACCTTAATTTATTCCCTGCAAAATTTTAGAGGGAAAATTTCAAAGAAAAAGTGATAAAATGATACCTCAATAGTGTTCGTCTTACACATATAAGCCGTCATCCTCTTTTCTATGCGGCGGTTATTCATTGTTTTCGTGTCGAAATGTAAAGCTACTCATCCCTGTACTCAATCGCCATAGAGGTTATACGTGTGGACGCAAGGATGCCGTCTCACGAAGTGTTCGTCAGCTGACGAACGCTTTTGTGACACGTGTCGTGTAACCGTTCGTCAGCAGACAAACAGGCGTACTACAGGTGTCAACATCCTATATAGAGCGGATTCTTGCGGCATCAAGGTTAATCTTTCAACTCATTGCGTATAGCCGCTCCTATCATCAGCATGGGCTTCTGTTGAAAGCTAATATTATGATTTGGGTGAAATCGCCATGCTTTAGTATATATTTTTACGAAAACAATGGTTGTTTCAAAATATTTTGTACTTTTGAACCCGATTTCTTAAAACGACAAATACAATATACCGAACATGATTCTGAACCCTGCCATGGAATGCATGGACCGTGAGTCCATGCGCAAGCTGCAAAGCCAGCGGCTCATCAAGACCGTAAACACCTGTTATAACAACGTGCCTTTCTATCGCCGTAAGATGGACGAGATGGGCGTGAAGCCGGAGGACATCAAGTCCATCGACGACATCCATCTGCTTCCTTTCACGACAAAGCACGACCTTCGCGATGAATATCCTTTCGGACTGCAGGCCGTGCCGCAAACGGAGGTTGTGCGCATACACGCCTCGTCGGGCACAACGGGAAAACCGGTTGTCGGCACATACACGAAGAACGACCTCGCCATGTGGGCCGAGGGTGCGGCTCGTGTGCTCTCCGCCGGGGGCATCACCAAGGGCGACATCGTGCAAGTGAGCTACGGATACGGGCTCTTTACGGGCGGACTCGGTGCGCACGACGCTGCCGGAGCCTTGGGTGCCGTGCAGTTGCCCACGTCGGCCGGCAACTCCGAGAAACAGGTGATGCTCATGAAGGACTTCGGTACCACCGCCCTCTGTTGTACGCCCTCCTATGCCCTCAGACTGGCCGAGGTCATGGAAAACAGCGAGTATGTGTCGAAGAAAGACCTCAAGCTGCGTGCGGGATTCTTCGGTGCGGAGCCTTGGACCGAGGGCATGCGCAAGGAGTTGGAGGAACGGTTGGGCATCGAAGCGTTCGACCTCTACGGACTCACGGAGATGTGCGGACCGGGTGTGGGTGGCGAATGTCAGTACCACAACGGCACACACCTTTGGGAGGACATGTTCTTCCCGGAGATTATCAATCCCGACACCTTGGAGTCCTGTGCGCCGGGTGAGTTCGGCGAGTTGGTCTTCACCTCTCTTTGCAAGGAGGCCATGCCCATCTTGCGCTATCGCACGCGCGACCTTACGCGCCTCGTCTATGAGCCCTGTGAATGCGGACGCACCGCCGTGCGTATGGACCGTATCCTGGGTCGTTCGGACGATATGATGATTATCCGCGGCGTCAATGTATTCCCCAGCCAGATAGAGGCTTGCCTGACAGAGTTCCCCGCTTTCACGCCACAGTATTTCATTACCGTGGACCGCAAGAACAACGAGGACACGTTCGACCTCGACGTGGAGTTGCGTCCGGAGTTCTTCTCGCCCAACCCGTCGAAACAGATGCCTTTCATCAAGCCGCTCTACGACCGCATCGTCTCGATGGTGGGCATAAAACCCAACATTCATATCAAGGAGTCCGGCTCCATTGCCCGCTCCAACGGCAAGGCCAAGCATGTGATCGACAAGCGCGTGTTCTCCTAAAGGAAACAAAAAAGGGCGGGCTCGTTCTCTATTTTAAGAACGCCCGTCCTCTGTACGTTATCGTTTCAAATCTCTCAAATTCCTACATCATGCCATCGTGGAAAGCATGTGTAGCGGATGCGAACATAAAAGTCGCCACCAACACGCTAATCGCAATATCCATAAACAATTCTTTTTTACCTTACTAAAAACTAATTACCTATAAAAACATATACCGCTCCGCCTTCTCATCACATACACCTTAGAAAACGAATAGTTTCATTTGCCTT
>CAVFNZ010000138.1:0-5108 GCA_963624095.1 Clostridium sp. CAG:217 | reverse complement strand
AACGGTTGGTTAATGGTTTTCAACGGTAGTTAACGGCTGGTTAACGGCTGGTTAATGGTAGTAATCGGTAGTTAACGGTCGGTTAACGTACAGCTATCCGAATAAACACTACCCGGTTATTGGACGGCCCCGTGCTTATGGATTTGTTTACTTCTGACGACCGTCGCGGTAAAGGAATAGGAGAGACGACCCGTGTGGTGGGAATGTTGTCATCGGAAAATAAATTCACTGTTTTGTGAATAGTACGGGCAAAAGCATTACCTTTGTACGCAAAAGACAAAAGCATGATTGTGACATTCGCCACGTCTTGGAATTGTCAAACCATTATAAATAATTGCGCTATGATTACGATTGAAGGGATAGACCCTAAAATGATTGCCAACAATTTAGACCCTTACGAACCCACCCATCCGGGCGAATTGCTCAGGGACGAAATAGAATGTCGGGGGGTGTCGCAAAAGCAACTTGCGGCTGATATGGGTGTGTCTTACACCGTCTTGAATGACATCGTGAACTGCAAACGACCTGTAAATACCAAATTCGCCCTATTATGCGAAAAGGCAATGGGTATCCCGGCTTATATGCTGTTGCGGCTGCAAGCCGATTACGACATGATTACAACCAAACGCGACAAGTCTTTTTTGAAACGTCTTGCTGACGTAAGGAAGATTGCGGCGGTACTTTGAACAATGTAAATTGGGCTTCGCCTCCTATTGTTTGCAACTTCGTGTTTTATGGTAATCCGTAATTAGGCTGAACCGCCAAATAACGGGTCAGCCCGAAACCTTGCGGTGATTTTCAAAGAGCCGCATCGAAAAATGACATTATAGGCGTGAGCCCGAGACATTATAGGCAAGTCCCCGAGACATTATAGGCATGGGCCTATGACATTATAGTCATTGAAAAGTAGAATGCACCACCGCATTTTGTGTTGTGAAGGTGGGCGGAACGCTTGCCGCTTTTCGTCAATTTCAGCAAGCCAAACACGTAAGTACTTACGTTGGCAGATGAAAGTACTTACGTTGGCTCACGAAAGTACTTAGGTTGACGGAGGCAAGTACTTGCGTTGACTTGCCTGGAAAAAAGGATTGAAACAAACATATTAATAAGGTACAAATCGATAATGATGAATATTCTAAGAACCCTCTCGCGTTTATTCAGCAAATACATGGCTGTCATAGTCATCGCCATGGCTGTGTTGGCCTTCCTGTTTCCCGGAGCAATAGGCTTTATCAAGACGAGCTACATCAACACCCTGTTGGGCATCGTCATGTTCGGCATGGGACTGACCTTGAAGCCGAACGACTTCCGCATCGTCTTCAGTCACCCGAAAGACGTGGTGATAGGGGCCGTGGCCCAGTTCACCATCATGCCCCTGTTGGCATACCTGCTGACGGTGGTGTTTCGGCTTTCGCCGGAGCTGACGGTGGGGGTAATCCTTGTCGGCACTTGCCCGGGCGGCACCTCCTCCAACGTGATGACCTATCTGTCGAAAGGCGACGTGGCTTTGTCCGTGGGCATGACGGCCGTCTCCACGGTGTTGGCACCCGTGATGACACCCTTGCTGACTTACCTCTATGCGGGACAGACGGTCGACGTGAACATCCTCTCCATGTTCCTCTCCATCATACAGGTCGTCATTGTGCCCATCGTGTTGGGCTTCCTTATCAACCATTACTTCTCCCGTTTCGCCGAACGGGCGGTGGAAGTCCTACCGTTGGTCTCCACCTTGGCCATTGTCGCCATTGTGGGAGCCGTGGTCAGTGCCTGTGCCGCCAAGCTGATGAGCTGTGGCCTGCTGATTTTCTGCATCGTAGTGTTGCACAATGTGTTGGGCTATGCGCTGGGTTATGCGGCCGCCAAGTTGATGAGGATGGATGTCACGAAATGCCGTGCCGTCTCCATTGAGGTCGGCATGCAGAACTCCGGCCTGGCCACCTCCTTGGCGGCCGTCCACTTCGCCCAATATCCGTTGGCTACCATCCCCGGTGCGGTGTTCAGCGTGTGGCACAACGTGTCGGGAGCCATCCTTGCCAACATTTTCCTTCGCCAATCGGAGCGAAAGGCGAATTAAAAACATGTGTATATTATCAGTTCTTTCGATTAACTGCTTGGTGTCTCAGAAAAAGAGCTTAACTTTGTAATCGAAATCTCTGATGAATATCACATAATTTTCGATTAGGACCATGATACAGCGTGATCATTATTTGAATGAACTTATTTCCTTGCAGGGAAACGGTATGATAAAAGTCATAACAGGAATGCGCCGATGTGGAAAGTCGTATCTGTTGTTTGATATATTTGTGTCCTATCTTGAAAAACAAGGAATAACACCTGAACAAATCATTAAGATTGACCTCGAAGACTTTAAGAACAGAGCTTTGCGTAATCCTGATGACTTGTATTCGTACGTGGAAAGCCGTATTGCGGACGACCGGACGTATTATATTTTGTTGGATGAGGTGCAGATGCTTGAACATTTCGAGGATGTGCTGAACGGCTTTCTGAAGATGCGACATGTGGATGTGTATGTTACGGGTAGCAATGCCAGATTCCTGTCCAAAGATGTCATTACTGAATTTCGGGGGCGTGGATATGAAGTGAAGATGTATCCTTTGTGTTTTCGCGAATATATGTCGGCATACAAAGGTTCGGTTCAAGCCGGATTGAATGAATATATGCTGTATGGTGGATTGCCTCAGATATTGTCATATACCACGGAAGAACAAAAGACAAAGTTCTTGAAATCATTGTTTGATGAAACTTATATCAAGGACATTAAAGACCGCTATGATTTACGCAAGGACGATGATTTGGAGGAGCTTGTCAACATTATGGCTTCGGGCATCGGTGCCTTGACCAATCCAAACAAGTTGGCAAACACTTTTCGTAGCGAAAAAAAGTCGAGTATATCCTATGATACCATCAAAGATTACATTGATTATCTGTGCGATTCGTTTCTTGTGGAAAAATCCACCCGTTACGATATAAAAGGTAAGCATTATGTCAGCTCTCCCTATAAATATTATTTTATGGACTTGGGGTTACGTAATGCTCGTATCAATTTCCGGCAATATGAGAAAAGTCATTTGATGGAAAACCTCATATATAATGAGATGCGCGTGAGGGGATTCAATGTGGATGTCGGTACTGTACCCGCTTATACAAAGAATGAGGAAGGAAAGTCGCAGCGGGCCAATCTGGAAGTGGATTTTGTCTGCAATCTGGGAAGTCGCAGATATTACATCCAATCTGCCTATAGAATGGAGTCCGAAGATAAGATAAGGCAGGAACGGGATTCATTGCTAAAGGTGGATGACTCTTTCAAAAAGATTATAGTTCTCGGTGAGGAGTGTCCGGTGACACGGGATGAGCAGGGCATTACAACGATGAGTATTTTTGATTTCCTGTTGAAGGAGAACTCTCTGGAGCTTTAGCTTTTTCCGGTTATATAACTGAATTTCTTGTCAACCTTTGTGGCCTCCAAATACGGAACGGCATATTAGAGTTGATGCAGTGAAACTATCATTCCCTTGGGTAACTATTCAGCGGTAGGTGCATGACGAATCGTCAAACCTCAAACAAGGCTTGTATTGCACCAAATGAAGTCTGGTTGTGTTTCTTGGCGGTTTCGACAACGGAATGTAGCTCGAGGAATGCGTCAGCCCCGAAATCAGAACGGAATGTACATGAGTTCTTCAGTTTAATTTTCAACTTGCGTATTCCCCGCTCACTTGCGTTGTTATCCGATGGTATCATAGGGTCTTCAAGGAAATTGAAAATGTAGTCTCGGCATTTTATCAGACCCTTTTTCAGCGTGTCAAACTTCTTGCCAAACTCACTGGTATTTTGCGTTAGCAAACCATCCAAGCGCTCTATCCATGGGGACTTGTTATAATGTCAACAGGACAGGTGTTTCTCTTGTGGATTGCCTCACGAAACAATTCGGCTGTTTGTCTGGACCAGTCTTGCTTAGGGTTCAGTTCGGAAAGATATTGTAGTTCTCTCAATAAATGTGCGAGGCAAATCTGGTGACTCAGGAAATGAAGCGCAAAGTATGCGCTGTGTCTGTCAGTTACGGCGGTAATACGTTCCAAACTGTCACCGAATTTATCTTCAAGAACTTTTGACCCTCTTCCGTTTGCGCGGAACAGCAATGTGTAGTAAACCGTTTGTGCTATCCATGCCCAGTCAAGACGTTTGTTGCAATAGCATCCCGATTCGTCAAAACCGACAACACTTGATGTCATGATATATTCCTTAATCTTGTCAACAATGGGCTGTGCGTTTCTTTTCGCTTCATTCACCCAGTTTACTAAAGAACCTTCGCTTGGCGATAAGCCGAGGACATCGCGCAAGAAACTTGCGATGCGTCCATAAGGAAGGAACTGCACAACATTGAGATATACTACAAGCGACTTGACGCTCGCATCATACACCACATCATTGGACCGGCGTCTCGGAGCGGTTCGGACACGTTCGCCACATTTCTTGCATATCATCACATAATGCCGTATTTCCTTTATTACAGGCTTCAATTCCGGTATCGAGACCACTTGCGTCACGTAATCAAGCACGCGCTCTGCATCCGCCAACGAATCACCACAATTAGTACAGTAGATCGGACTGTCGTCAACTACTTCGTCAGGAGCGGACAAACGAGAAAGCTTGCATCCCTCATGTCCTTTTTGTCCGCCTGGTTTCTTGCCGCTTGGCTTGCGGAGTGTCTTGGTTCTTCTGACAATCTCGTCTTTCATGTTTTCCTTGCTTGGGGGGTGTGCTGCTATTGCCAGAGTTTTTGTCGGGATTTTCGTATTTGGACAGGCGCTCATTCAACTTGGCTATATCTTGGTCCTTCTTGCGGAGTTGATGGTTTAAGGCTTCTATGTTACGGTTCAATCTGGTTATTTCAGAGTGCTGCTGATTGATGGTTTTACGCATCGACCGCATCTCTTCCGCCATACTTTGCAGTACTTCTGACATTTCCGTAACTTGCTCTTTCATAGGTATAAAGGTACGAAAAATATCTTGAACACACAAGGGAAGCACAGCTTTTTTTGCAAGATAAATCTAAAATGTTTTGGCGATTTTTAAGCAGAAAGTACACA
>CAVFNZ010000137.1:0-5151 GCA_963624095.1 Clostridium sp. CAG:217 | reverse complement strand
ACACCATACTGATAAGCAGTCCCGTGTCCGACATGTAGCATTTCAGTGTGGAACTGTCGGTCCTCAAGTTCAATCCAAGACTTGGTTCGGTAGCTCCGTAACAGATGTTGGCTACCATGGATTCCCTTAACCAAAAGAAGGCGTTTTCGTATTGACGCATCCGGGCGCTGTCGCTGATGTCTGTTATCCTGAATTTCTTTTCGTGCCGTTGCAACTGGCTCGGAATCTGGTCGAATATTGCACTGACCCGGGTCTCCTCCCCTTCGGCATACTTTTGGATATCGTTGCGATAAAGCGCAATGATGGCACGCTTCACGATGTCCACTTTCCTGAAATCCTGAGTGTTGACATAAGTCTCCACGGCCTTTGGCATTCCTCCTACAATGAGGTATTGCCTGAATAGGGTCATCGCCTTCCGGTGCATATCCACTCCCATGGGTAGATGCTTGTCAAACTGTATTTTCATGAACTCCATCACGTTGTCGGCATTCATCGCCCAAAGGAATTCTTCGAAGTCCATGGGATACATGTCAATGCGGATTTCTTCCGAAGGAATCATAATATCTTTCACGTTTTTGTTGATAGAAACCAGTGAACCGGTTTCTATGTAGTCGTAGCGGCCATCCTTTACCAAATACTTGATTGCGGCTCGTGCTTGAGGAAAGACTTGTACCTCATCGAATATGAAGAGGGATTCGCGCGGATGAAGCTTGACACCGAAGATGAGCTCTATGTACATAAAGAAGGTGTCCAAATTATAGAGATACTCGCTGAAGAGATTTTTTACCTGTTGAGTTGTGTTGTTGAAGTCGATAAGGACGTACGACTTGTATTCGGCTTTGGCGAAAGCCTCCACAATATAGCTTTTGCCTACACGGCGAGCACCATCTATCAGCAAGGCGTTCTGGCCTTTATCTTCTCTCTTCCAGCGGAGTAGTTGTTGATAAATCTTGCGTTTCATAACTTCTTGACATTAATAGCGTTGCACATTTCCTAAGGTTCGGTAATGCTGATTTTGCACATTTCCTAGGGTTTGTATGCTGCAAAAATACACATTTCCTAAGTTTCGCAAGCAGGAAGGAGACGAAATTCTTCTTTAATTACCGCGCGGACAGGTGACATTGGCAGGTGCGAAGTCACGCACACGACGAAATCTTTCCGTTTCCTTTCTTACTTCCTGAATTTAAGTTACCTTTGCAGCCGTTTTTAGGAGATTAATTTGAGGTAATGAAGCATTTTGGTTTTCGTACATTTCTGTTTGTGTGCTGCGTCGTCGCCCTGTTGCTGGCGTTGCAGTTCCTCCCTTCGTTGTCTATTGACGGCAACCCGTTGCGTGAAGTGTCACTGCTGAGTGACGTGTTGGATGAAGAGCCTGATTCGTTGGCGACGGACTCCGCCCAGTTGTGGTCGGTGCCCGACTCCGCCTTTGTGGACACTTGCCGCGCGGGCATGACGTGCATCGAGGATTACGCCGATGCCACCCAAAGGGGCATGCAACGCTTCTATCAGAAGCTGTCGCAAATAGCGAACCTCGACCGTCCGGTGCGTATCGCCTACTTTGGCGACTCCTTCATCGAGGCCGATATCCTCACCGCTGACCTGCGCGCCATGCTGCAACAAAAGTTCGGCGGCAGCGGAGTGGGCTATCTTCACATCGTCGGACTGGGCCGTGGCTATCGACCCACTGTCGAAGAATCCTCCAAGGGTTGGGAGAGTCACACCGTGACCGACAAGCGCGGGTTCGACAATCAACGTCAGGGCATGGCCAACCGTTACTACCTGCCTACGAAGGGGGCCTTTACGCAGGCCAACGGCATTACCCGCTACGCCGCCAACCTGGACAAATGGGAACGCAACTTTATCTACCTGCATGCCGGCGGTAAGTTCGACATGATCTCCATCCGTAACAAGAAAGACACCGTCTCGTACCAGGTGCAGCCGGACAACGGCGTGCAACGGCTGGAAGCTGACGGACCCACTACCGACATCAAATGGGTGGTGAACTCTCCCGTTGACCCGGCGACCACGTTCTTCGGTGTCGCCTTGGAGAGCCGTCGCGGCGTGTGCGTGGACAACTTCAGCCTGCGGAGCGCAAGCGGCACCACGCTGCAAACCATTCCCGCAGCCACGCTGCACGCCTTCAACCAGGTTCGCCCCTACGACCTCATCATATTGCAGTACGGGCTCAACGTGGCAGGCCCGCAATCTACCAAGTTCGACAAGTACGAGAAGTCGATGATATCGGTCATTGACACGATAAAGGGAGCTTTCCCCGAAGCCGGCATCCTGTTGGTGGGCGTGAGCGACCGTGCCTACAAGGACAAGTCGGGCAATTTTAAGACCATGCCGGGCATACTCAACCTGATACCTTGCCAACAGGGTATTGCGGCAAAGACCGGCATCGCCTATTGGAACCTCTTCGAGGCCATGGGAGGCGAGGGAAGCATCCAAAAAATGGTAAAAGCCAACCCCTCACAGGCGAACCGCGACTATACCCACATCAACTTCAAGGGTGGGAAGCATCTGGCGACATTGCTCTACGAGACACTTGTCTATGGAAAAGAACAATATGACAAACGAATGGGTAATGGACGGAAGTAAGCGTGTAGTCGCCTGCTTGCTTTGTTGCCTGTTCGTGTTGTCAGCGGTGGCGCAAGACCCCTTCCCCGAGACCCCCGCGCCCCATGAAGAGATAGAAGAACAACGGGAAATGAAGATGAACGAAGGACCGAAACAGCTCGACCACATCCTCGTGACGGACTCGCTGCCCGCCACGTTCGAGAACCGGCAGCCCAACCGCATCGAGCGTGAGGAGCTGCTGTTCCCCTTCTTCGAGAAGCTCTGCGTGGCGCACCAACCGACGCGCATCGTACACATTGGCGACTCGCACGTGCGGGGACATGTCTTCACCGTGGCCGCCCGTCATTGTTTGGAGCGGGCTTTCGGAAGCCAGGCTGTTTATGCCGATTCCATCACCTACCAGACTTCCGCCCTCGCTCATGAGACCGGCAATCCGGGACTCATCTACCACGCCATTGGCATCAATGGCGCCACGACACTACAGTTTACCGAGGTGGAACGGTTGGAGGAGATTGCCGGCCTGAAGCCCGACCTCATCATTCTCTCCTTCGGTACCAACGAGAGCCACGGCAAAAACTACGACGCGTCGGAGCACGCCGTTCAGTTGGACGCACTGCTCACGCTGCTCCACAACCAATGCCCCGGTGCCGTGGTGATGCTCACCACGCCTCCGGGCTCGTTCATCCGTGCGCAGCGTCGCCGCAAGGTGGCCAACAGCCGTACCGCCGAGGTGGTGGAAACCCTGCTGAACTTTGCCAGGCGGCGCGGGTTGCCCGTCTGGGACCTCTACGATATTGCCGGAGGCGAACAATCCGCCTGCGCCAACTGGAAAGACGGGAACTACATGCAGTACGACCAGATACATTTCACATCCGATGGCTATACCCTGCAGGGGGCATTGCTGGCTGCCGCCATCCTAAACGCCTACAACGACTATGTGGATGCAAATTGACTGGCATAAGGTGGCCGAACAGATTTTCAGCTATCAGGCTGACCAACCGCTGATATTCAGCAGCGGTCTGTTCCTGTTCCTCTTCCTGGGCTTTACGCTCGTGTACACCCTGTTGCGCGAGCGTACCACGATGAGGCTGATTTTCGTCGTGCTCTTCTCGTACTACTTCTATTACAAGAGCAGCGGCACCTACTTCTTCCTGCTGGGCATCGTCACCGTGTCCGATTTCCTCCTTGCGGAACGCATGGAACGCGCGAAGGAACAACGTACGCGAAAGCTGCTGTTGGGAATCAGTCTCGCTGTCAACTTGGGGCTGCTCGCCTACTTCAAGTACACCAATTTCTTCTACGAGATATTGTCTCCGCTGTGGCACGGGTCGTTCCAGCCGCTGGACATCTTCCTGCCCGTGGGCATCTCGTTCTTCACGTTCCAGTCGCTCAGCTACACGATTGACGTCTATCGCCGCCAGTTGCAGCCTCTGCACAACCTGTTGGACTACGCTTTCTTTGTCTCCTTCTTTCCGCAATTGGTGGCCGGGCCGATAGTCCGTGCGCGCGACTTCATCCCACAGATACGCCGTCCGCTCTGCGTCACCGACGAAATGTTTGGCCAAGCCGTGTACTTCATTGCCGGCGGACTCTTCAAGAAAGCGGTCATATCGGACTATATCAGCATCAACTTCGTGGAACGGATCTTTGACAATCCCGGGCTCTATTCGGGCATCGAGAACCTGTTCGGGGTCTATGGCTATGCCCTGCAAATCTACTGCGACTTCTCGGGCTACAGCGACATGGCCATAGGCATAGCCCTGCTGTTGGGCTTCCGTTTCCCGCTCAACTTCCGGTCTCCCTACAAGGCATGTTCCATCACGGAGTTTTGGCGCCGTTGGCACATCTCGCTCTCCTCATGGTTGCGCGATTACCTCTACATCTCATTGGGCGGCAACCGCAAGGGTCGTGTCCGTACCTATGTGAACTTGGTCGTCACGATGTTGCTGGGAGGCTTGTGGCACGGAGCATCGTGGAACTTCGTCTTCTGGGGCGGTTCCCATGGCCTCGCGTTGGCGTTGCACAAAGCCTATCTGCGCTATCTGGGTCGCCCCAAGGACTATGTGAGCCATGGTTGGCGACGGGTGGCCGGCATCGTGCTGACCTTCCACTTGGTATGTTTCGGTTGGATTTTCTTCCGCAACCAGACCTTTGAAGCGTCGTGGGTCATGATCAGTCAAATCCTGACCAACTTCCAGCCCCAGCTCTTGGGACAACTCATCCAGGGCTACCAGCCTGTGTTCGTGCTGATATTCATCGGCTATTTGCTCCATTTCACGCCCGAGTATTTCAAGCAGGCATGTCAGCGCATCGTCTGCCGCCTGTTCTTCGTTGAACAGGTGCTGCTCATCACCGCCGTCATCTACCTCGTTATCCAGGTGAAGAGCAGCGACATCCAGCCCTTCATCTACTTCCAGTTCTGATGGGCGCACGGCTGAGTAAGGTCGTTTGTGTCTATCGATTCAGTACGGCTCAGCATAGAGTGTATACCGTTTCAGTCAATGAAGCCCTGTGCTGTGAAGTATTACAGTAAGGGATTGGCTAAGGAGTGAAGCATCTTAGTAAAATAAC
>CAVFNZ010000136.1:0-5166 GCA_963624095.1 Clostridium sp. CAG:217 | reverse complement strand
ACCCTGTACTTGCCGACATCTTCAGCCGCCTGAAATACATGGAGCGTCGCGGGTCTGGTTTCAGAAAGATAGTATTGGCCTACAAAGGACATGACGGTTACAAGGAAGACATGAACCCGACCTTCACAACCCCTTGGGACAGCTTTGTATTGACATTGCCTAAATTCAATGTCGTTGGTGTCGAAGGTGTCGATTTCAACGAAGAAGATGATACTGAAGCTTTCATATGGAGTTAATCGGCAAGGTGTTCTCCCGTACCGCCAAGTGAAGAGCCTCTATCTTGAATAGAGTGAAACCGCAATTATAAGATGTAAAGAAGCGGTATGTAATGGTGTAAAGAAGCGCATCTAACCGTGTATTGACAGCCGTCATAACAGTGAATGACAATTGTCAGAAACCTTTACGACAATTGTCAGCAACGTTTACGACAATTGTCATCCATCTTGTTGACAATTGTCAACAACCGATAGGAAGCGGTTCTTTGCGCTGTAAGATAACGCTTTATGAATGCATTACAAAGCGGTTCTACAACATTGTAAAAAGTATGTGTTTTGGGAACTTCCCCAAATGTCCGTTAAGAAGAAGACCTAAGCACGCTGGCATACGAACAATCACCCATGGCATGGCGCAATGGTAGACCCAAGATACACTGCCTCTGATAGCTGTTATGATGAAATGTTGGATGAGCTGAAATCCGGAATTTGAGCAGTTATCCCCGAAAGTTATCCCTCAATCTTATACTGTTCGATGAACTGGCGGTAGAGCGGACTGCGTCGCAGGATTTGCTCATTGCCCACCATGAATAGCTGTTTCCTTGCTCGGGTCAGTGCCACGTTCAGCTTGCGGTCTATCAATGTCCCGTTGTCGGTAGTAGTGACGGACAGGATGTCCAACTGATAGGGCTGGCTGATGGTAGTGGAGTAGAGGATGATGTCCCGCTGACTTCCTTGGTAACGCTCCACCGTGTCGATGGTAATGGATTCCGTTTCGGGCAAGTGGAGCTCTCTCAACGCCTTGCCGATGAGCGCAATCTGGTTGCGGAACGGCACGATGATGCCGATGCGCTTGCCAGCGTCTACGGGTAGGCCATTCAGCGAACAGAGTTCGTAGATGCCTTTCACCAATTGCGCCACGATGGTCGCCTCATGCCGGTTTATCTTGTTGGAATCCTCCATCGGTGGGGGAGGCGATGGGAGAAATCCCACACGGGTGGTACTCAATAGTTGTATGTAGGGGGAGTAGCTCTCTCCAAACGGTGAAGGCGGCATGGGGTGTTGCGCATCAGGGCGGATGGTGAACTCCAACCCTTCCGTTTGATGCTTCACGGGGACAATGTCCAACACACCGCCATAGAAACAGCGGTTGGAGAAGTCGTTCACCACGGGATGCATGCGCCCTTGCCTGTTGAGCATCCCCAGGATGCCCTCTTGCGGATGGACGTGCAGCCAATGGTAGATGCGTTCAAAGAGGGAGTTGCGGCAGTCCGTCAATCCGATGTTCCACAACAACGGGTTGTCCACGGCGGAGTCGTGCGGTGACTGTTGTACCACGGCGGGCAGCTGCTTCGGGTCGCCCACCAGGATGAACTTGTCGATGGCGCAGACCCCGTTCCCGTTGTGTCCGGAGAGGATACCGATCAGTTGAGGCTCCAGTATCTGTGAAGCCTCGTCAACGATAGCCACTTGGAAATGTTTCAGCAGGAATAGCTCGGGCTTCCCCGACACGGAGGCGGTGGTACCCACAAAGATGCGTATGCCGTTCAGTGCCTCGATGATGTCGTGTCGCGAAGCGTAGCGGTCCGTGAAGTTCTGTATGAGGTGCGGACGGAAACGTGGCTCGCACGACAGTTCACTGCCGATGCGCAGGTAATCGGGATGGGTGTCGATGTCCTCCAGCATCCCGCAAATCTCGTCCACCGCCCGGTTGGTGTACGAGAGCAGGAGTATTTGGCAATCGGCTTGGGCATAGAACTCCTCCACCATGCTCTTCAGTGCCACGGAGGTCTTCCCTGTTCCCGGAGGACCGACTAACAGGTAATAGTCCTCCGCCTGTTTGGCTTGCAGCACGATGTCGTCAACCTGACTGTTCAGATAGTGGCGGCTCAGGGTGCGTGCGGTATCCCGGCGAGGAGGACGTTGCGCCAGCAACAAATCCTTGCGGTCCTGCGGAGCGGTGAGGAAGGTGTAAAGTCCCCGGTAGAGCACATTGTAGGAGCCGTCCATAAAGTCGTGCTCCACGGCATAGCGGCTCTCTTTGCCAAACACCTGGCGGTTGCGCTGCGCATAGCGCAACTTGATGGTCAACTCCTTGTCGTTGATGGCTTCTATACTTCCGCGGAACACCTGCCGGTTGGTGGCGTTGTCCTCTTGCCGGTTCCGTTCATAGAACAGCACGATGTCTCCATTGCGGAAATTGGGGAGGAATCCTTCGTCGTAAACGGGCACGTCCAGCACGATGCGGTCGATGCCCTCTTCGCCCTCCATGCTCCGGATGCTCAGTTCTGTCAGGATGTTGCCGCCTTCTTGCTTGGCGGTGAGGTCCGCTGTCCACACCGAGGCGAACCCTCTCGTGGAATCAATCTGCGCGTCGCCGGTCTTGGAGAGGAACTGCTCTTTCTCGGTGAACGTGAGGAAACGATAGAAGTAAGCCTTCTCCGTAGGCGACGCAGCGTGAAACGGACGCAACCATTCGGTCAGTTGGGGCAACTGGTAGTCGCGCCACAGCTTGCCGGTCTCCTCCCTTTCGTTGAAATCCCCGGGTGTAAGTGCGCTTATCAATGCCTCGCCCTCTCCCTGTTTCAGCCGAATCTCATTGGCCACGATGCGGTTGCGCAAGTCGATAGCCTTTTGTATCTGTCCTTTTGCGCTCCGCTCGGCATAGAGCTTGGGATAGGTGGAATAGAACAGGTAGGAGTGTACCTCTTGGCGTGCCATGCCGAGGTTGTAAAAGAGTATCTCCTTGTAGAGTGCCATCTGTAGGGAATGGCTGCTCTTGGGACGTAGCACGTTGTTCCAACCGTCCGCCTTCCCCGATTTCAACTCTATCAAGTTGGTCCAGTCCGTCTGCAGCAAGTCCATACGTCCCTGTAGCCCTAAGCTCTCGCAGATAAATGAAGGCTCCAGCATCACCTTCTCACGGGAGAATCCGTAGGATGGCTCATTGAACAGCACTTCGAGTGTCTGTTGGATGTGGTTGAACTGCTCCTTGGCCGATTTGAAGTATTTCAGGTCAATCTGCGGTGTGGTGCAGTAAGCCAACACATCGTTGCGGAACGCCTTTTGGATGGAGAGGTCGTACGATGCCGGTGTCCGCTCCGTTTGGTTGACGCAGTCGTCGAGGAACTGATTGGCGGCATTACCCAGAAGGAGGTAGTGCGTACTCTCTTGGGGTCGGAATTTACTGTAGAGGTAATTGAGCGGTGTGTCTCCGTAGTTCTGGTAGCAGGCCGACAAGGAACTGATATCTATCAGGTAGTCCGGTTCAAATACTATCAGCTCGGGATGCAGAAGACCCGTTTCGTCCGCGCTTGCGGAGAGCAGGTTGAGTTGCGCTCCCCGGTAAATCATGTTTGACAGGGAGGAGAACTCCTCGGGACAGACCGCTTCCAGAAATCCGTTCTTCGGATTCTCTTCGTCAGACCCGTAGATGCGGTCTTCCGTCCAGTGGTCCACAATCATACGGATACGTTTCCGCCAAGTCCCCCGGACCTCCGTCTGTGGCAGTGGCCGCCAATGCTCGGGCAACGCGTCCGCCAGGCTGCGCGGCACCGGTTCGTGCAACAGTTGGCTCACCGTCTCGCACAGTGCCTTCACGTCATAGAGATAATCCTCGTGGGTGAGTGTGAACGCATGCTGTTGCAGTACTTGGCGGGCATGGATGCGAAACACCTCGATGGCCTGGCTCTTTATCTTCCGTTTGTTGCAGAGAAAATAGAGACGGGCGAACAGGTTGGAGAAGTCCGTTGGCTCGTCTGCCGTCAGTTGTTTGCAAAGCCTGTCCAACAGGCGGTGGAGGCGGGCGTACTTGTCCACATAACTCAAATCGGAGAAATGGTACGCCGCTATTTCGTCGAATAAGTTGTTCACTGGGCCAGTCTCTTTTGTTAGTTCTTTATCTTTTCCTTATAGTTATGGTAGCGTTGCTTCGTCTCGCGGACAAAGTTGTAGGTCTCCGTGCCACGGAAATATCCGCAGGTGCAGACCGAGTCGTTGAAATACTGTTCGTGGCTCTTCAGCAGGATGTATTTCTCCACGTTCCCTTCCCATACGTTGGGGTCGCTGCCGTATTTCTTCGCCAAGGCCATGGCGTCCTTCACATGACCCAGTCCGGCGTTGTAGGCGGCCAGGATGAACGACGACCGTTCTTCGGGATCCTCTATGTGTCTGAAGTTCCTGTTCATGATGCCGATGAACTTGGTGGCGGCCTTGACGCTCTCTTCCGGGTTCTGCTCTTTCCCTTCGGGTACTCCCAACGCCTTGGCCGTATTGGGCATCAGCTGCATCAGTCCTCTGGCTCCCGCCCACGAGACGGCGGTGGTGTCGAAGTTCGACTCCGTGTAAGCCAGGGCTGCCAGCAGTCTCCAGTCCCACCCAATCTCCTTGGCGTAGGTCTTGAACAACTTGTCGAAGTGGGATATCTTGCCGTCCTTCACCGAAAGGATGGTGCCGTAGGCCGGTCGTTTGCTCTGCTCAAAGTAACGCTTCGTGCTCGCCCGGAAGGCGGTGGACTTCACGTTGGCCTTGTACCACTCGTCCGCTGCCTGTGCCAGCAAGGGCTGGTCTTTGCGTACCGCCCACGACGAGCGTTGCACGAAACTCACCTGCAGGCCGATGTCCAAGTTGGGATAATAGGTGCGGTTGAGCTGTGCGATGTCGTTGTCGCACAGCGTGTAGTCAATCCTCTTCGTGGCCACTTGCGTGATGAGGTCTTCCGTCGTTACGCTGTCCGCGGGCATCTCGTGAATCACGATGCCGCCTCCCAACTCGTTGTTCAGGTTCTCCAACCGATCGAGATACTTGCCGGGTGTGGTGTATACGTCCTTTCCCACCAACTCCGTCACGTCCTTCAACGCCCCGCTGCCTCTGCGCTGCACGATGACCTGATGCGTGATGGTCTCTTCGCCGCAATAGCGTATGTCGTCCTTGCGCTCGTTGGTCACGGCCAGGT
>CAVFNZ010000135.1:0-5259 GCA_963624095.1 Clostridium sp. CAG:217 | reverse complement strand
TCGTAAGCCGTAGCTTCTCCTATCAGTGATGTAATGTCCATAATTGTTGTCTTTGTTTTTATTTCTTCTTAATTTCCTCCCTAAGAAAGGCATCGTACTTCCCTTGCAATGAGCTTGAACTCCTTGATGCCAATCTTAAGCAGACCTGTGATTTTCAACATGGTGGCCAAGTCTGGTCGAACCATGATAATTAAAATTTGACAATGCAAAGATGATGCTTTCCTTTTTATTAGTCAAGTGTTTTTGTTTGATTTTTCAATATGCCATGATAGTTGTGGCTTACATAAATGTGTACGGATTCGTGTGCGACAACTGCAAGGGAAAAGCTTATCCGAAGGGGTAGTAGCTGGAGATTTCAGGTAACTTCTCTTAGTAAGAGAAGTTACTTCATTCAATTAGAGGCTTGTAATTCCTTGAAAATCGGGCGCAAAGGTAACAACTATTCATGAACCGCAAATCGTAAATGCGTTAAAAAAAGCAATAAAATGTTGGGCAAGAGAAAGCTCAAACGAAACCAGTTATATCGTAATACACTCATAATAAGGCACAAAGATCCGTCTAACAGCCAAGGTAACTTCTCTTACTAAGAGAAGTTACCTTGGGAGAACGAAATAAGTGCGTGTATTCTGTTGAAAGATAGTCATTTGGCAGAATGACTGCTGACTGCTACATAAGCAAGAAAAGAGGTATAATAATATAAGGATAACAAGGATGAGTTTGGACAATAGCTTAATGCGTGGAGTGTGCGCTTCGGATCGGTCGGACTGCCGCCTTCGGACAATACGTTGCCGACAGGTTCTGTTCCTGACGCTGCTCCTTCTGTGCGGCTCACTCAGACAGGCCACCGCACAGGACGTGGCACTCAAGACCAACGGACTCTATTGGGCGACCACCACTCCCAACATCGGGATGGAGGTGGCGTTCAATCCGAAGTGGACGATGGAACTCTCCGCCGCCTACAACCCCTGGACCTTCAGCGACGGCAAGAAGATGCGTTTCTGGCTGGTGCAACCGGAGGTGAGGTATTGGCTCTGCGAGAAGTTCGAGGGACACTTCGTGGGTGCGCATCTTCACGGTGCGCAGTACTTCGGCGGTTTCAAGGAGAAACGTTACGACGGCTACCTCGTCGGGGGCGGTGTCACCTATGGCTACGACTGGATACTCTCGCCCCACTGGAACGTGGAGGCGGCCATCGGCATCGGCTACGCCCGACTTTGGTACGACCGGACTCCCCGCATCCCCTGCGTGAAGTGCCGGGTGCGCGAGCACGAGAACTACTACGGCCTCACGAAAGCCGCCATTTCCCTTGTTTATTTATTCTAAAGGATAACAGCATGAAGAGAAAACAACTATATACGTTCGCATTGGTAGCCGCCGCGGTGGGACTGCTTGGCGCTTGCGCCTCCGGACGGAAGGTGGACAAAGCGGTGACGGTCAGTCCGTCGCCTGCGACGCTGACACCGGATAGCGGCGGTCAGATGCGGATGGACCTTCTTTTCCGCGTCCCTTCCCATTATCTGTCCAAGCGGAACCGGTTGGTGATACAACCCCAATTGGTGGTGGGCGACAGCGTGAAGGACGAGTACCTGCCCATCGTGCTCGATGCGCCTGTATACAACAAGAAAATAGAACGGCTGGAAGTGCTGGAGGGATATGCCGACCCCTATGTCGGTCGTGCCGTGGCGGTGGACCGCACCTCCCGCGCCTTTGAACTGCCTTACAGCCAGGCGGTGCGTCTGCCCGAGGGCGTTGACAACGCCCGTATCGTGGGCGTGGTGACTACCGACGGATGCGGCGAGTGTACCGGCATCGACACGATAGAGATTGCCGCGTTCAGCGACCTCACCACCCTGATTGACGTGAAGAAGTCGCTCGACCTCGTCTGGATAGAGCCCCAGTTCGTGGTGCGCCCCAAGATTGTCGAGGGAAAGGGAGAGGCTGACCTGCAGTTCGTCATCAACAAGTTTGACATCAACCTCTCCATGGGAAACAACCGTGCCGAGATGGAAGACCTGCAGCGGAAGCTCACTCCGGTGCTGAAAGACACGCTCGCCACGCTCACCTCGTTCGGCATCTACGGTATAGCCTCCGCCGACGGTCCGTTGGCGTTCAACACCACCCTGGCTCGTCGCCGGGCGGAGTCCGCCGCCAACTGGTTGGCAGGACAGCTGGCTATCCGTCCCGAAGTGAGACGGATGATGACCATCGGCTCACGCCCCGAGGGCTGGCAGCCCGTGCTCGACGCGATGATTGCCGACGGCAACCCCGATACGACGGCGGTGAAGGCCATCCTGGAGAAATATCCCAGCGACAACGATGATGTGCAGGAACGCTACATCCGTCGCTTGCCCGGCTGGAACAAGATACGCAACAATTATTTGCAGAAAGGCCGTAAGGTGGAGTGCGTCTACAGCTACACCATCCGGAGTTTCACCACGGACGATGAACTGCTGAGCATGTACGGGAAACGTCCCGACGCGTTCAACGAGGATGAGCTGCTGCGTGTGGCCGCCCTCTCCGACGGTCCGGAGAAGAAAAAGGAGGTCTACACCACCATCACGACCTATTTCCCGCAGTCGGGTACGGCTGTCAACAACCTGGCCGTGCTGTGGCTGAGGGAGGGCGACGAGACGAAAGCCCGTGAGGTGCTCGCTACCCTCCGTGAGTACTCGCCCGAGACCCTCAATACATTAGCGGCAAGCTATGTGTACGCGGGCGACTACGAGCGTGCCATCGAACTGTTGCAGGAGACCGAACTGCCGGAGGCACGTTACAACCTCGGTTTGGTGAGGGCCAAGCAACGCCGGTTGCAGGAGGCGTACGAGCTGCTGCGTCCGTTCGGCGACGCGAACAGCGCGATTGCCGCGCTGAGCGTGAACCGTAACGACGAGGCGAAGCGGATGCTCGATGCCCTGGAGGACGAGAGCCCGGTAGCGGAGTACGCCCGTGCGCTCACCGCCGCCCGCCTGCACGAACATACCGCTTTCTACAACCACCTTACCCGTGTCTGCACGGACGAGCGGTTGCGCCGCCGTGCCGCCACCGAGCCGGACTTCGGTCCGTACCATGAGGAAGAGGCGTTCCGTGCGTTGGTGAATACGAACAATAAAGGTGAAGAGTGATGAGAATGAGATACTGCTATATTCCGTGTCTGCTGATGGTACTCAGCTCTTGCGTGCGCGATGCCATACCGCCCTGTCCGGCTCTCTCCGTGCAGGTGGCGGTGAAGGACAAGAACTACTTCAACGTGCGCATGGTGGAGCAAGAGCCGACGCTGAGCGAAGAACTCGCTTTCCGGGTGTACGTCCCCACGCTCTACTACCGGCTCTGCCCGTTGGGCAGCGACGAGGTGGTGGTGGAACAGGAACTGTTCGAGGTGACGGGCGAGGAGAAGGAGTATGCCATCCGCTTCGACGACGAGTTGCCCCACGGCACGTATGTGCTCACCGTGTGGGGCGGACTGAAGGACATGTCGGAGCTGGACGATGACGGCAACCGCAATGTCCTCGACCTCCATCCCGGAGGCACGGAGGGAGGTGACGTGTACATGACCAACGACACGTTGGTGTACGATGCCTGGAGCTACGACTACACCGTGGAGATGGAGCGCACGAAGGGCAAGCTCATCGTCCTCGCCACCAACCTGCCGGACGACATCCGGTGGTCGGGACAGAGCGATAACGGACTCTACCGCAACGTGGACAGCCGCTTTGACTATTCCGACGAGACGGGAGTCAACACCGCGGGCGAATGGACCTCGGCGGAGAAGGCCATCCTGACGAAGACCGTGCTGAGCCCGTCGCAACACACCGACGGGACGGTGCAGCGGATGCAGTTCTATGACGCACCCGACCGCACGCTGCCGGCTGCCGTGCCCGAGGACGTGCAACTCACGATGAGGCGCAACGAGCTGACGGTGCTGAAGTACGTCTACGAGGAGGGACGATTCATCATCTACCTCTTGGTGAACGGCGACTGGGAACAGGTACACGGCATGGTGATAGACTGATTTCAAACTATAAACATAAAACAATAACGGTGAAAAGATTAACTAATTTAAATTACAGTAAATTGAAAATGAACAGGAAATGCTTTAGAGTAGCCTGCTTGTTGGCGGCTACAACGATTTTCGCGTCATGTGGCAATGATGACGCAATTGACAATGGTGGCAACACAGCCCAGGAGTCGTCCCAGGTTATCACGTTGGCAGTGGCCAACACGGGTGACAACTTCCTCGCCACCCGTGCGGCGCGTCCCCTTTACAGCTCCGCAGCCATGCAGGATATCAAGACGGTGAAGGTGGTAATCTACAAACTGCAAGACAATTTGCCGGATGGCGTGACGACCAACGAAGGATTGATAGAGACCGTGCTGAATGATATGACGCTGTACGGTGCAAAGAGCATCGTAGCCCAGAAGGTGTTCGACCCTTGGATGAACAATGCCGTGAGCAACGAGTACAGCAACACAAGCTACGGAAACGGTCGCCAGGCATCGTGGACGCTTGCCGCAGCCGACCAGATTACGCAAGAGGGCGTGTACATGGCCTATGCCGTGGGTTACAACGTGGATGAGTACACGGCACTTAGCTCTTTCAACACTACTACAAAAGATGGCAACTTCACTTTCCCGTTGACTATCGCCCAGAACACAGCTGAAGAAGGTGATGTAGCTCCCAAGGTGTATGAAGTCTTCGCCGGCAGTGCTCCGTTCGTTGTCACCAAGAAAGCCGTTACGGAAGGTGGCTCGGACTATTCTTACCAGTTCAACGTAGCGTTGACGCTCCACCGTCAGGTGGCCGGCACCATCGGTTACTTCACCAACATACCGGTGAAGGGTAACGCCGACTATGCCGACAAGATCGGAACGAAGTTGCGCTTAGTGGCTTCCAACCGCAGCGACAACGCCGTGTTCGCCGGCTTCAACAGTGCTTACACGGGTAGTGAGGACGAACCTTCCACAACCAACGTGAAGTATGTGGTGAACGGTTATGACAATAGTGAAAGCAAAACACAGACCGCTAATGCCAAGTTCTACGGTTCAGCTTCCAACGATGCCTACACGGTGTATGAGGTGGAACTGAATAAGTGGTTCAATGGTAAAGATGATGATAGTAACGATAAAATGGACACCAACGGCGACGGTATGCTGAACGCCAGCGATACTTGGACGAATCCGCTTGATAATGAAAACAAGAAGCCGGGCGTGAGAAAAGGTTGCGTACTGGGTAGCTCGTTCCTCTTCCCCTTTGCTATGGAT
>CAVFNZ010000134.1:0-5374 GCA_963624095.1 Clostridium sp. CAG:217 | reverse complement strand
CATCCGCGAATCGAGTCTGTGCACAGTGAGATGGTAGTTCCGTTCGCATCGGTGTACTGTTTCCTTAGATGTTGTCCGTAGAACTCCGAGTCCTTACTGTTGTATTTCAAGTCCTCCATATTGACCCAGTTACCCACTTTGCTGCTGTGTCTGAGGTCTGTTGGGTCTTCTGTCCCGTTGAGACCCCAAACGGAGTGTTCCGCAAACCATGTCGGACGAACCACACCTACTCCGCGGCCGAAGGCACGGTTGAAGTCGAGCGTGTCGACATAGTTACTGTTATTTAATGAATATCTGTCTACAGCCAGTTTGCCGTCAGGCGTTCTGTTGCTGGTAGCATTCCACCATGGCACCATATTTCTCATGGTACGGACGCGGATACCTGACTCTGTGCCATAGCGGTTAACCATGATGAGAATTGCCTCCTTATTAGCCCCTATCGACTTGTTCTCCGGACGGTGCAGATCCCAGATGACGTTCTCTTTGATAGGCCACGTCTTAGGATTGGGGTTGACAAAGGTACCGAAATTCCCCTCCATCAGCGCATAGCCGGAATGCTCGATGAGCGTGTCTGCCTGCAGCTTAGCCTTCTCAAACTCTCCATTGGCGAGATAGCACTTGATGAGCAGCTGTCGGCAGGCTCCTTTGTTGATTGCTCCGAGTTCCGACATCTCACTCTCCTCCGGCACATGCTGCACGGCGTACTCCATGTCCTGCGTAATCTTCTTGATGACAGCCTCGCGCCGGGTGCTCTTATAATCCTGTTTGGGTGTCTCGACAATCTTTGTCACGAAGGGCACATCGCCAAACTGGAAAACGAGATTGAGGTAACGCCAGGCACGATGGAAATAGGCGCGTCCGAGATAAGCGTCATGCACTTTCTTATCAAGGTCGGGCACCTTGTCGATGTAGCTTATCACGGTGTTGGCATATTTAATGCCGTTGTAGGTCTCTCCCCAAAAGATGACGAGCCGGTTCTGGTCAAAATTATACCATCCACTGTTTGGCGTAAATCGTTCCTTAATATCCACGAAGGCATTGGCATCATCGGTCTTCGAAGCTACGGCGACATCACTGAAGAGATACTCGCTCATCAGTGGGAGCATGAGGTCGCATGCTTCGGTATTGGTCCAGAACGCCTTGAGCTGCTTGTCAGCCGATGCAAGAGCGGAACGCAGTCCGGCCTCCGTGCTGAATGTCTCCGTAGGTTCATAGAGTGAGAGAGGCTCTGGCTTAAGATAATCATCGGAACAGCCAGTGAAGGCTGCAGCAGCAACCAGTGCCGCCATGGTAAGTTTGATATGTCTTGTTTTCATCGTTTCTTGGATTTATATTTATAATGTCATACTAATGCCAAGGGTATAGGTACGCGGTGCCAGACCATCGGCAGCTTCAGGATCACCATATTCCCAGTCGCTCCCGGTGATGACAAACACATTACGCACTGTAGCGAAGACCTTGGCATCCTGTATCTTGGCTTTCTTCAACAAAGTTTGGGGCAGTTTATAGCCCAAGGAGATGTTTTCCAGACGGAGGAAGGAACGGTTGATGACTCGTCCCGGTGCCTCAATGCCCGTGGGGCCTTTGGCGTTCAGTCGGGCAAACTTATCGCTCGGATTGTCTACCGTCCAGTAAGTTTTCTTATATACGTTACGGCAGTTGGTAATCTGAGAATAGTTGTTGTCGTTGTTCAGATAGTTGTAATCCAAACTCTTCGCACCGAGATACGAATACATATTGAACGAGAACGACCAGTCCTTGTAAGTGAAGTTGTTGCGCAAAGACAGACGCGCAGGAGCGACAGTCTGGCCGAGGAACTGTTTGTCCTTGTTGTTGAAGACGGGCGATGTGGTGCCGTCAGCGTTCTTCACGTCATCGGCTGTGTAACTGTTCTCCACCTTCGGGTCACCGGGTTTCTGACCATAGCGTGCAGCCTCTTCCGCTTCTTCCTTCTGCCAGATACCCGTCACCTTGTAGTTCCATATCACACTGATAGGTTGGCCGATGAACCAGCTATTGGAGATATCGTCCATCTCTTTCGTCGTTATATTGCCATTGGCATCCACGACAGTCTCATACTGTCCATAGAGATGCTTGATAGAGTTCTTATTATAAGAGAAGGTCAGTTGAGTGTCCCACTTGAAGTCCTTGTTCGTGATATTGGCTGAGTTGACGGTCAGCTCTATACCTTTGTTCATCACCTTTCCGAGGTTCGTCGTAATAGAGCTGAATCCCGTGAACGACGGCAGGCTCTCGTTCATAATCATGTCGGTGGTAGGCATGATGTAATAGTCAACGCTACCATTGATGCGGTTATTGAAGAATCCAAAGTCAAGACCGATGTTCCAGGAGGTAGTCTTCTCCCACTGGAGGTGTGGGTTGGCGAGTCGGGAGATGAAGAGATACTTCACATCCTCCACGGCATTGGTTGCCTTGTTGATGTATCCTGTAGCATACTGTCCCAGCGCGAGGTTGGCGAGGGCGATGTAGGAGTCGGCCAGTGAGCGGTTACCATTCTGTCCGAAAGAGAAACGGAGCTTTCCGTAGCTCATCGGCTCCCACTTCCAAAACTTCTCATTAGTGAAAATCCAAGCCAGGGCACCACTGAAGAAATTGGCATAGGGGTTCGTCGTACCGAAAGCGGAGTAACCATCTCGGCGGAACGAGAACGTAGCCATGTAGCGGTCGTCGTAGCCATAGTAAGCGCGTGCCAGATAGCCGGTTGCCGTCTCTTTGGTGTCGGTCGATGAGAAATCGCTCAGTTTTTTGTCTCCATTGGCAGTGGCATGGAAGCCAAGAGCCTCCGATGGCAGGATATGGCGGGCGAGGATGTTGTCAGCCCACGACTGGCGCTGCTCAGCCTCCTGTACAAGTGTGACATTGAAGTGATGGACGCGGTTGAGCGTATAGTCCCAGTTGATGGTGTTGTTGAGCGACCAGTCGAAGCGATAGCTCTGGTTGCGAGTCACTCGGTTATGCGTGTCAGCCGCCCAGTCGGGATGCTCCGACGACTCATAGTAGCGGTTGTGATAGAATTGGAATCGTGGTGCGGCATTGAACGTGTAGGTAATGCCAAAGGGCAGACGAACCTTGGCGTCGAAGATGGTATTGAAGATTGTATATCCCCGCTCCATATCAAGGTACTGACGGTCGTAATCGAAGTTGTAACCTTTCCAAAAGGCGTTCTCACCCATGGGATGTGGTGTCAGCGTTCCGTCCTCATAATAAGGTGTAGAGAACGGACTGTTGTCAAGAATCTGCTCCTGCCAGTTGCAACGGATGTCTCCATCGGTACGGTTCTGAAAATTGACATTGGCTCCTACGGACAGCCAGTCGGTGATATCTGAATTGAGCTTGAGGTTGGAACGCACCGTTGTGTAATCGTTGCCTTTTACTACACCCTCGTTCTTCATATATCCGAGTGAAAGGTAGTAGTTTACCTTGCTTCCCCGTCCGCTGACGCTGATGTTATAATCCTGATTGAATCCGGTACGGAAACTATGGTCATACCAGTCGAAGGTCTTGTTGCCAAGGAAGTTCTGGAGCGTCACGTCACTGGCTTGAAGTCCGAGCCGCTGTCCCCATATCTCTCTGTCGCTCAGCCCAGCATCTTGCTGGCTCTGTGCGCGCCATTGCTCAAGGGTGAGACCATATTTCCGGAGGTTTTCCTGTGTGGGTTCTGCAAAGTAGCCGGCTGGACGCGCCGTGTTGTATGCACCATAGCTTCCTTCTGCATTGGCACCATAGGTGTCAGTGGTGTAGAAATCCTCACGGTACTTGATATACTCATCGGGACCAAACACCTTACGGCTCTCGCCGATAGTCGACAGACCGATATTGGCAGAGAAATTAATATTTGGCTTCTCAGACGTTCCTTTCTTCGTTGTCACGATAATGACGCCATTGGCGGCCTTGGCACCATAGACAGCAGCCGAGGATGCGTCTTTGAGAATATCTATCTTCTCGATGTCGTTGGGATTAATCTCAGACAGTTCCCCATAGAACTGCATGCCGTCGAGGACGATGAGGGGTGAGTTGTGGTTGCCATCGGTGTACACGGAGCGCTGTCCGCGCACGGTCAACGACCCTCCGCCCTTAGCGTCATTGCTGAAGCCTACATTCAAGCCTGCCGTACCACGCAGCACATCCTGAACGGTGTTGGGTGCCTCGTTGGCAATGGCATCAGGGCGAACCTGCGCCACGGCACCGGTGAGGTCACGCTTGCGCATGGTACCATAACCGACGACAACGACTTCGTTGAGCTGAGCCGCGTCTTCATCCATTGTGACACTGAGGGTTTTGCCGCTTACTTTGATTTCCTGAGTCTTGCAACCTAAATAAGAGATTTGGAGCGTGGAACCATGAGGGACGTTCAGAGAGAAGCGTCCGTCGATGTCGGTAATGGTGCCTGTCGACTGACCTTTTACCTTGACCGTGGCACCGATGATGGGTTCTCCGGTCTTGTCAACAACAGTACCGGTCACTTGATTGTCTTGCATCACTGTAGGAAGCATTGTCCCCGATGCCGATGCTGTAACAGGGAAAGCTGTCAGAGCTGCACCAAGCATAAAGGCCAAGCAAAGAGAGTGATTGCTTTTTTTCGTTTTCTTCATGTCGTGAAATTGTTTTTGGTTAATTTGGTAAAAAAAATACGCTGCAAATTTATGATGTTTTTCTGCACCCTTGGCATGGAAAGACCTTTCAAAAGGCACGGCAAATCAGTCATTGAACGATTTATTATGTCTTTTGACCGCATTTTACGGCTTTTTCTTCTTAATTTTGCAGGCAAACAGTCATGAACCTTGCCAACAACGAACTATGAACAATCGTCTCATCGCACTTTGCAGTATTATCCTTTTCGGTATCGAGAGCTTCACTGCCACGGTGACGAGGCACTTCGATGTAGCCTCAGGTCTGTCCAACAACTATGTCCACGGCATTGCCGATGACTCCAAAGGACGGATATGGATTGCAACAGAGGCGGGGCTTAACTGTTTTGACGGCTATAAGATTACGGTTTTCAAGTCGTACAACTCTGCGCTGAAAAGCAATTTCGTAAGTTGCCTGTACCATGACAAGAGGAATAGCGAGATTTGGGTGGGCGTGAAGGGATATGGTATCTATCGCGTCAATGACGTGACCGGGACGATATACGATGTCACACCCGAGAATATACCTATACACAATATCAGTGATATCGCGCCGACAGAAGGAGGGCTTCTGTTCTTTGGGCCTTCACTGACGGTGAAATACGATGATGCCACCAGAACTTTCGAGGTGGTGAAAGGAAAGGTGCAGCGTCCGTCGCGAACAGGGAATCATAGGGGCATTGACAAATACAACAATGTATGGGAGGCTGTGCCCGGTCGGGGTG
>CAVFNZ010000133.1:0-5437 GCA_963624095.1 Clostridium sp. CAG:217 | reverse complement strand
GCTTCTCGTCGGAGACCGGGACGATAGAGGACTGGAAAGTAGATTATAGGCAAGAAGGTTGACAAGAAATTCAGTTATATAACCGGAAAACTGACAAGTGAATCAGAATACCACACATTCGCCAACGTAAGTACTTGCGTTGGTCATCGTAAGTACTTTCATCAGTCATCGTAAGTACTTTCATCAGCCATCGTAAGTAAGCTGATGAGTACATACAAAAAAAACATTTGCATTCCGAGTAATTTCACATGCGAAGGACAAGCTCGGTGTGCCATACGACCATAGCATCCCCTGTCGTACGACAGGGGAAAGCCATAACGTACCTGATTGGCCTATATCCATGGACACCATCTTCTTATTGCTGTAGGAGCATCGGATACGAGAGCCTTCAGACGCTTCATGGTTTCGGGAATATTGCCGAATGTCAACAGACATTATTCTCCAAAGAGAGGGACTTTCGACAAAATAATCGTATCTTTGCTTATTCAACCAAGGATATATCAGCATCATGAAACTACTACATACAAGCGACTGGCACTTAGGCCATGTGCTATATAATTATGACCGGACGGAAGAACAGACCGCTATGCTGCGACAGATGGCGGACATCGTGAGGGAGGAACGGCCGGACGCGTTTCTCCTGTGCGGTGACGTGTACCACACGGCACAACCCTCCGCCGCGGTACAGAAACTGTTCGCGGAGGCGATGTTCCGTATTCACGAGGCCAACCCCGAGATGCGGATTATCGTGACCGCCGGCAATCACGACAGCGCCTCGAAACACGACATCTTCCACACACCTTGGCTGCGACACAACGTAATCACCATAGGATCGGTGGACAAGGACGACCCGGAGAGCCTCATCATAGAGATACCGGGCAAAGCCTTCGTCATCGCAGTACCCTACTGCAACGAGCGCACCATGCCCGAGGGATTGTTCCAACAGCTGCTGAACGCGGTGGAGCAGCGCAACACCGGCGGACTGCCCGTAGTCATGACGGCACACACCACGGTAAGCGGATGCAGCTACGACGGACACGAAAACGCTACCGACAGAGAGGTGGGAGGCATCGAGTCGTTGGACATCACGGACATGGGAAGCGGGTACGACTACTTGGCGTTGGGACACATCCACTGTAAACAGTTCGTACACACCGGTCGTCATAACGTCCGTTACTGCGGCACTCCCCTACCCGTGAGCTTCGATGAGGAGTTCGAGCACACAATCAGCATCGTGGAGATAGACAGACATGGCTGTCAACCCCACGTCCGGGAGATTGCCATCAAGAATCCGCACCCACTGGTCACGTTGCCCAAGGCGGGACTGGTCTTCACAAGTTGGGAGGAGGCCAAGGAGGCCATCCGGAAGTTCCCGGACGACAACGCCGCCTACATTCGCCTGAACGTGGAGGTGGACGGTTATCTGCCGGCTGAAGCCAAGAGTGAAGCGGCAGAGGCCACGGCGGACAAGCAATGCCGTTTCTGCCTCATCAACGCCTTGCGGAAAGTTTCGGCAAGCGCATCCGGCACGCAAGCACTCTCCGTGCATGAGTTCAAAGCGATAGAACCCAAAGAGATAGCCAAGAGATACTTCGAGAGCGAAGGAGTGTCCTTCAACGAAGAGATGGAAGAGGTTTTCGACGAAGCCCGCCGACTTGTGAACGAAGAGGAACGAATCTAACATACTGAGACATGAAAATCAAACAGCTATACCTACACAACATCGCCTCCATCGAGGAGGCGGAGATAGACTTCGAACGGGCACCGCTGGCGGACAGCGAGGTGTTCCTCATCACGGGCAACACGGGGTCGGGCAAGTCTACCATACTGGACGCCATCTGTCTGGCCCTGTTCAACGAGACACCGCGCATGCACCAAACCGAAATGGAGGGCAATACGGCGGACGGTGACAACAAGCTCAGCATCAACGACCCCCGACAGATACTGCGAAAGAATACCGTGGAAGGACTCATCACACTGACCTTCGAGGGTAACAACGGGTGTCCGTACACCGCGCGCTGGTCGGTCTACCGTGCCCACAAAAAGAGTACGGGAAAGCTGCAGCAAGTCGGTTGGGAGCTATCCTTCACGAAGGGAGGCAAGGAGCAGACACTCACCAAACAGGCGGAGATAAGGAGTGAGATGGAAGAGGCTTTAGGATTGACATTCAACCAATTTTGCCGCACCACCATGTTGGCGCAGGGCGAGTTTACCCGTTTCCTCAACAGCAAGGACGGGGAGAAGGCCGCCATATTGGAGAAAATAACCGGAGTGGACATCTATTCGAAGATAGGAGCGAAGATTTACGCGGAGACACAACGACGGGAGAAGCTGTGGACTACCGCAAAAAGCCAGGCCGACGCCATAGCCATACTGACGGACGAGGAGACGGAGACCTTGCACAACGAGGTCACAGAGTTGGAAAAGGGTTACGCCGAGAAGAAAGCACTCCGGGAACGACAGCAGGCGAAAAAGCAGTGGTTGGAGGCCGAAGCAGAAAAGAAGAAGAAGGTAGAGGAGGCAGGCAGCGGTCTTGCGAAAGCGCAGGACACGGTCGATAGCGAGAAGTTCCGGCGTTGGGACACAATCGTCAACCAATGGAACGAAACGATAGAGGCACGCGGCTGGTACGCCAGCCAGAAGGAGACCATCGGCAGACTCGAAGAACTGAAAAGCGAATACGACAGGTTAGCGAACCGGTTCATCAACCTACGGTCCGGAGCGGACTGGGCGGAGGAGCAAAGCGTCCGAAAGGCAAAGGAGACAGAACGCCTCGATGCCTACTTTGAGGAAGAGAAGGGACGCAAGGAGGTGTATGAACAGTCGGAAGCTATCGCCATCCACCTGTTGGCGTTCATCGACAACGCCAAGAGAGTCGCGGAAAAGAGGAACGACGCGGCACGGCTCACCGCACAACTTCAAGTTCTCCAAAAGGAGATGTGCGAAGCGCAAAATGCGGAAGAGGAGCGAAACAAAGCCTATGAGTCGCAGAAGCTTCTGCTGGAAAAGAGCGAAGCCACGCTGGCAAGCGTGAACCTCCCGCAACTGCACAGGGAGAGCGACGAACTGAAGGAGACAAGAAGAAGAGTCCAGTTGACAAGGGAACATCACGTCAGATTGGAGGAAATCCGGCAAGCACGGAGAGCGAAGGAGGTGACCTTGCAACAGCTCTCCTCAGGAATCGCCAACGCCCAGACGGAGATAAAGGCGATTATCGAACAGGCGAAAGCCGCCAAACGGGAAAAGGAAGAGAGTGAGGAGCGTTTGAATAGGCAGAAGGATACGGTGGACAAATTCGCGAAAGCGATGCGTAGCCGCCTAAGGATAGGCGACCATTGTCCCGTCTGCAACGCGGAAATCAAAGGTCTGATTCACGAGGAAGAGTTCACCCAGCTCTATGCTGAAGCGGAGAAGGAGTACAACGCCAGCAAACAGCGTTACGATGACCTGGTGAACAACTACCGAAGTATGGATGCCCGTATCAAAACGGACACGGCTACCTATAACCGGGAGAAACAAATCTTCGACAATGACACTTCAGTGAAAACAGCCGAAGAGACCTTCCTTGCCGACTGCCAAAGAGTTGGTCTGAGTCCGGAAGAGGGGATGCAACGCCTCGATGAGTTGGACCAGACCTGCCAAACGGGCATTCGTTCATTGGAAAAGAGGATTGCCGACGGTGAGGTGCTCGACAAAGAGGTAAGAGGCCAACGCGACCTCGTGGAGCAACTGCGAAAGCAGGTGCAGCAACTGACGGAAGTCTCCTTGCGGAAGAAAGAGGAGAAAGA
Source organism: Clostridium sp. CAG:217 (assembly GCA_963624095.1). Lineage (GTDB taxonomy): Bacteria > Bacteroidota > Bacteroidia > Bacteroidales > Bacteroidaceae > Phocaeicola_A. Next base: position 1,649 of record CAVFNZ010000133.1, on the reverse strand, counting down.
CCGGTGCGACAAGGAGATAGAACTGGCGAAGAAGGAGATAGACTTGAAAGAGGAAGCGATAAAACAAGCCAAAGAGTCTATCGGCAGGATGGTAGACGCGTCCCCTTGGGAGACGGACTGGCAAGAGAATCCTTATGCCTTCAAGCAAGAGTTGACGGACAAGACCCAGACCTACCGGCAACGCGTCACGCTCAGGCAAGCGTTGGGTACGGAACTGGAGCAGCTTCGACAAACGAACGACCGGGTGCGGCAGACGTTGAACGAGATTGCGCAAACAGTCCCCGAATGGCAGTCGACAGGCACTGTAGAACCGCACGAGGTGGCGGACTTGACGGAAGAGAGTAACAGATTGAAAACTCGGGTGACTGAACTATACGCCCAAAAAAGGGACGCTGACGACAAGTACCAAAGAGTGTCCGAACGGCTGAACGCCTACTACACCGACAACCCCACTTACGACGGGAACCTTTTCGACCGGCTGAACAGGGTGTCGCAAAACGACATCGCCAAGGCAAACACCTATCTGGAGAGCTGCCGAACCGACGTGAAGACGAGAACGGAAATGCTCACCGCCGCCAAGCAAGAGTTGGAGGCGCACCTCACCACCAAGCCCTTGATGGAGGAGGACGAGACGATAGCGGCGTTGGCGGTTCAGACAGGTCAGTTGGACAACGATTTGAGACTGCTGGACGAAGAGCGGGGCAAGGTGATGCAACGGCTACAGACCAACGAGGCTAACAAGAAGAGACGGGAGTCGTTGGACCGGACGGCAAACGAGTTGCACACGGACTATGAAAAATGGAGATGCGTCAGCGTCAAGATTGGCGACTCCACAGGTAAGACTTTTCAGAAGATTGCCCAAAGTTACGTGTTGGAGAGCCTCATCCATGCGGCCAACGCCTACATGAACACACTGTCGAACCGTTACACGCTGAAGGTCATCCCCGGCACGTTCGTCATTCTGATTGAGGACGCGTACCAAGGATACGCCTCACGGGCGGCAAGCACGTTGTCGGGTGGAGAGAGTTTTCTCGTCTCGCTGTCGTTGGCCTTAGCCCTGAGCGACATCGGCCATCAGTTCGCCGTGGACACGCTCTTCATCGACGAGGGTTTCGGCACCCTCAGCGGAGAGCCTCTGCAAAACGCCATCGCCACCCTGCGCACGCTGCACAAGAAGAATGGCCGCCATGTGGGCATCATCAGCCATGTGGAAGAGCTGAAGGAGCGCATCCCCGTACAGATTCAGGTACAGCAGAGCGGGAACACGTCGAGCAGCAAGGTTACGACGGTCAGCGTATAGAACAAAGGCGCCGCATCTTTGGAGGATGCGGCGCCTTTTGATTTCTTTCAGCGTTTGGTAATTACTTACGCAAACCGAGAGCCTTGACGATAGCACGATATCTTTCGATGTCACGATCTTTGAGGTAGTTGAGCAACGCGCGGCGCTTACCTACCAAAGTTGTCAATGCTCTTTCTGTGCTATAATCTTTACGGTTCACTTTCAAGTGCTCCGTCAAATGGGAAATACGGTATGAGAACAATGCTATCTGTGCCTCAGGAGAGCCAGTATCAGTGTTAGACTTTCCGTACTGTCCAAAGATTTCTTTTTTCTTTGCTTGATCTAAATACATAATCTTTGATTAATAGTT
>CAVFNZ010000132.1:0-5440 GCA_963624095.1 Clostridium sp. CAG:217 | reverse complement strand
GAACACCGAGGAGGTCACAGAAGAGAGTGACAAAGCGGAGGACTCGACGGAAGAAGCTCCGGCGGATGAACTCCCGGTCGATGGAGCGGAAGAAACTCCGGCAGATGAACTTCCGAACGATGGAGCGGAAGAAGCTCCGGCAGATGAACTTCCGAACGATGAAGCGGAAGGAACCGCAACAGATGAACTTCCGAACGATGAAGCGGAAGAGCCCTTGACGGAAGAGAAGCCGATGGCTGAAGACAAACCTTTAATCGAGAATGAATCTTTGGTTGAAGATGAGCCCGCGGCAGAAGAGGGCGTAACGGAGGGGTCTCAAGAGGCAGAGCATCAGCAAGATGAACAGGCCGGGGAACAAGGAGAACCTGAAGAGGTGCTTCCTGATATTGTTGAAGCACCGGCTGTGCCGGTTGTCGGGCCAACGAATGCCAAGAACGAAGAGGCAAAGCCGACAGAGGCTCAAACCGCAAAGGACGGAACGGAGAAGAAACCGAAAGGGAAAGGCCCGAAGGGTTGGCTTGTCGCCGCATGCATCGTCATCGGATTAGGCATCGGCGTATACGCGTTCCATGCCTTTCGTAACGGAGACGGCAACGTGACCGCAGTCGTACCGAAACAGCAGGTGCAAAAGCCGGTAGCACCAATGCCGGAGGTCGCCCGTACGGACACGGTGATTGAAAAAGATACATTGCAAGTGCCGTCGGCGCCAGCGGATACGTTGACTGAGAAGGTGGCCAGTGTGGAGACAACGCCTACCGTATCCCAATCCCAACCGGACAGTACGAGAAAATATACCATTGCGGGCTTGAAGTGCAAACACAAGGTCGCGTCCGGCGAGACGATTCGTAAGATTTCCTTAAAATATTATGGTACAAAGGAGTTGAGCCACTACATAGTGGAATACAATGACATCAAAGAACCCAACAAGGTGGTAATAGGAACGGTGTTGAAGATTCCCGAACTGAAAAAGGACGAATAGTCTTTCCGGTGATGGCATACGCAGGTCGTGCAAGCCGACATGCGAAATATTACAAATACTCTTAAAATCTAAGTTTTGAGAGTATTTTTTAGTAAATATTAGATATCTCCATTAACAATAAAATCGTACTTTTGGGCGTTAAACAAGCAGGTAGTTATACCCCCTGCATGGAAAGGATAAATAAAACATTAAATTATATAGATTTATGGCAGAAGCAATTGACATTCGCGAGTTGAATGAACGAATTGAAAGACAAAGTGCATTCGTGACAAACTTAATGACCGGCATGGATCAGGTCATCGTCGGACAGAAGCACTTGGTTGAATCTTTACTGATAGGACTTTTGTCCGATGGACACGTATTGCTCGAAGGTGTCCCCGGTTTGGCCAAGACATTGGCCATAAAGACATTGGCATCGTTGATTGACGCAAAATACAGCCGAATCCAGTTTACTCCGGACTTGTTGCCGGCCGATGTCATCGGAACAATGATATACAGTCAGAAGGACGAGCGGTTTGTAGTGAACAAAGGTCCTATTTTCGCCAACTTCGTGTTGGCGGATGAGATAAACCGAGCCCCGGCGAAAGTGCAGAGTGCTTTGTTGGAAGCCATGCAGGAGCGTCAGGTAACCTTGAGCAAAGAAACGTTCCCTCTGCCGGAACCTTTCTTGGTGTTGGCTACGCAGAACCCTATCGAGCAAGAGGGTACCTATCCGTTGCCCGAGGCGCAAGTAGACCGTTTCATGCTGAAGGTGGTCATCGACTATCCGAAGCTGGAAGAGGAAAAGAAGATTATCCGTCAGAACATAAGCGGAGAAAAGACAGAGGTGCGTCCGATACTTCGCAGCGAAGAGATTCTGGAAGCCCGCAAGGTGGTTCGCCAGGTTTATCTCGACGAGAAGATTGAGCAGTACATCGCCGACATCGTGTTCGCTACCCGCTATCCGGCCAAGTACAACCTGAAGGAACTGGAGAACTTCATCTCGTTTGGCGGTTCTCCCCGTGCTTCCATCAACCTGGCTTTGGCCGCCCGCGCGTACGCCTTCATCAAACGCCGCGGCTATGTGATACCCGAGGATGTGCGTGCCGTGGCTCATGACGTGCTTCGCCACCGTATCGGACTCAGCTACGAGGCGGAGGCCGGAAACGTGACCGCCGAAGAGATTGTCAGCAAGATACTGAATAAGGTTGAAGTGCCCTAATCGTTCCATCAGTTAATCGGATTATATGGAAACGACCGAACTTTTGAAGAGGGTTCGCCAGATTGAGATAAAGACTCGCGGACTGTCGAGCAACATCTTCGCGGGGCAGTATCATTCCGCCTTCAAGGGACACGGCATGGCATTCTCCGAGGTGCGCGAATACCAGTACGGCGACGACGTGCGCGACATCGACTGGAATGTGACGGCGCGTTTCGACAAGCCGTATGTGAAGGTGTTCGAAGAGGAACGGGAGTTGACCGTGATGTTGTTGATCGACGTTTCCGGCAGTCTCGATTTCGGAACCGTTCATCAGATGAAGCGCGACATGGTGACGGAAATAGCCGCCACGTTGGCTTTTTCCGCCATACAGAACAATGACAAGATTGGCGTAATCTTCTTTTCGGACAAGATAGAGAAGTTCATCCCACCCCAGAAGGGACGGAAACACATCCTGTACATCATCCGCGAACTGCTCTCGTTCAAGCCGGAGAGCAGATTGACGGACGTAAAGCTTGCGGTGGAATATTTGACGAACGTCATCAAGAAACGCTGTACGGCGTTCCTTATCAGTGACTTCATCGTTGAACAGGATTTCAAGAACCCACTGACGATAGCCAACCGCAAACACGACCTCGTGGCCATTCAGGTCTATGACCGTCGTGTGGAAGAGTTGCCCGACGTGGGGTTGATGAAGGTGGCTGACGCCGAGACCGGACATACGCAGTATATCGACACCTCCTCGGCCAAGTTGAGAAAGATGCATCACGATTGGTGGGTGCGGAAGCAGACGCACTTGCAGGATACGTTTACGAAAAGCAACGTGGACTCCGTCTCTGTGCGCACCGATCAGGATTATGTGAAACAGCTCATGAGCTTGTTCGCTAAACGAAATTAGAGTTATCAGAAAATGAGTGTATTTACAACGATACGAAATAGAGCGTTCGCGGGACTGCTGCTGGCGACTACCTGCTGGGGAGTTGCCCAGGCACAGAATGTGACGGTCGATGCAACCATCGACTCGTTGCACTTGTTCATCGGACAACAGGCGAAAATCAAACTGGAGGTAAGCTATGACGCTTCCCGGAAAATGGTGTTGCCGCATTTCAACGATACGCTGGTGACGGGCATCGAACTGGTGGACGTGGCAAGGCCCGATACGCAGTACCTGAACGACAAGAAGCGGCTGCTCGTGTCCCAAGAGTATATCATAACCTCTTTTGACTCCGCGCTTTACTACATACCTCCCTTTGAAGTGATGGTGGACAACAAACCCTATTACTCAAAGGAACTGGCGCTGAACGTGCAGTCGCTTCCCGTGGACACGCTCCATCCGGAGCAGTTCTTCGGTCCCAAGGATGCCATGAGCCCGCCTTTCGTGTGGGAGGACTGGGAACTCGTCTCCTGGCTGACGTTGCTGATGATTCCTCTGGTGGTGGCCGTTGTTTACCTTGTGAAACGCTATCGCGACAACAAGCCGATTATCCGGACAGTCAAGGTGGAGCCGAAACTTCCGCCTCACGAGCAGGCCATGAAGGAGATTGAACGCATAAAGGGCGAGAAGAGCTGGCAGAAGGAGGAGTCGAAGACATACTATACGGAGTTGACCGACGTGCTGCGGACCTACATCAAAGACCGCTTCGGGTTCAATGCCCTGGAGATGACCTCCACGGAAATAGTGGAAGCCTTGCTGAAAGAGAAAGACCAGAAGTCGTTGTCGGAACTGAAGGACTTGTTTGCGACCGCCGATTTGGTGAAGTTCGCCAAGTTCAATCCTTTGATGAACGAGAACGACCGGAATTTGGTAAGCGCCATGAATTTCATTAACGAGACGAAGATGGAGACAGACCCCAACGAAAAGCCGCAACCAACGGAGATAACGATAGAGGAGAAGCGTTCGCGCCGTTCGAAGCTGATACTGCTGGCCTCCATTGCCGGCATCTCCGTCGCTGTACTCGTGATGTTGGGTGTCGTGATTCGCGACCTTTGTAAGTTATGTTTTTAATATAGTCAGGAAATGGTTTTCGCAAACATAGAATATTTGTTTTTGCTCTTGCTGGTTATACCCTATGTCGTGTGGTATATCCTGAAGGGTCGCCACTGCAGCCCCACGTTGCGGGTGTCCGACACGCACATGTACCAGTCCGCTCCGCGCAGCTACAAACTCTACTTGCTGCATGTCCCTTTCATACTCAAAGTGATTGCCATCGTCATGGTAATCATTGTGTTGGCCCGGCCTCAAACCACCAACAACTGGCAGAATACGGAAGTGGAAGGCATCGACATCATGATGGCCGTGGACGTGTCGACCAGTATGTTGGCGGAGGATTTGAAACCGAACAGGCTGGAGGCGGCCAAGCAGGTGGCGGCGGAGTTCATAAACGGACGTCCCAATGACAATATCGGATTGACGATATTCGCCGGCGAGGCGTTTACGCAGTGTCCTCTGACGGTGGACCACGCCGTGCTGGTGAACCTGTTCAACGGCATCAGTTGCGACATCGCCCAACGCGGGCTTATAGAGGACGGTACGGCCATCGGTATGGGCATCGCCAACGCCGTGACCCGGTTGAAGGACAGTAAGGCGAAGTCGAAAGTGGTGATTCTGCTGACGGATGGCTCCAACAACCGGGGCGACATTTCGCCGCTGACGGCGGCCGAGATAGCCAAGAGCTTTGGGGTGAGAGTCTACACGATAGGTGTCGGCACCAACGGGACGGCACCTTATCCCATGCCGACTTACGCTGGCGTGCAGTACGTTAACGTGCCTGTGGAGATAGACGAGTCGACCCTTACGCAGATTGCCGGAATAGCCAACGGCAACTACTACAGGGCCACGAGCAACTCTAAGTTGAAGGAAGTTTACGAAGAGATAGACAAGCTGGAGAAGACCAAACTCAACGTGAAGGAGTTCAGCAAGCGCGAAGAGGCTTTCGCGCCGTTCGCGTGGATCGCTTTCGCGTGCGTGTTGCTCGAAATCCTACTCCGTAACTCCATTTTGAAAAGAATCCCTTAATTGTGTATTGATTATGTTTCAATTTGCAAACCCGACATACCTCTATTTACTGATAGCATTGCCTTTGGTGGCCTTGTTCTATTTCTACTCAAACCACAAGCGTAGGAAGCGAATAGAAAAGTACGGAGACCCGGCACTGTTGGAGAAACTGATGCCGGAAGTATCGGAAAGCCGCCCGAACGTGAAGTTTTGGTTGACATGGGCGGCGTTAGGAATGCTCATATTCACGCTGGCGCGTCCGCAGTTC
>CAVFNZ010000131.1:0-5442 GCA_963624095.1 Clostridium sp. CAG:217 | reverse complement strand
CGAGGGAGGGCTCAACGAGCGGGGCGAGGCGTGCGACACGCGCACGGACCTTCAGAGGTCCGCCCTCCGCGACCTGCTCTGTTGCTTGAAGCGTCTCTTCCCGCAGGCGGAGATTGTCGGTCATCGCGACCTGCCGGACTGCCGCCCGAAGGAGTGTCCGGGGTTCGACGCGCGGAAAGCCTACGCCGACATCGGCCGATAGCTTCCCGAAGGCGTATGGTCCAATAGTCCGGAATGCTTAACCTCCCCAAAAAGGCGGAGCTGTTTCCGAGACCATGGAGCTAACGGGACGGGAGACTTTACCCCACGAAGGGCGGAGAGTTATTTCCAGAGCCATGGGTCTAACGGGACTGGAGACTTAACCCCCGAAAGGGCGGAGAACTTCCTCCGAGACCAAGGGTCTAAGAGTCCAAGGGTCTAAGAGTTTCCCTAAGGGAATCTGCAGTTGGAGAGTCCAGGAGTTGAAAGGTGTGAAAGCTTTTCGGCTTTTGGGCTCTTTGTTTTTTAACTTCAGCAAACGGCTTCTGCTAATTCTTAATCGCCGTCAATAAATCGAAGTACATTAGGCGAGTACTCAAGGACACTTCCGGTGGAATATGCCGATATTCTTTTTCCTGGGTCTCGGTGCTGAACACGGATTTGAACCCATTGTGCTCATAGAATGCTATCGTCTGAGGATTGTTGTACGCGTCTACTATGACAAAACGGCAACCCGTCTTGTTGAACGGATCTATGAACCAATACTTGATGAACTCAAGCACATCGCTACCGACGTGTCGTGAACGAAAGTCCTTGGACACGGCCAAACGACCTATCAGAACAGCCGGATAGTCCTTCAGTGACTTGACGTGAGGTATGTCAGACTCAATCTTTTTCTTGCGCGCATTCGGCAAATCGTCTACCCGAATCCCGGCATTGGCCAACGTGAAAGCGCATACTACCCGTGCGGGGTCTGCGTCCAACCTATAGCAATAACTCTTGCCCAACAGCTGTTTGTCATACGCAAAGCAGTCATTGGTGAAAAAGTCGTCGAGGTCTCGGTCTCCACAAGTAAAACCGGACATTTGCGCGGAGTCCGTGAGATCGTAGATGGAGCATTGGTCGAAGAGAAAACTCATTTCTTTCCGATGTGTGATTTTGCCAATACTTTATTCACCGTTGCCATACCCTTCGCATAGTGTTCCGCCACTATCCGTTTTTCGGTTTCACTGCGGTTAAGGTAACTTTCGTACGACTGCCGAGCCTTGTTTTCAAAGTCATTAGCCGCGTCGCCGGTCAGTACCGGTATGGATGATATTGCAAGTGCCATAAATTGTTACGTTTATTGTTTTGTTTCCTCGTGCAAAGATAGTACAAATCGAACGCAGAATATCAAACTTGTTTGAAATATTATGCTGAGATGCAGTCTATCTTATCCAAAGATAGTACAAATCGAACGCAGAATATCAAACTTGTTTGAAATATTATGCTGAGATGCAGTCTATCTTATCCAAAGATAGCTCATCGCTTTCTGTTTCGCAACTCCCGGGGCGGGATTCTTTCAGGGATATCCAAGAAGTCCGAAGGAGTGGAAACTCATTTCTTGATGTGCTTGACGAGGTCGTTGGCCTTGGCGTACTCCTCGTGGGTGCCGATGTCGAGCCAGTAGCCGGTGAGCGGAAAGCGGACTACGGTCTTGCCGGCTGCCACGGCATCGTTCATCAGGTCGGTGGCGTTGTAGAACGTGTCGCGCGGCATCGCCTCCAGCAGTTCCCGTTTGATGAGGTAGATGCCGGCGTTGGCGAAGTAGTTGTATACGGGCTTCTCGCGCACGCCCTTGATGTTTCGTCCGTCGAGGTCGAAGATGCCGTAGGGCACGGACACGGAGTAGGGCACGGCGGCCACCGCCATGTCCGCCTCGTGTTGGCGGAAGTGGAGGTAGAAGTCCTCGTAGTCGATGTTGGTGAAGAGGTCGGAGTTCATCACCAGCACCGTGTCGTTGTAGAACCGCGGCACGAACTGCGTCGCTCCCATCGTACCGAGGAAGCGCGGCTCCTTCACGCAGTGCACCTGTATGCCGCCCCGCGGCTCGGCGAAATGCTCCTCCAACTGCTCGTGCAGGTAGTTCGTAGTCACCGTGATGTGCTTGATGCCGTTCTCCATCAGGCTCTCAATGTTATAGTCTATGATGGGCTTCCCTCCCACGGGCAGCAGCGGCTTCGGCGTGGTCTCCGTCAGCGGTCGCAGACGAACGCCCTTGCCTCCCGCCATCAGCACGGCGTCGACGGGAAGATGCGACTTGTATTTCTTCAGATTATACACCTCCACAATCTCGCCCTTCTTGTTCAGCATAGGCACGATAATCATGCCCGCGTTCTTCATCGATTTGAGGAGTGCCACCTTATCGGGGTAATCTTCCTCCACATAGACAAAATCCTTTTTCATTGCATCGCACACCGAAGCGTCCAGCGTACCTCCGTTCACAATGAAACGTCGGATGTCGCCATCGGTCAGCGTACCCACCATCTTATTGCTCTCATCTATCACAAATAGAGTCAGGTTGTTTCGTAAGTCCAGATTATTTATCTGAGACAAAGCCTGCAACACCGTCTTTTTGTAGAAAATGTATATATCTTCCATCGTTTTAATTTGCAGGTATCAAGATTTGACATCTTGATACCTGCGATTGTTTTTGAGTTTTATTTCTTCAAAGCCCATTTACCGAAGCTGTTCTTTTCGAACAATTCCTTATTGTATAGGCTATCAACAATTCCCCAAAACTCACGTTCTGAATATCCAAGAAATTCACAGAATTCTCTTACACACCTTGGGTCAAGATTCCCATCATGTTCTTCCACCAATTTGAATGCTTCCTCTCTTCCTATGAGTCCATAACGAACCATACGGGCTGCGTAGTCCGTAGCGGACGCATGTCCAAATTTAGGATACTTCATCCACGAATGAACCAAATAAGCAGGACTATCTATCTGGTCGAAGTTCTCTACATGATGGGTTCTTATCCATTCATGAGTCAAATCATGGAATCCAAGTTTCTTCGCAAGTTCATAATTCTTGAAACTATTCCACTGCGTGAAATAGCTAATGTAAATAGGGTCGAGTTTTGCCAATTGTTCTTTGGAAGGCGGAGTAAAAAAGTTAAGGTCTTTCTTGCTTACACCACACGCTTCAATAAGTTCTTCGTCAGGAATTCCACTTCCTACACCATTGTAGATTTGGTCACGAGCCGAATAAGTTTCGATGCCATCGGCACCTCCATATTCCCAACCTACATTTTCACCATAAACAAGTAATGGTATATTGAAGCGCAAAGCCATCCAAAGAGGATACGTATAGATATAACGGTCAACGAAATAGGTAGGTTTTCCATACTTCTCGAACGTATACCTCATAATCTTCTTTTGGGCCTTGATGTTTGGATTCATGGTAATCAAGTCACATCCAAAGACTTCAGAGATGTTCTTGATGTTATGTTTTCCGGCTTCCGTCATTGGCATGTTATCCGCGGCAGAAACCAACAATGGGTTCATGTGCATGACTTCCTTCATCAAGTAAGTCTGAAAGTGACTATCCTTTCCGCCAGAAACCGCAATCATGCAGTCATACCCGTCAGGGCCGTTCATTCCACGATACTTGTCACAAATAGCTTCGAACTCTTTCCACCGAGCGTTCCAGTCAACCTGGGAGCGATGTTCGTAACTACGGCACGCAGAACAGACACCACGCTCATCAAATGTAATGCCCGGTCTTGTACTAGGCATGCAACATTTTGTACAATACTTCATCATATATTTCCAATGTGCCTGCCTAAACCATAATGTGACAAGTGTCAAGGACGCAGGCTTATTCCTTAAACTTGCCAGTGAAACATTGATTGATTTTCACATCAACGATGCACTGGTTCCCGTACTTATCATTCCCCGCTACCTTAATGGTCTCTACTTGATTGAGAGGCACTGTGTAGGAATCGAAGACATATGTGAAGGATTTACCTGATTCTTGGAAATCGAAGTTATCATGGAAATATTCACCGCAAAAAGTTTTGAGAGCAAGATAAGGCTGAGGACCAAACAACGCTCCGTTGGTAACTTCCACATGCAAAACGTTGTCATGCAACTCGGCCTTAATGTCTATCTTGTTCTTCTCAATCTCTTCATCGGTATATCCTATGACTTTACGGAAAGCTTCTACGGACTCAGAGAACTTGAACTTCACATCCGGATGGTTTGAAACAACCTCCTTCAGTTTGTCACGGAAGTCGTCTATCTCAACGGACATTTCACGCCAATCGTGGTTAGTGATGCCAAGATAGACGTTTTCTCCATTCTCCGCTTTTGCGAAAGCCTTCTCTATTTCTTCAACCGTAATATTGCGGTGGCGTGACTTCATATTGAGTATTCGGGCAAGCCAACGGTTCATATTGCCCGGTTTGCGCCAATCGTAGAAGTCCGGGTGATAGAGACTCCAATCCGTAGGAGTATAGCGCCAATCACCATATCTGCCGTTCATCAAGTCCGCCTGCCCCGTAGGCTGATGGTCATCGTCCACAGACTGGCACGAGGGGTCGAACGGCATCCACTGCTCCAAGAAAAAGTTAGAATCGATTCGTTCGGTATGGAAACCAGCACGATTAACGATAGGGAACATATCCCGGTCAATGAGTCGATGCGTGATAATATCCAGTATCACAGGCATACAATTATCATACGACGTGGCAGGAATGTTCGCCTCTTTGCGGAACGGAATCGGATGGAAATGCCAATGGATGGCATCTTGATTCGAGTCCGTTACCTTTATCATGTACCTGTAGAAATCAAGTACATTATGATAACCATAATCCCTATGTCGTGGGTTAGCATTTCCAAACCCGACATGATCCATTACATGCCAGTTGTAAATCCACCCCCCCGGTACGAATCTAACATGCTGTTTCTGAATTGTTTAGACATAATACGGTGTAACATTTCCTCTATCATGCCCCAGTTACGTTTAAATCCAACCGTATGAGGGTCTACCGTAAGAGCGAGACTTTCACGGATTTCGTCGGGTACGTCAACCTTACCTTCCTGCAAGAGTTTCAAATTCTCGTAGGTAGGAGCCATGTCAATGCCGAAAATCAGCTTTAAACGACTGAACAACTCCTCTACAATTTCCCATAGAGGACCTTCAGTATCAATGTGATGACAAATGTAAACTGTTCCTTTATTCATATCACTTCCATTTATTCACTAAATCAAATATCTCTTTGTATGCAGGCTTCTTCTCAAAGAGATAATGGGCGATGACCTGCATCAGCTCATAGTCCTCCTCCGAGTCGATGTCGAGAATGCCGGTGTCCGCCATCACCACGGCATCGCAGCCGGAATTGAAGAAAGATGCTTGCTCCTTGGCCCGGAGGGCACAAGGGGAATAGGCATAGATGGAGGCGCTCATATCGTAGAAGAC
>CAVFNZ010000130.1:0-5470 GCA_963624095.1 Clostridium sp. CAG:217 | reverse complement strand
AGAAGCCGCGATAGCTGAACGTGCACGCAAAGTGGCACATTGAGAACAAAAGACAAATGAATCTAATACGAATATTGAAAACAAAAACTTATGCAACAACCACTTATCCACTGGGTTGATTATGCCATCGTGATAATCTCCGTCTTTGCGGCAGTGGGAATGGGCTTCTACTTTGCCCACCGACAAAAGAACACGCACGCCTACTACGCCGCAAGCGGTAAGATTCCGGCTTGGGCCATCGGAATGTCCATCTTTGCCACGCTTATCAGTAGCGTCACTTTTCTTGCCTATCCGGGCGCGGCCTATGCCGGGAACTGGATTCTCCTGGTGCAAGGACTGATGGTTCCCATCGTGTTGGTAGCGATGATTGGCATCATCGTGCCCCTGTTCCGTAAAGTCATCAAACTGAGTACCTACGAATACTTCGAGCGTCGTTTCGGCTTCTTTGCCCGTTTCTACAGCTCGTTGGCTTTCTCCTTGGGACATTTCTCCAAGATGGGAACGGTCTTTTTCCTGGTCTGCTTGGCTCTGTCCGAGTTCCTCGCGTGCGACATCTACTTGGTGTTGGGCGTGCTGGGCGTGGTGATAATCCTCATCACGCTGTTGGGAGGTATGGAAGCCATCATTTGGATGGACGTAATTCAGGGATTCCTCTTGATTGGCGGCGGACTTGTCAGTGTGGCACTGCTCCTCTTCTTGCCCGAAGGCGGTCCTTCTACCGTATTCTCCGTGGCCAGGGAGTTCGACAAGATTAGCTTTGGACCTTACGACCTGAGCTTGACCCACCTGACCTTCATTGTGATGGTGCTCAACGGTATCTTCTACGCCATTCAGAAGTATGGCACGGACCAGACTATCGTGCAGCGTTACCTCACGGCCAAGGACGACAAGAGTGCCAAGAAGGCCGCTTACATCGGCGTCTTCATGAGTGTACCCGTGTGGGCGTTGTTCATGCTGATTGGTACGGGCCTTTTCGTCTTTTATCATGTCACGGGTAATCCGTTACCCGAGGACATTAAGGCGGACGGCGTGTTCCCCTTCTTCATCGCTACGCAAATGCCTCCGGGTGTCACCGGCTTGGTCATCGCGGCTTTGGCGGCGGCCGCCATCTCCAGTTTGGATGCCGACCTTAACTGTTTGTCCGCCATTACCGTACAGGACTATTATGCGCGTTTCAAACCCCAAAGTACCGACCGGCAACGTATGCGTGTCGGACGCTGGGCGGTCATCATCTCCGGATTGGCGGCCATGGGTGTAGCCGCGCTCTACGTCATGTGGGGAGGCGAAGGCGTGCTGGGTGCCGTGTTCGGACTCTACGCCATTTTCTCGGCGGGCATTGTCGGTCTTTTCCTGTTAGGCTTGCTCGGTCGCCGTGCCAACAAGCAGGGTGTCTATGTGGGAATAGCCGCTGCGGTACTCTTTACCGCTTACGCGTTGCTCACCTCCACCAAGTTCGACCTGGGCGGTGGCAAGCAATTGCTGCTCGACCTTGGCGATTGGAACTTTACGCATCATAAATATATGTTGGGTGTCTATAGCCACTTAATCGTGTTTGTTGTCGGGTACTTCGCCAGCTTCCTCTTCAAGACCCCGTTGGCGGACAAACACCTGACCATCTATGGTTATCTGGAAGACAAGAAACTTAATAAAGAAAACAAATGAGAACAATAACATTGTTGCAACCACAGAAAATCGTTTTCGGAGCGGGTTGCATCTCGCAGTTTTGTGACGACTATCTCGCCATGGGTTACAAGCGGTTGTTTATCCTCACCGCTCCTCCCATCGTGCCGTTGATTCGTCCCATCGAACAGAAGTTGAACGAGTCCGGTGTCAGCACCTTGGTCTACGAACATATTTTGGGCGAACCTTCCGTTACGGACTTCAAGACAATCCTGGAGGAGGCCCGCAACTACAAGGCCGATAGCTTTGTGGGTATTGGCGGCGGCAGTGTGCTCGACGTTACCAAACTGACGGCTACGCTGGTCAACAGCGACCAGCAGGTGGAAGACCTCTTCGGTACCGGCTTCGTGAAAGCCCGCGGTGCCTGGTTCGCCTGCATGCCTACGACGGCCGGCACCGGTAGTGAAGTGTCGCCCAACGCTATCCTGTTGGACGAACGCGACAAGCTGAAGAAAGGCATTGTCAGTCCCTTCCTCATTGCCGACGCGGCTTATGTCGACCCGCAGCTGACAGTGACCGTGCCCGCCAAGGTGACGGCGGAGACCGGCATGGACGCTTTGACTCACTGCATCGAAGCCTACACCAACAAATTTGCTCATCCGGCTGTGGATATGTACGCTCTGATGGGTATCAAGCTCATCAGTGCCAACCTGTTGCGGGCTGTGAAGAACGGGGGCGACATCGAAGCCCGTGAGGCTTTGCTGCTCGGTAGCCTCTACGGCGGCATGTGCTTGGGACCGGTGAACACGGCAGCCGTACACGCACTCTCTTATCCGTTGGGTGGCGAGTTCCACATCTCTCACGGCTTGTCCAACGCCATCCTGTTGCCTTCCGTCATGAAGTTCAACCGCAGTGCCAACCTGCAGAAATACGCCCAAGTGGCATTGGCTTGCGGTGCGCCCCAGGGTGCTGACGACGACGAGACGGCTCAGAACGGCGTAGACTTCGTGACCGAACTGTCCAAGGCGTGCGGCATCCCTACCAAACTCTCCGAGATTGGTATTCCTCACGAAGCCGTTGACCACATGGCCAAAGCCGCCATGGAGGTGCAGCGCTTGCTGAAGAACAATCCGCGCACCGTCACAGAGGCGGACGCTAAAGCCATCTACGAGAGTCTGTACTAAAGCAAGTCCGGCTTACACTTCGGTCTCCTTGAACCTTCATTCGCTGGATTCCAGAAGTGTATGTCGAAAGATAAACAACAAGAGCCTCGATGGAGGAACTCTCTGTCGGGGCTCTTAAACAATTAATGTAAAAGACAATGGAATTACCTATATTGGCGATTACGATGGGCGACCCCGCCGGCATCGGACCGGAGATTGTGGTGCGCGCCCTCAGTCACAAAGAAACCTACACCCAATGTCGCCCCTTGGTGACCGGCGACGCTGCCGTGATGGAGAATGCCGTGAAGGTGCTCGGCCTCCCTCTGACGGTGCATCCTATTGACAAGGTGGCGGATGCCCGCTTTGAGTATGGTTGCATTGATGTCTACGATTTGAAATGCGTGGACATGAGCGTTTTTGAGTTTGGCAAAGTCTCCGCTCAATGCGGAAACGCCGCTTTCGTCTCTATCCGTAAAGCCATCGATTTGGCTATGGCGGACGAGGTGGACGGCACCGTTACCGCTCCGCTCAACAAGGAAGCTCTCAACTTGGCTGGTCATCATTTTGATGGTCACACCGAGATTTACGCCACTTTCACACATACCAAGAAGTATGCCATGCTGTTGGCGGACGAGTTCCTTCGGGTGATACACGTCTCTACTCATGTGCCTTTGCGCAAGGCGTGCGACCTGGTGAAGAAAGACCGCATCATTGAAGTGACGGAACTCATCAACGACGCTTGCGTGCAGTTTGGTATGGAACATCCGCGCATCGGCATTGCCGGACTCAATCCACACTCAAGCGACAACGGCTTGTTCGGTTGGGAAGAGGAACGGGAAATCACTCCTGCCGTGGAAGAACTGAAAGCCCGTGGATTCAATGTGGTCGGTCCCGTGCCGCCCGATACGCTCTTCGCCAAAGCCAAGTGCGGACAGTTTGACGGCTGCGTGGCAATGTACCACGACCAGGGTCACATTCCCTTCAAGGTGGTTGGGTTCAACTGGAACAAAGAGACCGGCAAGATGGACAGCGTGAAAGGCGTGAACATCACCCTCGGTCTGCCCATCATCCGCGTGTCGGTAGACCACGGAACCGCTTTTGATGTCGCCGGCAAGGGTGTCGCCAGCGAAGATGCCATGATGCTCTCCATCGACTACGCCACCCGCATGGCCATTAGCCGACTGAAGAGAAAACAGAATGCTTGAAACGTGAAAGCCAATGATAACGGTTGTAGCAGATGACATAACCGGTGCTGCCGAAATGGCTGGCATCGGTTATCGTTTTGGATTGAGGGTAGGATTCCTTACCGAGGTAGAAGGCAAGTTGCCGGAGTGCGATTTGCTGGTGTTGGCCACCGACACTCGTTCGATGAGCGAGCAAGAGGCGGTGGCGGAGACGCACCGCGTGGTGCGCGAACTGAAGGGACGTGGCGTGCGGACTTTCTTCAAGAAAACGGACTCGGCCCTGCGCGGTCACATTGTGGCTGAACTACGGACTTTTCTGCAAGAGACCGATTGCACCAAGGCATTGCTGATGCCGCAGAACCCTTCCAAGGGACGGATTGTGAAACAAGGCGTTTACTACATCAACGGGCAGCCGCTCCACGAGACCTCTTTCGCTTACGACCCTGAATTTCCCGCCAACAGTTCCGTCGTGACCGAGCGTCTGAAAGGCGTGCAGTACCTGCATGAATCGTCCGTGATGCCAGCCGTTGACACTTCGGACGGAACGTCATTGCCTATCTATGTGGCGGATGCCGACAGTGAAATGCAGGTGACGTTCCAGCTGATGCGTCACGCCAAGACAGATGTGCTCTTGGCCGGAGCAGCCGACCTCTTTACCGCCTATCTCCATCTGGTTTATATGGGTAAGGACTCTCAACTGAAGACTCCAGACCGGCTGCCCTTTGAAGGACTTCCGTCGGGGCGTGCGCTGATTGTGTGTGGCAGCACGCAAAGCACGACCTTGGAACTGCTCCCTTATGTGCGGCGTTACTCCATCCACACTGAGAAAATGCCCGAGGAGGTGTTCGAGGGCGAAGCCTCGCCCGTGGAGTGGGAGGGTAGGCTGAAAGAGGTTTACAGCCGGGAACACGCCTTGATATTGGCCATCGGCCACCCGTCAAAAGGCGGCAAGGAATTTGCCTTGCGCTTGCGTGCGGAGATGGCGGATGCGGTCACTCGTTTGGTACACGACAAAGTTCCCGATGAATTGATTATCGAAGGTGGTGCCACAGCCTTTGCCGTGCTGAAACGGTTGCGGTGGACTCACTTCGAAGTGTCCGATGAAGTGAATCCCGGCGTAGTCCGTATGTTGTGGAACGGTGAACATCCTGTCCACGTCACCTTCAAGCCGGGCAGCTATTCGTGGGGTGGCCTCTTCGCGTGAGCGTACGTCCTACAGCCTCTCGCAATCCTGTAGCCACAGTTCCGAACTGGCATCGCTCGGCATGCGCCAGTCACCGCGGGGGGTCAGCACCACGGAACCTACTTTCGGGCCGTCGGGCAAACAGGAACGTTTGAACTGCTGGTTGAAGAAACGACGGAAGAAGACCTTCAGCCACTTCTTGATTACCTCATCGGAGTAACGGTCGGCAAAAGCCCGTTGCGCCAGAAAGAAAATCTTCGACGGACGGGCACCATAGGTGAAGAAGTGGTAGAGGAAGAAGTCGTGCAGCTCGTACGGGC
>CAVFNZ010000129.1:0-5491 GCA_963624095.1 Clostridium sp. CAG:217 | reverse complement strand
TCATGATTCAGAACGACGTGCTTGGCAACGCGAAGTTTGAGGGTTTGATGGAAGGGCGCGCAGAAGGACGTGCGGAAGGTCGTGCGGAAGGTCGTGCGGAAGGTCGTGCGGAGGGCATAGCCGAAGGAGAGTCTCGTAGTACACGTAAAATAGCCAAGGCTATGCTAACCAAAGGCATGGATTCGGAAACAGTGGCGAACCTAACCGGCTTGTCAATAGAAGAGCTGCAAAAATTGTAGATGGGAAACTACATCTTGTTGTTGCGGAGGCTCATGGGCGACTTGCCCGTGTGACGCTTGAAGTAGCGGCAGAAGAAGGAGACATCGCTGAAGTTATATTCCCAGGCAAGCTCTTTCACGCTCTGCCCACCCATGGCCAGCTGCATCTTCAGTTGCAGAATGGTGTAGTGGTCTATCAGGTGCTTCGGAGTCTCGTTGGTCACCTGACGCACAATGAGGGTGAGGTATTTGGCGGTGACGTTCATCCGGGAGGCGTAGAAGGCAACGTCGCGCGACACCTTATAGTTCTTCTCCATCAAATCCATGAACCGGTTGAAGAGTTCACGCACCCTGCGGGACTTCACTCCGTCCTTCATCATCAACGGATTGCGCATCAGGTACTCGTGGAATCCCACGAAGAAGGCCTTCAGTTGCAACAACACCAACTGGGCGACGCAGGTACACTCCCGTTGGTCGAAGTAGACATGGAGCAGGGCGAACATCTTGTTGATGATATCAGTCACCACGGGTGAGTCCTGCCGACAACGGTCTTCACGCAAGGCGGAATAAACGGTCTGTTCCATCTGCAGGCTGGCCTCGCGCAACATGGAGGCATCGTACCGCAACATCTCCACCTTGAAATCCCCCACTTCCGTGCGGTCCATCGGATTGCCCGAGGAACTGAACAAGCGTACCACATCGTTCGGGAAGAGGGTGAGCACTGCCCCTTCGTAGAGTTGCCAACGGGTGAAGTTGACCTGCAGCAGGGCCTTACCCGAGCGGCATATCAGGATGGCACCGTAGTTGATGACGTGGGGTTCGTCCGTCCACCCCGAGAGGGACGTTTCATACAAGAGCGGCTTCGTCTGTATGGAAAGGTTTACTTCGTTCTGCATACGCTATCAGTCTTATCTGAAGGCGGCCTACTTTACGCACGGCATTCGCCTTTTGGGTGCAAAAGTGCTGAAAATATATGAGAATAGCGAACTTTTATTCCCTAATAGTCCATACCGCTGGCGAAATTACAAACAAGCCGACAACGGGAAAGCTCTAATTTTGCAGCCGAAAAAAAACATAAAACCATTTCAAGTGACTAAGCAGATCATTCTCTCAGGATTGTTTATCCTGTTCGCCTCCGGGACAGCGGTGGCCCAGCAACCGACGGACACGGATTCCCATGCAATGCCGCTGACCGTGGACGGACTGTTCGACCGCATCGAGACCGGCAGCCGCGGCATCCGCGCCGCAAAGACGGCAGTGGACGTTTCACAGTACGACATCGAGACCTCACGGGCACAACGGCTACCCGACCTCAACCTCTCCCTCTCGGCAAGCTACATCGGCAACGCCCTGCTGACAGACCGCGACTTCGGTCATGCACAGGGTATGTCCTCGCCCCACTTCGGCAACAGCTTGGCTTTGGAAGCTCAACAGGTGGTCTACTCCGGAGGAGCCGTCACCGCAGGCATCCGTCTGGCGGAGTTCGGCAAGAGACAGGCCGAGACGGGTCTTCGGCTGACACGCCAACAGACGCGTTTCATCGCCCTGGGACAGTACCTCGACCTCTACAAGACGGACAACTGCATCCGGGTTTACGAGCGGAACATCGCCCTGACACGCCAGCTGATTGACAACATCAGGTCGCAGCAACAGCAGGGCATGGCTCTGAAGAACGACATCACGCGCTACGAGCTGCAACTGGAACAGCTGCGGTTACAATTGAAAAAGCTGCACGACACGCGCGGCATCCTCAACCACCAACTCTGCAACACGCTCGACCTGCCCGTGAGTACCACCATCCTGCCCGACACCACCATCGCGGCGAAGAGTTGTCCGCAGGAGGGAGAGACCTATTGGCAGGACCAGGCCTCGGCCAACTCGCCCATCCTGGAGCAGAGTCAGCTGAACGTCCACATCTCCAAGCAGAAGGAGAAGATTGCCAAGAGCGACCTGTTGCCCAAGGTGGCGTTGGTAGCCGCCAACAACTTCAACGGGCCCATCACGTTTGAGCTGCCTCCCATCGACAAGAATCTGAATATCTGGTATGTGGGATTGGGCGTGAGCTACAACATCGGTGCGCTCTACAAGGGCAACAAACGGGTGC
The DNA here is from genome assembly GCA_963624095.1 of Clostridium sp. CAG:217. Classification (GTDB taxonomy): domain Bacteria; phylum Bacteroidota; class Bacteroidia; order Bacteroidales; family Bacteroidaceae; genus Phocaeicola_A. The sequence continues at coordinate 3,169 of CAVFNZ010000129.1, read as the reverse complement.
GCCAGACTTCGGCGGAGACGCTGAAGGCTCAGCAGAGTTACGCCTTGGCCCAAGAGGAGACGGACAACCGCGTCAACCAAGCCTATGTGGAGTACCTGCAGTCGTACACCGAACTGGAGACCCAAATCAAGAGCGTGCAGCTGGCCAAACAGAACTACGAGGTGGTGAACGCCCGCTATCTGGGGCAGTTGGCCTTGGTGACGGACATGATAGACGCGTCGAACATTCACCTCAACGCCGAGTTGCAGGAGGTGGCCGCACGCATCAACATCGTCTACGCCTACTACCGCGTGAAGTACATGGCCGGGGACATTTAACATACGAATCGATTACATTATAAGCATAAGAAGATGAACAAGAGAACTATCAAACAACTGTATAATATTGTAGTGATTGTAATCGTTGCGGGTGCCGCCCTCTGGGCGTTCCTCAACTTCGCCCACTTCGGCCGCAACGAGTTTACCGACGACGCACAGGTGACCCGCCACATCACGCCCATCAACACGCGGGTGCAGGGGTTCATCCGTGAGATACGGTTCACCGACTTCCAACACGTGAAGAGCGGCGACACGCTCGTCATCCTGGAGGATGCCGAATACCGGCTGCAACTGGCACAGGCCGAGGCGGCCCTTACGGGCAAGCAGTCCGGCTCGTCCGTAGTCACCGCCAACATGACGACAACCCGGAGCAACATCCTGACGCAGTCCGCAGGCATCGACGAGGCGTATGTGGACATGCGCAACGCCAAGGCCGACCTCGACCGCTTCACCGTGTTGCTGGCCAAAGAGGCCGTGACGCAACAACAATATGACAATGCCAACACCCGCTACTTGGCGGCGAAAGCCCGTTATGAACAGGCGCAGAGCCGCAAGCAGTCGGCCGTGTCGGTGAAGGACGTGCAGACGCACGAGCTGAGCGGCAGCCGCGCCGCCGAGAGTGTGGCGCAAGCGCAGCTCGACCTGGCCCGGCTCAACCTCTCCTACACGGTAATCATCGCCACCTGCGACGGTGTGATGGGACGCAAGGAGATTCACGAGGGGCAGTTGGTGCAGCCGGGACAGACCCTGGCGCGCATTGTCGACGACGATGACGTGAAGGTAGTGGCCAATTACCGGGAGACCCAAATGAAGCATATCGCCGTGGGCAACAAGGTGACCTTCGTTGCCGACGCGCTGCCGGACATCGAGTTCAAGGGTGAGGTGGCCTCCATCTCCGGAGCCACAGGATCGGCCTTCTCACTGGTGCCGGTGGACAATGCCACGGGCAATTTCGTGAAGGTGGAGCAGCGCGTGCCCGTACGCATCAAGCTGACGGAGGACAATGACCCGAAGGACGTGGCACTGCTGCGTGCCGGACTGAACGTGGAAGTGGAAGTAGCCTACGAATAAGGCGAGACAAAGCGTAAACTCTACTCGTATGCCTGTACCTCCTATGCCACAGGGACCGTTCCGTGTCCCCTCGTTCAATGCGTACGTTCCGCGGCGGCTGCAACCCTGGATATACCTGCTCTTCGCCTTCTGCTTCCAGCTGACCGGAGGCATCTATGGCGGAGCCTTGCAGCAGGTGATGGGCGAGCTGAGCCTGATGCGCGAGGACGTGCTGATGATTGTGATGTGCAACGTGGTGGGCGTGAACATGCCGTTCCCCTTCCTGTTCAGACTGAAGTTCCGCTACACCAACCGCAACCTGTTGCTCACCGCCGCCTTGGTGATTGCGGCCTGCAACGTCTGCATCCTCCACACGCAATCGTTGGTCCTGCTCTGCATCCTCTCCTACATATCGGGATTCTTCAAGCTGTGCGGCACCTTCGAGTGCATGTCCAACATTCAGTTGTGGATGACACCCAAACGCGATTTCACCATCTTCTTCCCGTTGCTCTATTGCATCGTCCTGGGCAACATGTCGTTCACACCATGGGTGACGGAGATGCTGATTTACGTCTATCAGGACTGGAAGGTGATGAACTGGCTGCTCATTGCCGTCATGCTCCTCATCGCGCTGATTGTCTTCGTCACCACGCACAACTTCCGTTTCATGAAGCCCCTGCCTTTTGTCAGTGCCGACTGGTTGGGCTGCGTGTTGTGGTCACTGTTCCTCATCGAGGTCATCTTCTTTTTCAACTACGGCGAGCACTACAACTGGCTCGACTCGCACGTGATACTGGGCGACCTGCTGATGATTGTCATCACGCTGCTGCTCTGCCTGGGACGAATGTTCTCCATCCGCCACCCCTACATTGCGCCGGGGGCTTGGCGTTACAAGCGGCTCGTTCCGCTGCTCATCCTCTTCGCTTTCGTGGAGTTTATGGGCAGCACGCCGAAAGTGTTGCAGTCCGCCTTCACGGGCAGCGTGCTCCACTTCGGCTCCGTCACCACCAACGTCTTCAACCTGGTGGAGTGGATAGCCGCCATCGCGGGCTGCCTCTTCTGCCTGGTTTGGATTAAGGTCATCAAGCAAAAGTACACCCGTCTGCTGACTATCGGCGTGGCGGCCATGGCGGCCTATCCCGTGATGATGTATTTCCTCATCGACCCGGGGCTGAACATCGAGGCACTCTATGCGCCCATCTTCCTGAGGAACTTCGGGACCGCCATCTTCTTCACCACCCTGACGATTTACCTGGAGGAGCTGATGCCTTTCCAGCACTTCTTCATGGGACTGACCATGGCGGGACTCATCCGCAACGGAATGGTCAGCACCATCTGTTCGGGCATCTACAGTTACGGTCTGAGGCAGCGGATTGCGGAGAACCTGTCGCGCGGCTTGCCGTACGACATGCAGGGGATTCTGTGCATCAGCATCCGGCAGCTCTACGGGCTGACTTGCTTAGTGGCCGTCGTCGCGGTGCTCATCTTCCTCCTGTGGGACATCCAGCCGGTGCGTAGCACGCTGAAGAAGATGCCCTACTGGAACCAATTGGGCCGACAGGCGAAGAAGTACCTGAGGAGGCGCAAGCACGCCCGACCCGAAAGCTACCGACCCGAAGGGGCGCAACTGGCAACGACGGACTAAAGCGGTTTGTTCTTTGCCTTCAGGTAGTCATAGAACAGCATGAGGGTGCATGGCCGTACGTCATGGGAAAGAGGTCTCCGCGTGAAAATCAGTTAACGAAAACCCCGTTTATCTCCGTTTTTAACAGGTGTATATCAGCCGTTCTCAGCAATTTGTT
>CAVFNZ010000128.1:0-5699 GCA_963624095.1 Clostridium sp. CAG:217 | reverse complement strand
TACAACATGAGGGTCTATAGTTGTACGGGATGAGGGGTTATAGCTGTACGTCATGAGAACCTATGGCTGTACGTCATGAGAACCTATGGCCGTACGGCATCAGAAACGGGGTGTCGCACATCGTTAGAGCAGCGTGAAAGCCAGCTTGATTCCAAGCACACTGCCCGGATTTATTTGTCCAATATCAATGTTGATTGGAAGGACGAAGGGAACGAGAAAAGACCATTTCTGCTCGCAGACCATATGATTTCCAAAGCCAAATTTCCAAACGATATTGCGCCAAATTTCCAAACGATATTGCGCCAAATTTCCAAACATTTCTTGGAATTGATTTGAATTACAAAGGAATAAGCTATCTTTGCAGTAAAATGCAAGACATGAAATACAAGTATCGAATAGCGGATCAACTTCTCCGTGATAAATTAGAAGCGATGGGGGCTGTATTAATTGAGGGGCCTAAAGCTTGTGGCAAAACGACCACGGCTGAGCAGCAGGCCAAAAGCGTTGTCTATATGAATGACCCTACAAGGCAACAACAATATAGGCAATTGGCACAAACTAATATTAGCTTTTTGCTCGAAGGGGCAACTCCTCGTTTGATTGACGAATGGCAGGAGGTCCCTCAATTTTGGGACGCTATCCGGTTTGAAGTAGACCATCGAGATGGAGGCGGACAGTTTATTCTTACAGGTTCCGCCGTACCTGTCGAAACCAAGAAGATTCATCATACGGGTACCGGAAGGTACGGATGGCTAACCATGCGCCCCATGAGTTTGTGGGAATCAGGAGACTCTACGGGAGAGATAAGCCTATCGGATTTGTTCCTTAGGCCAAATAAAATAGGAGCTTTGAATAAACTTACATTACAATCGCTGGCATTTGTCGTTTGCCGTGGAGGATGGCCTAAGGCTTTGCAAGTGGGAACGGAAAAGGCGGCTCTGTTGCAAGCGACAGAATATTATAGAGCTATTACGAACAGCGATATATCACGAGTTGATGATGTAAAACGAGATGCGGAACGAGCAAAGAGGATTATGCGTTCTTATGCCAGGCATCAAGGGTCTCAAGCAAGTATCGCCACAATCCTCGCTGATATATCAACAAATGAACCTGAGGATGTCAGTGATGAAACGATAGATTCATACCTTACCGCCTTGCGGAAAATATTCGTAATAGAGGATATGCCTGCGTGGAATCCCAACCTGAGAAGTAAAACCGCTGTTCGTACTTCAGATACGAGGTATTATGTGGATCCTTCAGTGGGCGTGGCCGCCCTTGGTCTTGGTCCCAATGATTTGATTAACGATCTGAATACTTTCGGGTTGTTTTTTGAAACTATGTGTGTCCGGGATCTTCGGGTTTATGCGGATGCTTTGGATGGTTCCGTTTACCACTATAGAGACAAGAACGGCTTGGAATGCGATGCCGTGGTACATCTGCGTAATGGTTCGTATGGCCTTATTGAAATAAAATTGGGTGGAGAAAAGTTGATTGAGGACGGTGCAAAAACATTAACGGCACTTTCGAATATCATAGATACCACCCGGATGAAGGCACCCGCCTTTTGTATGGTGCTGACAGGTGTCGGTGACTATGCTTACAAGCGGACAGATGGCGTTTATGTTGTGCCGATTGGATGCCTGAAAGATTAATTTGCCGTTTTCGCTTAAAAGCCGTGCTTACAGATCATGAGAGCGCATAAAAGCGCATCGTCGGATTGCGTGAAAACGCATGTGATTTGTTTATAAAATCGGAAACAGAATCTTCATCGGCAGTGAACATCCGCAAGGCAAGCCGGAAAAAGCTCATATTGAGACAATCACAAAGTTAGTTAAGAAATACATGTAACGTACGGACCGATGTAGCAGTCGGAACGGGATAACTACGTCGGTCCGATTTCGCCTATACTTCTTCCATCCGTTTCACCTCCCATCCGCTGAACTGGATGATGATTTTATGGAGCGTGGTCCCTTGCCGCAGAGCTTCCACACGGGGCGCTGCGGCATAGTTGTTTATCTGCTCCACGGCTTCCCGCCATTGCAATTCGGCTTTCGTGGCGAAGTCCTTGGCGGGCAACATCTTCAGCTCTATGATGTAACTGTGTTTGGTCGGATAATGCGTCAAGTCCGGCAAAAGGAAAAAGTCGCAATATCCATGGTTCAGTTCCAACTCGGGAGCGGTGATGTAGTAATTGTTTAGATAGAGGTAGGCCATGAAGAACCCTTGCAAGTTGCGTTCCGCCTCTATGCCGTCGCGAACGGAAGCAACGTCCGCGTACGCTTTTGCCATGAACCCGAGCACATCTTCCCATTTGCCGTAGAACGCCATATAGGTAAACAAATACCCAAGGTCGTTCAGGTCGATATGCTTGATGTCCTGATATTGTTCCTGCAGGTAGCCATAGTATTGCCGACGGACATTATTGTTGGGAATGCCCAGCAACAGTTGGTCGCCAAAGGTGTCTTTGATGGTGAGCATACCATAATAGAACAACAGGCTGGGGAACACCTCCGGCTTCACCATCTCCGCCGCTGAGAAGGTCTCTATCAGAGTTGTAACGATGCCCCCTTCTTCCGTAATCTTGCGGATGATACTTTTACGGTTACCGTCCAGCTTGTCGAGCCGTAGGAGACGTTTCATCTTGTTATAGTCCGTTTTCGTGTTGGGGTCTATCATCTGCTTGGGGGATTTCCCGTTGTCCATGTAGTTGCGCAGGTAATAAAGGACCATGTCGCAGTTGAAAACCCTTACATCGTTTTCAAGGCACTCCTCGGAAAAACAATAGTTGTCGTACCAAGGTTTTATCTCGGCAATCATGGCTTCCACATTACTTTCCGAAGGTATTTGTCCCGCATTTCGGTAGAGGGTGAACATGTCGCGTACGTCTTCGGTGCTGAAGCCGAGCATCTTGTCAAATTGCGGATTTGTGGAGATGTGCCACCCGATGTTGAAGCCGCTGGTCACGTCGTCCAGTGTCACGGGACTCACTCCCATCATGAATATCTTGGTGAACGAGCCTTTGAACTTCTTGAAGTAGTCGCGGTAGAATCCGCTGGCGTGCGTCATGGCATGATAGACCTCCTCGCCTTGCTCGTTGAGTACGGTATTGGTGAAGTTGTCGTATTCGTCGATGATGAGGTATAGCAGGAATCCTTTTTCTTTGGCTACTTGCTGGATGATAGCCAGTTTCTCAGCCGACTGGTCAGTTGCGTTTACCTTCTCCCTAATTGTCTCTCCGTAGTACGCTGAGTAGTAATTGACGAAACTGTCAAGACAAATGCAGCAGTAAGAGTTGAACCGCTCTTCAAGGTGCCCAAAGTCACCGCCTACTTGCGAGAAGTCAAGTTTCAACACTTGGAACTGACCCTGTAGCGGGGTAGGCTGACTACCAATCCACAGGTTGCCAAACAGGGTCTCGAAGTTCTCTTTTTGGTTGCAGTCATAGTATGATTCGAGCATGCTTAGGAACAGGCTTTTGCCAAACCGACGCGGACGTATGAATACCAGGTAGTCGGGTTGCGCTTCCAACAAAGGGATATACTTCGTCTTGTCCACGTAATACTGGTCTTCCCGAATGACTCTTCTGAAGTCAGACACTCCGTAAGGTATTCTTTTTGGTGTCACCATGCAGCTCCGTATTTATTATTCTCTGCAAATTTACAATAGTTTGTCAATAATCAGTGTGTTGCGGAAGCGTTTTTATCTACAGCTGCCCGATAGAACTTGGATTTTATGGAGCGTGGTCCCTTGCCGCAGAGCTTCCACACGGGGCGCTGCGGCATAGTTGTTTATCTGCTCCACGGCTTCCCGCAAGAACATTATTCCTCCGAAAAGTTTGGTTTTGATTTTACTTTTCATTTTTCGTCGGGTCATATAGTTGTAGCGTTCATTAAAAGAGAGCTCGATGATAATGACAATACAATCTGTGCTGACCGAAAAGGACAGCCACGGATAACAATAATGAATAAAGTAAAGGAGATTATGATTATGAAGACTATGCTGAATATCAAGAAAACAATGCTCATCGCCACGATGGCGTTGATTGGCACGACAGCCTTTGCGCAACGCGGTCACTACGGACACTACGGCCATCGCGGTCATGTGTATCACAGTGCCTACTATCATCCCTCCGTGATAACGGTGGTGAATCGTCCGGTCGTTACCTCTCGCACCAGTAACCGATTGAGCAAACAAGATCGTCTGGATATGGCTTTGGCCTACTTGAAGAACAACAAGACGCTGAGTATTTCCAGGTACAGCAAGATGACGGGGCTGGCAAAAGCCACGGCGGAGGCGGAACTCGACGCTTTTGTCATCAGTAAGAGTAATCCTATCAAGATGGTCATGGACGGCAAGAAAAAACTTTACGTGATATGACGATTGATGATAAAGACATCATCCGGGCTATTCGGGAGAAGTCCGAAACGGGTTTTCGGCTCTTGATGCGGAAATACAAGGAACCGGTATATTGGCATATCCGCCGACTGGTCGTCTCTCACGACGATGCGCAGGACGCCACGCAGGAAGCCTTTATCAGGATATTCCGCTCCTTCGACAAATTCAGGGACGATGATTCCTTCCGGGGCTGGATTTTCCGGATAGCCACCAACGAGGCGTTGCGACTGATTGACTCACGGAAACAGGAGCAAGTCTCATTGGAGGAAGACGAGAATGGCGCGAATCGCGTGATGGCCGATGATTACGTGGACTACACCGACCTGGAGGCCGTGAAGCTGCAAAAGGCCATACGCTCGTTGCCTGCCAAGCAACAGACGGCGTTCAACCTCCGCTATTACGATGAGCTCAGTTATGAGGAGATAGCGGTAGCGACGGACTCCACTCCATCAGCGGTAAAGATGAACTTTCACATCGCCAAGGAGAAGATTATCAAGTACATGAACTCGAACGATTAAAAACAAGACAATTATGAACAAGGATTTTGATTTCGATAAAGTCGGCAAGCGAATGCCTTATACAACCCCGGACGGATTTTTCGACAAACTCGAAGAGGATATCTGGAAAGAGGTAAAGAGCGATTGCCAAGCGAAGGCGGACGACAAGCCTGTCATGTCGGTGACGCGGCCAACAGGGCGTAACCCGTTCAAGTCGCGCTCCCTTATGAGAAGCGTCATCGCCGTGGCGGCATTCCTCGCCTTGGTACTTGTCTTCAGCATAGATTTCTCCAAGCAGAGCCCTGCCACCATCAACGATGTGGACCAAGCCTTCAGCCAACTCATCACCGATGACCAGGCCTACCTGCTGGACATTTATCAGGATGATGTCTTTATTCAGTGAATAAGTATATAAATAAGGAAGTATAACATTAAAAAGAAAGAATTATGAAACAGATTATCAGAACATTCGTTTTCGCAATCATGATGGTTGCGTCTTGTGTCACCGTCTTTGCGCAGCAGAACAATTCACAGCGTACAAACCAAAAGCAACGTCTTTCCCGTGAACAGTTCGCGGAGGTACAGGCAAAGCACATCGCCAGTGAGCTGGCTTTCAGCGATGACATCACCGAGAAGTTTGTAGCTACCTACTGCAACTACCAAAAGGAAATCTGGGCATTGGGTGCCCGTCAGCGTCCCGGCAAAAAGGAGATGACTGAAAAGGAGAACGAGGAACGCATCAAGCAACGCTTTGCCACGAGTGAGAAAATACTCAACATCCGTCAGAAGTACTACAAGGAGTACTCC
>CAVFNZ010000127.1:0-5744 GCA_963624095.1 Clostridium sp. CAG:217 | reverse complement strand
ATTTGCTCACCACTACGACACTTATAGTACCCGAGCGGTTGATTTTCTTGCGTACGAACATGGTACAAAGATAAGCTTTTTATGCTTGCGTCACCCTAAGTCACCCAATTCAAACACCTAACTCGCTTATTTTCAATATGCGCTATGTAGTGGCGCAAAAAAGTGATGAAGTCAGGACCACAATAAATGCCTTAGTCCTTGCCAAAGCAAACATTTGGGGATTTTGGAACATTTCAGCATGAAACATTTGGGGATTTTGGAACATTTCCGTAATTTTGCACTACAAGTCAAGCAATTACAGATTCAATATCATAAGCTACGGTTCAATTCGTTTTCTATGCCTCCCGTCCGCCAAGTGAGCCCATCCGGGCGGTCTAACGTTACTGATGTTGATGAAAGCGGAGGACACGATGAGGGAAAGAACCGTGACCAAGAATCTCGATGGGACAGCCGAAACGTTTCTCCAACCACTCGGAGGAGACTTCCGTATCGGGGTGATAGTCCAGCGTCTCGTTGACACAGGCTATCGTCTTCACGTTCTGCAACACGGTACCGATGTCGTGACTGACGAGAATGATGGCGCGCTCCCGGTTTATCTCTCCCAGCAAGTCGTAGAGTTTCGCCTCGAAACGTTTGTCGATGTAGGTATTGGGCTCGTCCAGTATCACCACATCGGGTTGGGAGATGATGGCCCTGCCCAGCAGGGCGCGCTGCAACTGTCCACCGCTCAGTTGCCCTATGGTACGCTGTTCCAGGCCTTCGAGTCCCATCTGCCGGATGACATCGTACACCCGTTGCCGCTGTTCATTGCTGAAGCGACGAAAGAGTGACTTCTGTTGGCTTAGTCCCGAGAGGATGACATCGTAGACGGAGATGGGGAACTTCTTGTCAATGTTATTGTATTGAGGCAGATAACCTATTTTTATCTCCTCTACCGGTTTGCCTTCGGCATAGAAACGGAGCGAACCTTTCTTAGGTTTCAACAAACGCAGTATCACCTTGATGAGCGTCGTCTTGCCGCCACCATTGGGACCGATGATGCCCAGGAAATCCTTCTCATAAACGGTGAGGTTGACATCACGGAGCACGGTCTTTTCTTCGTAAGCCACTTCGATGTTCTGCAGTTCGATGATGGGACGGTTATTCATGGCACAACGCTTTAGTGGTTTCTATCAGCTCCTTCCGCCACTCGTAGCTCAGCGGATTAATGCTGACTATTTCCGCCCCCGTCTCATTGGCTATCAGCTCGGCATTGCGACTGTCGAACTCCTTCTGCACAAAGATGGTACGCACATGCTCCGTTTGGCAACGATTTATCAACTCCTTCAGATGTGCCACGGAAGGTTCTTTGCCGTTCTCCTCCAGGCAAATCTGCCGCAACTGATAGTCGCGGGCATAGTAGCTGAGTGCCGGATGATAGATAAGGAAAGTGCCGTCGTGAGGTTGCGCCAACAGGTCACGGATGGCATGGTCGGTCTGTTCTATTTCTTGAATCAACCGTCGCAGGTTTGCCTCGTAATAATCCTTGTTCGCGGCATCGAGCTCGCAAAGGGCCTGGTAGATGTTCTGAGCGATGATGCGCGCATTGGTGGGCGAATTCCAGATGTGGGGTTCCACACCGCCTTGGTGTACATGGTCGCCATGTGCATGTTCCGTCTCCCGTATGAGGGAGACTCCTCTGGACAGGTCATACACCTTCATCCGGGGTGCGTTCTCCCTGAGACGCGCCATCCAAGTCTGCTCAAAGCCGATGTAGCCTATGCGCAGATAGGCCCTACTCCCGGAGAGGTCGGTGAGCTGACGCGGCGTGGGGTCATAGGTCTCCGGACTGCTACCGCTGGGCACCATACTGGTCACGGTAAACTTGTCACCGGCTATCTGTTCCGTGAAATAGCGTATGGGTTCAATAGTTACCATAATCGTGTTAGCTTGCTTGTCGCCGCTGCCCGAACAGGCGTGGAGAAGGGACATCAAAGCCACAGAGAACAGGGTTTGGAGGAGTCGTTTCATATCCGGATGCATCTGGTTATTTAAGTGATTTCGCAGAGACCTCCAGCACGTATACCGGCTGAGGTTCAAAGGCTACAGTCTTCTCACCGTCCCCCTGTTTGGTGTGCTGCACAAAGAGGTGGAACTGCTTGTGTTGTTTCCAGAGCTCGGTGTCGTGCGACGGTTCCCAAGCGTCCACGGCGAAATCGGTGAGGTCGGTCACTTTCCACTCTCCTTTGTCCACATCCTCGGTGTAGGCCATGGATACTTTGCTGCCCCGTTCTTCGTCACGGAACACATAGTAGGCCTTCTTGCCATCCACCACGATGCGCGGACGAGCCACGGGAATCATCTTGGTACCGACACCGCTCAGCGAGAAGGGCGTGACGCGGTTGGACACCTGGCGACTGTTCCACTGCTTGCCGTCGAACCAAACGAGGCGGTATTGCGGCACTTCACTGTCCGCGTTACGCCAATAGGTGGCAATGTAAGGATTACCCTCCGCGTCAGCACTCATGCTGGTTTGGTTAATGAGTTCGGAGCATTGCGGGATGCGACAGGCGTATTCCGCATTGCCGGCCCGGATGGGCAGGTCGTACTTCCGTCCGTCCGCCGTGTACCACGTTGCGCCGTTGTCCGTCGATCGGGCATAGCAGAGGTCGTGGTTGGTCTCCACCGCGGCGGTCTCACGCCACACCCACGAGACATGGATAGTGCCTTTGGCATCCACATAAATCTGCCAATAGGCGTTGCGTTGGTCTTCGCCATCAATGAGAACATCCCGCACGCGTGTCCACGCCCGGTTTTTCACGTCGTAACGGTTCAGCACCAAGTTGCCGCGCCCCGACTTCCCGGAACGATAAGCGAACAGCAGGTCGCCGCCCGCCAGACGATAGAACTCCGGATAGGTCACTTTCTCCTCGTCCTCACCGAGCATATTCTCCATCGGTCCAAGCTCCAGCGAATAGGGAGCGAGACTTTTGCAATAATTGAGCGGATGGCCATGGTGGTCGAACGACACATGGATGTACCCGTCGCCGTCCACCATCATGCTGATAACGTTGTGCGCGTCCCTCACGTTGCCCTTGTATTGCGAACGTTGCAACTGCCACTTCGCCGATCCGAGCTTCCGTTTGCCCAGTGTAAGATACCCTTCGGGGTCGTAATAGCAAATGTATTGAAAGTCGCCGTCCGTCACCAATGAGTTGTTGCGAAACACGGCAGTATTCACTGATGTCTCACTATATCCGGGGGCTACCTTCACCAACCGGTGTCCCCTCGCGGAGCCGTTGAGCGCAAGTCCGCACGCCAACATCAGCATAAGAATCATCTTTTTCATAAATATATTAGCCAGAATGTCGTCAGTTTAATTTCGTGCAAAGATAATGCAAATCGAATACAGAATATCAAGTTTGCTTGAATATTATGTTGAGATGCAGCCTATCTTATCCAAAGATAGTGCAAATCAAACACAGAATATCAAACCGACACGAATATTCTGTTCAAATGCGGATTATCTTTGCACCAAATGATTATCTTTGCGCTGACAAAACGGTTGCAACAGACAACCGTTTCGTCAGCACCGTTAAAGAAGAGATTATGGTGTTACAGGCAGGAGCGAACCCCATATATTACCTTTTGGAACATAAAAAGAGATGGAAAGACTAAAAATATCTACATCAGTGGGACTGTTTAGGATTCCGACGGAAGACATCGCTTACATTGAGGCATCGGGCAACTACTGCGACGTGCATCTTTTCAATGGGGAGGTGGTGACGATGACATTCCAACTGCACTATTTCGCTGAGGCATTGGGCCAGCTTAAGGAGAAAATGTTTTTACGCGTAGGCAAGAGTCTGATCGCCAACAAGAACTACGTTTACGCCATCGACATCTCCAGCCAAAACTTGAAACTCATGGATCGCCGCATGAGCCAAGTATTTAAGTTAAAGGCATCGAAGGAAGCCCTCAAAGAGTTGAAAACCATATTGGAACAGGAAGGAGACAACAAATGAAACGCACCGAGGAGAACAATACGCAGGAAAAGCCTGTCTTCACGATAGAGAGTAGCGACCGCCCGCAATCTTCGCAAGGGTTGTCCGAAGAACCCGTAATCACCATTGAGAGTGACGAAGACGGCAACAACGATGACAACCCTCAGTATGTCACAACGGGAAAACGACAAAGCCGACTGCGGGTATGGGGTCTGCGCGCCGTTGGCCTTGTGGCCGTAGCAATGGTCATGTTGCTATGCTATTGGGGCATACGACTCTACAACTATTATTACAATATAGGCGTAGGCGTTTCCGTTTCGCCGAAGGAGAACATCGAGAAACTCGATGGCATGAAGGCGCAGGGCGGCCCATCGGAAGTGGTGCAAAAGTCAGACTCCGTGCTCGGTGTGGCTCTCAACATCTACGAGCTGCACAACGTGAAGGCGGAGATGACACTCGTTGAACCCGACACGGCCGACCACACCGTGCTGATGTACACACGCACCGCCGACTACACCGCTACGGGGAGATACCTCGGATCGCTGGTGATTGACGGCGAAGAGAAGCGGAGCGACGTCTCGCGTCTCGGCTACTGCGCCATAGCGAACGGCAATATGGTTATCGGGATATCCCGGTTTGACGACATGAAGGACTGCATGATAAACCGCCGCGGCTCTTATTTTCGTCAGTTTGTGCTTGTGTCGGATGGTGAGTTGCCCACTCGTTTCTTCCTGCACGGCAAGGTGGAACGTAAAGCCATTGCCCGTACCGCTGACGACTGTCTCCGCATCATAGAGACCCGTCACCCCGAAACCCTTTGGGACTTTGCCGATGCTCTGCGCGAATGCGGTTTCGTGGATGCCATCTATCTCACGGGCGGCAACGAGAGCGGCTTCTACCGTAGTCCCGACAACGTTCCACATTTCACGGAAAAGGCCGCGGCGTACCGCAACGACAAGCACAGCGGCGTAGCCCCTTGGCTGGTGTTGAAGAAGCGGTAAACGCCATTTTATACAATAACCCAGGCATTTCGTACAACCGGACCCGAAAAGTTTCCTGGCTCGGAAAAGCTGCTTTACCTTTGCTCTCGTCAATAAGACATAACCGATTAAAAACAATGACGATTATGAGAAAAGTAATGATTGCGCTGATGATGGTTGCAGCAACCAGTACAGCAAGTTTTGCAGAAGTAAGTAACGACCGGGTACAGACAGCGGCCAAGGAAGCGGCACAGGCGGTGAAGGACGCTCCGTCAGGCACCACCTACGGAATAGTGGAAGTGACCAAAAGCCATATTGTGGTGAACACCCCACTCGGCCGCCACACCATCAACAAGAACGAAGACGGAAGTTTCTCCTTCATGGGGATGACAGCAAAACTCATTTCCGCCAAGAACGGTGTGTATAAGGTCAAAACCTCTCTCGGCACGTTCAGCGTAAACACACGCAAAGCGACCATAACGAAACAATAGGAACGAAATCACTTCCTGGCATGAAACAAGTTATAATTGGAGTCAATGCGGAACTGATAAAATTGTACAATTTAGAATTTGTAAAAAAGTAATTCAATAGCTATGAAACAAATTTTTGCAACATTATTTTTAGCATTGTGCTTTATATCGGTATGTGCTCAAAATAAAATCGTTAAAGGACAGACTTTGCCAAATAAATATAATACAAAGAGTACTACCGATCGCTTTGATAAAATCATACTTGGAGAGCACCTGTTTTCGTCTCAATGGATTTCCTGGAATAATTTTGG
>CAVFNZ010000126.1:0-6001 GCA_963624095.1 Clostridium sp. CAG:217 | reverse complement strand
CGACACACTCTACAGACTGAAAGTTTCAACAGCTCAGGCGACATTAGATGCTGACATGCTTGGTGGACCTATGGTGACTTATGAAAAGGCGATGGCCGGCGCGTTTGAGAATGCTACAAAGAAAGTTGCCGCTAATGAAGAAGCAGTGAAAAATGCTCAAACGAAGTATGACGAAGCTTACAAGGCATGGCTGGATGCTACTGCAGATAATAAGGCTCAGACCTTGTCATCGCTGAAAGCCGCTAAGTCAGAGTTGGAACTTGCTCAGAAAAATAACATCTCCTTTGCGTCGATATTGGAGAAACTCAAGTCCGATGCTTATAAAGAATACTTAGATGCGGTCGGTGATGCCGGTCTTCAAAGTGGGGTAGCGCTGGTTATGAAAAACGCTTCCATTGATAGAGATAAAGTTTTAGCGGAAGTTTCGGCTGAAATGGTTAAACTTGAGAAAATACACGCTGAGGCTATAACAGCTGGAAATGAAGCAGTTAAAACCGTTAAAGAGAAGTTCGATGCATTTGCTGAGAACGCTAAAGAAACGGCAACTGGCGGATATACCTCAGATGCAATGTTTGCTGAAATGGTGGATGAAGGTGCGAAGTTCGTGGTTGAAGCAGCTTGGAACGGAGGAACAAAACCGGAATCCGTAACCATCGAGGCTCTCACCGCGTTGAACAAAGAAGGCTTGAAGGAGGCAATTGCTACAATGTCAAAATCACTTTATGGTGTCAGATACACAAGCCGTTTGGTAGCTGTGCCGGAAGATTCCATCAAGGCTGAAGTGAATAAGCTTATAGAAGCTGCGATTGAAGTTGCTGGTGGATACAAAGAAGGCGAAGACGGTAGCATTGAGATTAACGATGTGGAGATTGATGATGTACTCGATGCATACGAAGAGTTCGGAGTATACGGTAAGTTGCTCGGTCTTCAGTATGAGAAGAACCTGAAGCAGCAGATTATTGACAATCCTACGATGTTCCAGAACATTGTCAAAGCTCTGCAGGAGAACCTCGATGAGTTGGTTGCCACCAAAGAGGCTGCCGAGAAAGCCGCAGACGACGCTTACGCTGCTTGGTACGCAGCTACCGTGAAGTATGACGAAGGTGACAAGGCTGCCAGCGATCTCGAAGCTGCCCAAGAACTTCTTAAAGCATACCGCGCAGTGCTCTCTGAATACCAGAATGCAGTCATCAAATACATCGAGGCTGGTGAAGACGGCAAGACTTTCTATGCTGACCTCCGCGAAGCTTATGTAGATGAGACGAAGAAGGCCGTAGCAAATGCTGAGACAGCACTCTACGACGCTGAGACGGCTTTGATGACGGCTGAGAACAATCTGAAGAACTACAAGTCTGGCGAGGAGACGAAATACGAGCAGGCTAAGAAGGACTTGGATGACGCTCAGGCTGCCTACAAGACCGCTACGGAGACCTACGAGGCCGCTCTGAAGGCGCTGAACGACAAGATTGCAGCCATCACCGTTGAATAATTAACGAGTATCTATTATTAATGGAACAAAAATGAGAAGATTACTATACTCAATTCTATTGTTAATCGCTGTTGTTGCGCCTACCCAGGCGCAACAATCAGCCGGTTGCAAGGACAAGGATGGTGTAGTGTATGCTCCCCGGAAAGGTCAGTGGCAGGTGTCGCTGATGTTGGGCAACAGCGGTCAGGCCTATGGCGACGACTACAGCGCACTGCTCAGCTCGAAGGTCACCAACACGGGCGGGTCGATAGGGCTTCCCAACGGAAGTACCGCTACGTCGGGCCAGCTCGGCAGCTACCTGAACATCTCCGGTATGACCGATAACAGTCTGACCAACATGCTCGGCGTGCAGCTCAAGTACTTCGTCTCCGACAACTGGAGCCTGAACCTGTCGCTCGGCATGAACATTGATGTGACTCCAAGCAAGGATTACGTGGAGGGTGACTACGAGACGGTGACCGACATGATTATCCCCGAACAGAAGTACATCAACGCGCAAACCTCCAACAACTGGTTTGTCAACGTGGGTACGGACCGTTATTTCAAGACGAGCAATCCGCGCATCCATCCTTACGTGGGAGTGGCCGCAGGTTTCCAGATGGCGCGCGTCGACACCAAGGAACCCTATGTGGGCACCTACGCCGACGGGGAGGATGACTTCGGTGACGAGGAGATTGACGGACTGGACAAGCACGTCTACTATGCCGCAGGCAACGTGGGCGAGATGTTCGCCATCAAGGGCGGACTGGTAGCGGGCGTGGAATACAGCCTCAGCAAGGGACTGATCCTGGCCCTGGAGTGCCAGCCGCTGGTCTACCGTTATGACGTCATCCAGATCTGTCCGCAAGGATTCGACAAGTATCTGGCTTCGCACCACAACATCAAGCTGATAGAGATGCCGGTGCTGAAACTCGGATTCCGGTTCTGACCTCATACACAAACACGATAGTGTCCGAAAAGCGATTCCTCTAATTGCAAGATTAGGAGAATCGCTTTTCTCAGTTTCCCAACAGATTATTACAGCGTATGATAAACAATAAATGCGTATTTGGCCTGTTGGCCATCCTCATCGGCTGTCTCATAGTCCGGTGTACCACCCGCGAGGGATGGACGCTGCACGGCAGCACCTCCTTCACGGCCTACGGTAGCGCGCTGCTTGTGGACGAGGAGGGCAACCGACTGGACAGCGTCCCCGTGCGTGACGGCGAGTTCTCGATGACCATCGCCGCCCCGGTGGCTAACCCGAGCGTGATGACGGTGCGTCTGGTGAACCTCCGGAACCCGTCCGACAGCTACAACATGCCCGTGGTGGTGGAGAACGGCGTGGTCGACCTGAAGATAGAAGACTACCTCTCCATCGGCGGCACGCGGCTCAACGACGACCTGCAGCAGTTCCTCGACGCCCTGCAGGTGTGCCACGACCGCTGCCTGCGACAGCCCGGCATGACCGCCGAGGAGGTGGAGCGGACATTCTCCGACTTCTACCTGCAGCAAATCACCCTTCACCACAACGACGTGTTGGGCGGTTACATCTACCGCAACTACGGTGTACACCTCGACGCCTCGGCCACCCGCTCAGCGAAGAAGCTGCTGAACATTAAATAAGGCTGTTGAACGTCCAACGAACTTGTTGAACGTCCCATGGTTCAGTCGGATATCCAACGAAGTTGTTGAAGATTCAATGATGTTGTTGAACATCCAATAAAACTAACGTACGCTCCGCCCCTTTTTCATACTAATGAACACTTTTGGCTCACTTTCCGCGGGTGGGAGCGTACGTTTCTTTTGGCTAAGGAGGGATAACGCCGTTACAACAACATGGTCATGTACACCGGGATGTACTCTATCCCATTCTCCCTCCTGTAGTCCTTGGTATAAATCAGATACCTGTTCATTATCCGGTCCGAGAACTTGGCGCAGAACTCGTCCAACGACTTGTGGGTCTTGTAGCCTGATGACTTCACTTCTATCGGTGAAATCTTATGCTTGTCCGGGATGACAAAGTCTATCTCGTAATATTTTTTCCCTTCGGCATAGGGGATGGTATGGTAGAACAGGTTCTTTCCGGCAGCTCTCAGCATTTGGGCTATCACATTCTCGTAGACATACCCCATGTTGGTACTGAGTTTGTCGTTCAACAACTTGTCATAAATCACGTTCTCCGTGATGGCGGCATCCTTGAACACCAGAGTGACAAACAAGCCCGTATCAGACGTATACATCTTGAAATACTCCGCGTTCTTCGTCAATGCCAGTCCCGCGTTCGGGTCATCGGAATGATACACCACATTCACCGTCATGGAGTCCTCCATCTCTTTCACGACATCCACAATCCTTTCCACCCTCTCATCCGGAATGGTCTTGCCCACCTGGTAACGCATGGCGTTTCTGCTGAGCTGGGTCGGAATGGCGTCGTATAACGCCTTCGCCCTTCCCGATGCGTCAATCTTCCCGAAGTCCTCTTCATAAAGGGCGATGATGTCCCGCTTTGCCTGGTCAACGGCCGTAAAATTGTTCGTTCGGATATACGCCGAGACAGCCTGCGGCATTCCCCCTACAAGCATATACAGGCGGAAATCCCTCATGAGTTTGCGATGAACGGCATCGCCCAACGACATTTTCTTTTCGAACGCGGCACGCAACAGCGGAATGGTAGCGGTATCTCCCAGTGCCCATCTGAATTCTTCATAGTCCATCGGATACATGTCCACTTTTGTTTCTTCGCTCGGAACAAGGATGTTGCGGCTGTTTGAACGGACTGATATCAGCGAGCCCGTCTCAATATAATCGTAACGATGGTCCTTCACCAGGTGCTTGATGGCTTGCCTGGCGAGCGGCTGCAGCTGGACTTCATCAAAAATAATCGCCGACTCCCTCTCATACAGTTGTACCTGATAGATGAACTGCAACCTGATAAACAGGTAATTCAAGTCGGAGATGTCATTGAACAAATCGCTTACCTCTTTTGACAGGTTCGAGAAGTCAATCAGTATGTACGACTTATACTCCTGGCGAGCGAACTCCTCCGCAATAGTAGACTTCCCTATACGCCTGGCCCCCTGTATCAGCAGTGCCGTATCGCCGTTGCGCTCACTCTTCCACTTGAGCATCGTATCGTAAATCTTTCGCTTGAAATAGATTTCAGTACCTTTCATTTGTCCTCTAATTTACATGCGAATATACGTCCTATAGACTGCCCCACCAAATTTTAAGGACGGAAAATGTCAATATCCACCAAATCTTTTCCAGTGATTTGTCAGTGAGCACCAAATCTTTCAAAGGAAAGTCCCACACCTCTTGCGAAAAGGTCGCAAGTAGTGTGGGACACATTATATCGGTCGGCTATCGCCAAAGAGGCTCGTTTCCCATTGCTTAGGAAAGCCCATGGCTGCTGAATCTACTTGGGTATAGTTCCCAATGAGGCTTTCTACAAGGATAAGTATAGGGGACGACCAAGCCGGCCGGAGAGAAGGAACAGCACGCCCTGCTCAACCAAGTGCAGGTCCGGTTCTGAGAATCAAGTAAATTGTTGGGAAGTACGATACAAACCCACAAACTCGTCCAACCTTACCACAAGAACCTTTGGAAAGTCTATGGATTTCAATTCGTTGAAGTGTTTGTCGTCAGAGACAATATAGTTCGCGTTAGCAAGAATGGCGCAGTCAACGAACTTGTTGTCATCGGGGTCGCTCGTTATAAGATTCCAGCGGTAATAGGCATCGATTCTCTTTGTATTGGGAGATTGGACTATAATCTGCAAAACCATTGCGGCCACCACGGCGTTTGTCTTTTGGCATAAAATCTCTTCATACTCCGCCAAAATCTCCGTTGTGTAACAGAGATTGAAATCACCGTTCAAGAACCCTTCCCATAAAAAGTAATACTCGCTTCTGCTCGCTATAACCTGCAGCAGACAATTCGTATCCAAAACAATATCCATTCGCGTGGACATGTCATTTATTGTAAGAAGTACGCAAATGTTCCGCCCTCATCACTTGAAGCTTCTCATTGCTCCATTCCCCGGACTCCCATAGTTTGTCCATTTCGCTTTGCAGACGCTCATTCATGAACTTTACCAGGGTCTTTTTCAAGGCCTCCAGGTCTTCTTCGGACTGCAAACACGAAATGACATTGAGCACCGCCTGTTGAGCAGGGTTAAACTTTTGCATCGGTTCAGACATGATTCAAGTTTTTATAGTATTTACTCTGTTTTGACAAGTCATCACGCAAAGGTACATCGTTTTAGCACTCAAAGCAAATCTTTTAAGGGAAAAAGATGATGTTCCTACTTCATAATATTTCTGCTTCATAATTATTCCCGGCACACCGCGGGGACTCTAACGAGGTACTACCTCGTTTCTTCCGAGCTCCGTCAAGCGGCATCTCAGCATAATATTCAAGCAAGCTTGATATTCTGCCTTCGATTTGCACTATCTTTGGATAAGATAGGCTGCATCTCAGCATAATATTCAAGCAAGCTTGATATTCTGCCTTCGATTTGCACTATCTTTG
>CAVFNZ010000125.1:0-6106 GCA_963624095.1 Clostridium sp. CAG:217 | reverse complement strand
GTTAACCTCAAGAGCCGATGAGGTTAACCTCTCGGGGCTGTGAGGTTAACCTCACAGGGCTATGAGGTTAACCTCATTTTTCGATAGTGATTCGGGCAGTAAAAAATGGGATGGGCGAGGAGTAGTCTGATGACTTTTGTCTACCTTTGTGCGATTTTTTAAGCATGACATAATATGTTTCGTAGAAAAATGAACAACTGGAAGGTTCCCAAGGGTGCGGAACTGACTGAACTCGACAAGAAAGTTCTTTACTATCAAAATAGAGGTTGCCTGGTGCCTACACGCAAACTGATAAAGACTCCTGAGCAAATAGAAGGTATCCGCGAGAGCGGAGTGGTGAACACTGGAGTGCTGGATCTGGTTGAAAAAGAGATTCATGCCGGCATGAGCACTGCGGAGATAGACAAGCTGGTGTACGACTACACGGTGTCGCACGGAGCAATCCCCGCACCTCTCAACTATGAAGGCTTCCCGAAAAGCGTTTGCACTTCCATCAACGAAGTGGTGTGTCACGGCATACCGAATGAAGAGGAAATCCTGGAAGAGGGCGACATCATCAACGTGGATGTGTCGACCATTCTGAACGGCTATTTCTCGGATGCCTCCCGTATGTTCATCATCGGAAAAACAACTCCCGAAAAGGAAAAGTTGGTGCGTGTGACGAAAGAGTGCCTGGAGATAGGCATGAAGGCGGCGCACCCCTTTGGTTTCGTGGGCGACATAGGCAATGCCATTGAGCAACACGCCAAGAAAAACGGATTCTCGGTGGTGCGCGATTTGTGCGGCCACGGGGTGGGGCTGGAGTTCCACGAAGACCCCGAAGTGCTTCATTACGGACGGAAAGGAACGGGCATGCTGCTGGTTCCCGGCATGGTGTTCACCATCGAGCCGATGATTAATATGGGCGATTGGCGCGTGTTCATCGACGAGGAAGACGGATGGACCGTGGTGACGGAAGACGAGAAGCCTTCGGCTCAGTGGGAGCACACATTCCTGATGACGGAGAGCGGCTTGG
The DNA here is from genome assembly GCA_963624095.1 of Clostridium sp. CAG:217. Classification (GTDB taxonomy): domain Bacteria; phylum Bacteroidota; class Bacteroidia; order Bacteroidales; family Bacteroidaceae; genus Phocaeicola_A. Next base: position 5,091 of record CAVFNZ010000125.1, on the reverse strand, counting down.
AAATTTTAACGCATTAAAAGGAGGCGAGAATCTTCCAAATGATTACCTTTGCACGGAATATGTAGTTCGCTACAATATATGGATTGTATGAGTGCAATTATATTAGGTATAGAGTCTTCTTGCGACGATACGTCGGCGGCCGTCATCAGGGACGGCATCCTGCTGTCGAACGTTGTCGCGAGCCAGGCCGTGCACGAAGCGTATGGAGGAGTGGTGCCTGAACTGGCTTCGCGGGCGCATCAGCAAAACATCGTGCCCGTGGTGCACGAGGCGTTGAAACGCGCCGGCGTGACGAAGGAACAACTCAGCGCAATAGCCTTCACAAGAGGTCCGGGACTGATGGGCTCGCTGCTCGTAGGGGTCTCTTTCGCCAAAGGGCTTTCCTGCTCGTTGGGCATTCCAATGGTGGACGTGAATCACCTGAAGGGACATGTGCTGGCGCATTTCATCCAGACGGCGGACGAAGAGTTCAATCCGCCTGCTTTCCCGTTTCTTTGTTTGCTCGTGTCGGGAGGTAACTCACAGATTGTGTTGGTGAAGTCGTACGATGAAATGGAGATTTTGGGGCAGACTATCGACGATGCGGCCGGAGAAGCCATCGACAAGTGCTCCAAGGTGATGGGATTAGGATATCCCGGCGGACCGATTATCGACAAGTTGGCCCGACAGGGCAACCCCAAGGCGTATTCCTTCAGCAAACCTCATATCCAAGGCTATGACTACAGCTTCAGCGGTTTGAAGACCTCTTTCCTCTATAATATGCGGAAATGGGTGGAGGAAGACCCCGATTTCATTGAACATCACAAGGAAGACTTGGCGGCATCGTTGGAGGCGACCATCGTGGATATCTTGATGAACAAGCTGGTAAGAGCCGCCAAGGACTTGAAGATAAAGGACGTGGCTGTTGCCGGCGGAGTCTCGGCCAACAACGGACTGCGTAACGCGTTCCGCAACTGCGCGAAGCGATACGGATGGAACGTCTACATACCCAAATTCAGCTATACCACCGACAACGCTGCCATGATAGCCATTGCCGGATACTATAAATATTTGAACAAACAATTTTGTACCATGGACTTGCCCGCTTACTCGAGGACAGTCCTTTAATACATGAAACTATGTCAGTAGAAACAAAAGTTATAAGCAGAGAAATCAATGACGCCATGTGGGAAAAGAGCGTCACGTTGGCAACGGCAGAGAGCTGCACGGCCGGTAATGTCGCGGCGGCCATCACTTCCATACCCGGAAGCTCGCACTTCTACAAGGGTGGAGTAGTGTGCTACGCGGATGAAGTGAAGGTAAACCTGTTGCACGTGAGCCCCGAAACGCTGGCCAACTTCGGTGCGGTGAGTGAAGAGACCGTAAAAGAAATGGCGAAAGGTGCGATGGAAACGTTCAAAACCGATTATGCTATCGCGACGTCGGGCGTGGCGGGACCTGGCGGCGGAACGCCGGAGAAACCCGTAGGTACCATCTGGTTGGCAGTGGCGGATGCGGAAAATGTCATCACGAACAAACTCGAAGAAGACCACGGACGTGAGATAAACATTGCACGCGCTACACACGCCGCCCTGCAAATGCTGAAAGAACTGGTATCGGACAAAAAGGAGGAAGAAGTAGCCGAAAAATAAATTTATTCTCAAAAACACTTGTGTGTTAAGAATAAAACCGCTAACTTTGCGTCCTGTTTGAGATAAACAAGAAAAATATTAAAAAAACAATAGATAGCAATGTCGAAAATTTGTCAAATTACCGGAAAGAAAGCCATGATTGGCAACAACGTTTCACATTCGAAGAAGAGAACGAAAAGAACGTTCGATGTGAATTTGTTTACTAAAAAATTCTACTATGTAGAGCAGGATTGTTGGATCAGCTTGAAGATTTGCGCCAACGGCTTGCGTGTTATTAATAAGAAAGGCTTGGATGCGGCTCTGACTGAGGCGGTAGCCAAAGGTTATTGCGACTGGAAAAGCATCAAGGTCATTGGTTGAAAATTTGGGAGACACTGAAATATGGCAAAGAAAACAAAAGGTAATAGAGTGCAGGTAATCCTGGAGTGCACGGAGCACAAGGATAGTGGTATGCCTGGTACTTCTCGTTATATTACTACAAAGAACAGAAAGAACACCACGGAGAGATTGGAACTCAAGAAATACAATCCGATTTTGAAAAGAGTAACAGTTCACAAAGAAATTAAATAATAACAGACCATGGCAAAGAAAACAGTCGCTACCCTTCAAACTGGTAAAGAAGGACGTTCTTACACAAAGGTCATCAAGATGGTGAAGTCTCCGAAGACAGGAGCTTACGTATTTGATGAACAAATGGTACCGAATGAGAAGGTTCAGGATTTCTTCAAGAAATAATCTTCGAACATTAGATATTTAAAGGTCCTCTTCAATCAAATGAAGGGGACTTTTTTTGTGCATGACCAATTAATTCGTATCTTTGCATTACTAATAAATTCATAATATGGGATTCTTTGATTTCTTCTCTAAAGATAAAAAAGAGACGTTGGACAAGGGCTTGGCCAAAACGAAAGAGAGCGTCTTCGGTAAGATAGCGCGCGCCGTGGCCGGCAAGTCCAAGGTCGACGATGAGGTGTTGGACAACCTCGAAGAAGTGTTGGTGACTTCGGACGTGGGTGTAGAGACGACGCTGAAAATCATTAAAAGGATTGAAGACCGGGCTGCAAAAGACAAATATGTAGGCACGGACGAACTCAACGAACTGCTGAAACAGGAGATTTCGGCCATGTTGACCGAAAACAATACGGTAGACTCAGACTCCTTTGATGTTGACCCCGAAAAGAAACCTTATGTGATAATGGTGGTGGGCGTGAATGGGGTAGGCAAGACTACAACCATCGGAAAGCTTGCCTACCAGTTCAAAAAGGCCGGCAAAAACGTCTACTTGGGTGCGGCGGACACGTTCCGTGCGGCAGCCGTGGAGCAATTGGTGATTTGGGGCGATCGGGTGGGTGTGCCTGTGGTGAAGCAGAAAATGGGGGCGGACCCCGCTTCGGTAGCTTTTGACACACTAAGCTCCGCCGTCGCCAACAATGCCGATGTCGTGATTATCGACACGGCAGGCCGGCTGCACAACAAAGTGGGACTGATGAATGAGTTGACGAAGATAAAGAACGTGATGAAGAAGGTCGTGTCGCACGCCCCCAACGAGGTGCTGTTGGTGCTGGACGGCTCTACGGGACAAAACGCCTTTGAACAGGCCAAACAGTTTACGCTTGCCACCGAAGTGACCTCCTTGGCGATAACCAAGTTGGATGGCACCGCCAAAGGTGGCGTGGTGCTCGGCATCTCCGACCAATTCAAGATTCCCGTGAAATATATCGGCCTGGGCGAAGGAATGGAAGACTTGCAGCTGTTCAACAAACGCGAATTCGTTGACTCCCTATTTGGCAATACGAAATGAGACGTAACACGGTAGATATCATCACGTTGGGCTGTTCCAAGAACCTGGTGGACTCGGAGCGGTTGATACGTCAGCTCGAACTGAACGGCTACAAGGTGAACCATGACCCGGAGAACCCTAAAGGGGAGATTGCCGTCATCAACACTTGCGGTTTCATAGGGGACGCGAAGGAAGAATCCATCAATACGATACTTGAATTCTGCAAGGCGAAGGAAGAAGGTGCACTGCGAAAACTCTATGTGATGGGGTGCCTGTCCGAGCGATACCTGAACGACCTGTTGCAGGAAATCCCTCAAGTGGATAAGTTCTATGGCAAGTTCAACTGGCCGGAGCTGCTCCGGGATTTGGGCAAGACTTACCATCAGGAGCAGGCTTGTGAGCGGTGCCTCACCACTCCTCCCCATTATGCGTATTTGAAAATCTCGGAGGGGTGTGACCGGAATTGCTCTTATTGCGCCATCCCCATTATCACGGGACGTCATGTGTCGCGTCCGATGGAGGAAATCGTGGACGAAGTGAAGACGTTGGTCGGCAAAGGGGTAAAGGAATTTCAGATTATCGCCCAAGAGCTTACCTATTACGGCGTGGACCTGTACAAAGAGCGCATGTTGCCCGAACTGGTTGAGCGGATATCGGACATCGAAGGGGTGGAGTGGATACGTCTGCATTACGCCTATCCGGCTCACTTCCCGGAAGAGTTGTTCCGTGTGATGCGTGAGCGGGACAATGTCTGCAAATACATGGACATAGCCTTGCAACACATCAGCGACAACATGTTGCGGAAGATGCACCGGCACGTGACCAAGGAAGAGACTTATCGGTTGATACAACGTTTTCGTGACGAAGTGCCCGGCATTCACCTGCGCACTACGCTTATGGTGGGGCATCCCGGAGAGACGGAGGCGGACTTTGAAGAGCTGAAGGAATTTGTCCGTGAAGTGCGTTTCGACAGGATGGGCGCTTTCGCCTACTCTGAAGAGGAGGGAACGTACGCGGCGGAACATTACGAGGATGAGATTCCGGATGAGGAAAAGCAAAGACGACTCGGTGAGCTGATGGCTTTGCAACAGACAATCTCCTCGGAGCTGACCGGTAAGAAGATAGGTCAGCTGTTCAAGGTCATCATAGACCGCACGGAAGGGGATTATTATATCGGCCGCACCGAATATGATTCGCCGGAAGTGGACCCTGAAGTGTTGATACCTTGCCATGAAAAGAAGCTGCGGATAGGAGACTTCTACCAAGTGAAGGTGACGGATGCGGATGATTTCGACCTCTACGCCTCCGTTGTGAACTGATTTTTGGATTCCTTAATACTAATATTTACATACTTGAATAACCAGGATTACATATCGGAGTTGGCCAAAAGACTGAAGTCTACGGACAAAGACACGGCCATGATGGTACGGAAAGTCGTTTCCGTAATGACGGAGCAGTTGCAGGACGGGAAGGTTATCGCTGTCCATGGCTTTGGAACCTTGGAAGTGAAGAAGAAGATGGAACGCATATCCGTCAACCCCGTATCGAAGAAGAGAATTCTCGTGCCCCCCAAGCTGGTCTTGGCTTTTAAACCGAGCAATGTGTTGAAGAACAAAATTAAAGGAGAGGTTTGATATGGCTGATAAGTTGACAATACAAGACCTGTCGGTGGCATTGGCC
>CAVFNZ010000124.1:0-6129 GCA_963624095.1 Clostridium sp. CAG:217 | reverse complement strand
ACCATACGACTACCGATGACAATCTGACCGAAAAAGATGCCAGCACCGTGTTCATCACCGAGCCCCAGTTGTTCTACAACCTCGGCCGCCACTTCGGCGTGGACAACTTCAGCGTTGGCACCGAGATTGAGCTGAGCAACGACTTCGGGAGCGTCAGCGGTTTCAAATGCCGTCCTTGCCTGGGTGTAAGATGGGACTTTTAATCTAATACCACATAATGTTACAGAGACTTTTTGGATTTAATCCGACGCAGCACAAAGTGAAGACCGAAGTGCTGGCCGGCATCACCACTTTCCTGACCATGGCCTATATTCTGGCCGTGAACCCCGCCATGTTTGGCGAACTGTCCGCACAGGGCATGGATGCCAACGCGGCCTTCACCGCAACGGCGTTGGCCGCCATTGCGGGTACTCTCATTATGGCGCTTTACGCCAAGATGCCTTTTGCCCTGGCTCCGGGTATGGGACTGAACGCCTTCTTTGTCTACACCGTCTGCCTGGGCATGGGGTACAGCTGGCAGTTTGCCCTCACCGCAATCTTGATTGAAGGATTGCTCTTCGTTCTGCTCACCGTAACGAAAGTCCGCACATGGATTGTAGACTCCATCCCCGCCTCGCTGAAAAGTGCTATCGGTGGCGGCATCGGACTCTTCATCGCCTTCATCGGTCTGAAGAACGCCGGCATCATCGTTCCCAACGCTTCCACCTATGTGGGCATTGGCGACCTGACACAAGGCAACGCCTTGCTGGGAGTTATCGGACTCTTCATCACCGGCTTGTTGGTAATCAAGAAAGTGCCGGGCAACCTCCTCTTGGGTATCCTCATCACTGCCATCATCGGCATCCCGATGGGATTGGCGCACTTCAACAACATCGTAAGCGTTCCGCCTTCCATTGAGCCGATATTCTGCCAGTTCCAGTTCCACGACATCTTCTGCCTGGACATGTTCATCGTGGTATTCACTTTCCTTTTCTTCGACCTGTTCGATACCGTAGGAACATTGGTAGGGGTGTGTACCAAAGCTAAGATAGTGGGAAAGGACGGCAAGATACCCGGATTGACCAAGGCTTTCATGACCGACGCGCTGGCTACCGTTATCGGTGCCTGCTTCGGAACCAACACCACCACCACTTATGTGGAGAGCGCATCGGGCATCGCACAGGGTGGGCGTACGGGACTCACGGCCTTCACGACGGCGATGTGTTTCGTTGTGGCCCTCTTCTTTGCGCCTTTGTTTCTGGCCATGCCTGCGGCAGCCACCGCTCCGGTGCTGGTAATTGTCGGTCTCTTCATGGTGACGCCGATTCTGACTATCGACTTCGAGGATTACTCGGAGTCTATCCCCGCATTCCTTACCATCGTCATCATGCCGTTGGCGGGAAGCATCTCCGATGGCATCATGTGCGGAATGATTGCCTACACCGTGCTCAACGCCCTCTGTGGCAACATCAAGAAGGTGAACCCCATGATGTGGGTGTTGACTATCCTCTTCGTCGCGAAGTATATCTTCATCTAAAAAGACTACACCGACCTCTAAAGGCGGTCGTTTCGGGCGGTATCCCTCACGGGATGCCTCCCGCTTCGCTTCTCAACAATTTTCTTTCATTCTTTCGTCGAAGGATTCCGTCTAACGAAAAATGCATTAACTTTGCAAGCAATGAAAAATGCCGGATATATGAAGCGGAACTTTATACAGATAAACGGGCGGCTGATGGACTTCAGCACCCCACAGGTAATGGGTATCCTCAACGTGACACCCGACTCCTTCTACGCACAGAGCCGAAAACAAAGCGATGAGGAGATTGCACAACGGGCCACGCAGATTTTGAACGAAGGGGCGAGCATTATTGACATCGGAGCCTACTCATCGCGGCCGAATGCCGAAAACATCACCGCGGAGGAAGAGATGAGCCGACTGCGCCACGGGCTGGACATCATCGCCCGTGAGCATCCGGAGGTCGTGTTGTCAGTCGACACCTTCCGTGCCGACGTTGCCGCCATGTGCGTGGAAGAGTATGGCGTGGCCATCATCAACGACATCGCCGCCGGCGAGATGGACAGCCGGATGTTCGACACCGTGGCCCGACTGAACGTGCCCTACATCATGATGCACATGCAGGGAACGCCGCAAACCATGCAGGCGACACCGCACTACGACAACCTGATGAAGGAAGTTTTCCTCTACTTTGCCGAGAAGATTGACAAGCTGCACGAACTGGGCGTGAAGGACATCATACTGGACCCGGGATTCGGTTTCGGAAAGACATTGGCACACAACTACGAATTACTGAACAACCTGCAGGAGTTTGCCCAGTTCGAAATGCCCCTGTTAGTAGGAGTCTCACGCAAGTCGATGATATACAAGCTGCTCGGAACAACGCCCGAAGAAGCACTCAACGGGACGACGGTGATTGACACCATCGCCCTGCTGAAAGGTGCCGACATCCTGCGCGTACACGATGTACGCCAAGCGGTGGAAGCCGTAAAGATAACGGAAGCCATGAAACACGGCATCCAGTAAGAACCCCGTAAAACACAGCGAATATGTTCAGCGTCAGCATAAAAGACATTATCGATATCCTGTTGGTAACCTTCATGCTCTACTACGCCTACCGGTTCATGAAGGACTCCGGTTCATTGAAAGTGTTTATCGGTATCCTCACCTTCATCCTCCTTTGGCTGTTGGTGTCGCAGATACTGGAGATGAAACTGTTGGGAGCCATCTTCGACAGTTTGGTACAGGTAGGTGCCATCGCCCTGATAGTCTTGTTTCAGGATGAGATACGAAAGTTCCTCATCACGTTGGGTTCGCACGAAAGGGCAAGCAAGCTGTTACGGTTCATCACCGGCACGAAGAAGAAACCCACTGAGCGCGCGGATATCATGCCCGTGGTGATGGCTTGCCTCAACATGAGCAAACAAAAGGTGGGGGCACTCATCATCTTCGAGAAGAACATTCCGCTCAACGACATCATCGCTTCGGGCGACGTGATTGACGCCAACATCAACCAACGGCTGATAGAGAACATCTTCTTCAAGAACAGTCCGTTGCACGACGGAGCGATGATTATCCGTCACAAGCGCATCACCGCCGCCGGCTGCATCTTGCCGGTATCTCATAGCGTGGACATACCCAAGTCGCTTGGCTTGCGCCATCGGGCGGCCTTGGGCATCGCACAGGAAACGGACGCTTTGTCCGTGGTGGTTTCCGAAGAGACGGGAGAGATATCCGTCGCCTACAAAGGGCAGTTCCACCTGCACCTGTCCGCAGAAGAGCTGGAGCGGTTCCTCACCGAGGAAGAACCCGCATAACAACGTGAAGAAAAAAGATTCCGTTTTTGCAATGTGTATATGACAAATATATGTAACTTTGCGCATCTCTGTCGGTGAACCGAGAAAGAATAGGAATATCAATTTAAACTTATAATATCATGGATTTAATTAGCGAAATTGTATCACGTGCAAAAGCCAACAAGCAACGCATCGTGTTGCCCGAAGGTACAGAAGAGCGCACACTGAAGGCTGCCGACAGAATTCTGGCAGACGGCGTGGCCGACTTGATTCTCCTTGGTAAGGTGGAAGAGATTGAGAGCCTGGCCAAGAAATGGGGTCTGAACAACATCAGCAAGGCTACCCTCATCGATCCGGCTACCAGTCCGAAGCGTGAGGCTTACGCGGAGTTGCTTTATGAGCTGCGCAAGAAAAAGGGCATGACCTTGGAGGAGGCTCAAAAGAAAGCCCTCGACCCGATGTACTTCGGTTGCCTCATCATCAAGGCCGGCGATGCCGACGGACAGCTGGCAGGTGCACTGAACACCACGGCCGCCACGCTGCGTCCCGCCCTGCAGATTATCAAGACAGAGCCGGGAATCTCTTGCGTATCGGGTGCCATGGTGATGCTGACGCAAGCCCCTGAATACGGAGAGAACGGTGTGTTGGTTATCGGTGACGTTGCCGTAACCCCGATGCCGGACGCTGACCAGTTGGCACAGATTGCCGTATGTACGGCCCGTACGGCCAAAGCCGTTACAGGGTTCGCCGAGCCGCGCGTGGCTATGCTGAGCTTCTCTACCAAAGGCTCCGCCGACCACGAAGTGGTTGACAAAGTCCGTGAGGCTACGGCGAAAGCCAAGGCTTTGGATCCGACCTTGAAGATTGACGGTGAGTTGCAGGCCGACGCCGCTTTGGTTCCATCGGTTGGCGCAAGCAAAGCTCCGGGATCGGAGATTGCAGGAAAAGCCAACGTATTGGTAGTTCCCTGCCTGGAGGTAGGTAACATCAGCTATAAACTGGTACAGCGCCTGGGTCACGCTACCGCCTTGGGTCCAATCCTTCAGGGTATCGCGCGTCCGGTGAACGACCTCTCCCGCGGATGCTCCATCGATGACGTTTACTTGATGATTGCCATCACGGCCAATCAGGCTATCGCAGCTAAGCAAAACAACTAAAAGAGGTTTCGACTATGAAGATATTGGTACTTAACTGCGGAAGTTCGTCCATCAAATACAAATTGTTTGAGATGACGGAGAAGAAGGTGCTTGCACAAGGCGGCATCGAGAAGATTGGTCTGAAAGGTTCATTCCTGAAACTCACCTTGCCGAACGGCGAGAAGGTTATCCTGGAAAAGGATATCCACGAGCACACGGCAGGTGTGGAGTTCATCCTGTCGACACTGACCAGCGAGAAATACGGTGCGCTGAAATCACTGAACGAGCTGGATGCCGTTGGCCATCGTATGGTACACGGAGGCGAGCGTTTCAGCGAGTCCGTGTTGCTGAACAAAGAGGTGTTGGATGCCTTCACGGCTTGCAACGACTTGGCTCCGTTGCACAACCCCGCCAACCTGAAGGGCGTGAACGCCGTATCGACCTTGTTGCCCAATCTGCCCCAGGTAGGCGTATTCGACACCGCTTTCCACCAGACCATGCCGGACTATGCGTACATGTACGCCATCCCGTATGAGTTGTATGAGAAATATGGCGTTCGCCGCTATGGTTTCCACGGAACATCACACCGTTACGTGTCCAAACGCGCTTGCGAGTTCCTTGGCATCGACCCCGTTGGTACGAAGATGATTACTTGCCATGTAGGTAACGGAGGTTCCGTTTCGGCCATTCAGGACGGCAAATGCGTGGACACCAGCATGGGTCTCACCCCGCTGGAAGGTTTGATGATGGGTACACGAAGCGGCGACATTGACGGTGGTGCCGTGACCTTCATCATGGAGAAGGAGGGACTGAACGCTACGGGCGTGTCGAACCTGCTGAACAAGAAGTCCGGTGTGTTGGGCGTATCCGGTGTCTCTTCGGATATGCGCGAGCTCTCCGCAGCCGCCGACGAAGGCAACAAGAGAGCTATCTTGGCACAGAAGATGTACTTCTACCGCCTCCGTAAATACATCGGTTCGTATGCCGCCGCATTGGGTGGGGTCAACGTGATTGTCTTCACCGGTGGTGTAGGCGAAAACGACGGACTGGCTCGCGAGGTCGCTTGCGACGGACTGGAGTTCATGGGCGTGAAGCTGGACAAAGAGCTGAACAAGAAGATTCATGGCGACGAGGCGGTTATCTCCACGGCGGACTCAAAGGTGAAGGTAGTCGTTATCCCCACCGATGAGGAGCTGATGATCGCTACGGACACACTGAATATCCTCAAAAAGTAAGCGAATACACTATAAGCCCATCCGTGATGGGTGCTTCTATGATATATTCCTGAAAGAGGCGAGCCGCGAGGCCCGCCTCTTTTGTTCAAATGATGTCCGCAACGCCGGACATCGACATGGGTCTTCCGGGTCAGCCCGGAATCTGCGTGCCCAGCCATGGAGGATGCGCGGTGTACTGTCAACAAAAGCAATGCGGCTCTTTCGTTTGTGTCTATCGATTCAGTACGGCTCACCATAGAGTGTCTACTGTTTCAGTTAACGAAAAGGAACAGTGTCTGGTGAATCAGGAAAAGTAATGCCGTTTATGGGGCTTTCATCCCGTACGGGATGACACTCTCATGCCGTACGGGATGAGGGGTAGTGAACGTACAGGATGAGGTGCTATAGTTGTACGGGATGAGGGTGCATGGCTGTACGTCGTCAGACCGCCTCCCCGAAACGGACGGATTTAGTTAACGGCGAGTTAA
>CAVFNZ010000123.1:0-6230 GCA_963624095.1 Clostridium sp. CAG:217 | reverse complement strand
CACGTACACACTGACGTTCACCAGCAGGTCGCCCGTACCGTAACCGTTCACGCTGGGCAGACCCTTGCCGCGGAGACGAAGCACCTTGCCCGGCTGTGTACCCGGCTCTATCTTCACCTTCACTTTGCCGTCAATGGTGGGAATCTCCACCGAGCCGCCAATGGCAGCCGTCGGGAAGCTAAGCAGCAGGTTATATATCAAATCATTATCCTGACGGATGAGTTCGGGATGCGGCTCTTCGGTCACCTGAATCAGCAAATCTCCCGGCACACCGTTGTGACGGCCGGCATTACCCTTGCCGTTCATGGAGAGTTGCATGCCCTCGGCCACGCCGGCGGGGATCTTCACCTCCACCACCTCTTCGCCATAGACAACGCCCTCGCCGTTGCACTCCTTGCACTTATTCTTGATGATTTTACCTTCACCGCCACACTGCGGACAGACGGACTGCGTCTGCATCATGCCAAAGATGCTCTGCTGCGTACGGACTACGGAGCCTGTTCCGTGACAGGTAGGACAGGTTTCCGTTCCACCGCTGCCCTCGGCACCCGTCCCGTGGCAGTGGGTACACTGCACATACTTCTTCAGCTTGAACTTCTTGTTCGCGCCTTCGGACACCTCTTTCAGGTTGAGTTTCACCTTCACGCGCAGGTCCGACCCCCTATAACGACGCTGGCTTTGACCGCTACCGCCGCCAAAGCCACCGAAGCCGCCAAAGCCACCGCGTCCGCCGAATATGTCGCCGAACATCGAGAATATGTCGTCCATGGACATTCCCTGTCCACCATAGTTGCCGCCGAAACCGGAAGCGCCGTCCACGCCTGCATGTCCATACTGGTCATAACGGGCGCGCTTGTCGGGGTTACTCAACACTTCGTAAGCCTCCGCCGCCTCCTTGAATTTCTCTTCGGCCTCCTTGTCGCCCGGGTTCTTGTCGGGGTGATACTGAATCGCCTTCTTTCTGTACGCTTTCTTTATCTCGTCCGCGCTGGCGGTCTTTGCCACTTCCAGCACCTCGTAATAATCTCTTTTTGCCATAATCTTCCGTTAACGTTCTGTTATAAGTGACGCTTATTGGGCCACGGCAACTTTCGCGTGACGTATCACTTTATCGTTCAGCGTGTAACCCGTCTGTACGCAATCCAATATCTTGCCTTTCATATCTTCACTGGACGCCGGTATCATGGCTATCGCTTCGTGATAATCGGTGTCGAACTCCTTCCCTTCGGTCTCAATCTTCTTCAGTCCCTGCTGTGACAAGACCTTCAGGAACTTGCCGTGAATCAGCTCCACTCCTTCGGCCAAGGCTTTGGCCTCTTCGGACTTCTGCATATTCTGCAAGGCGCGTTCCAGGTCGTCCAGCACAGGGAGGATGTCCGTTATCACCCGTTCGCCGGCACTCTTTATCAGTTCGCTCTTCTCCTTTAAGGTACGTTTCCGGTAATTATCGAATTCAGCCGACAGGCGCAGGTACTTGTCTTGCATCGAAGCGTTCTCTTCCTGCGCTTTTGCCAACTCCTCTTTCAGCTTCTCCTCTTCCGAAAGTTCAGTCTCTGCCTGACTCCCCTCAGCCTGCGGCTCCTCTTGCGTAGCCTCCTCCGACGGGTTGTTCAGAACGTCCTCTTCCACTCTTTCTTTTTCTGTCTGGTCCATATTGTTGTTCTTCTTTTGATGCTTATGATGATTGCTCATACTTGTAAGGATTTGAAAATTATCAAACGCACAACAAATAGTTTGCCATTCGGCCCGGTTCGCCTCACAAACTTGCGATATCCCGTCCAAACGGGCCATCCATCTGCCATAATGGCACAGGCAAGCGGACGACAAGGAGAAGCAATCCGACCGTTTCCTTGCGCTATGCACAAAAAGAGGCGGACAGATTTGCACCGATTGGGCACTTTGGCTATCTTTGCAGATTGGTAGATACATATAATTATATAATAAATAGGTAAAGAAGACATGATCACAGTTTCAAACTTGGCGATTCAATTCGGTAAAAGGGTTTTATATAACGACGTAAACTTGAAATTCACCAACGGCAACATCTACGGAGTGATTGGTGCCAACGGTGCCGGCAAGTCCACCTTCCTGCGTGCCATATCCGGAGAGTTGGAGCCTACGAAAGGCAGCGTGACACTGGGTCCGGGCGAACGGCTTTCCGTCCTCTCGCAGGACCACTTCAAGTGGGATGAGCACACGGTGATGGACACCGTGATGATGGGACACACCATCTTGTGGGACATCATGAAACAGCGCGAAGCCCTCTATGCCAAAACGGATTTCACGGACGAAGACGGACTGAAGGTCTCTGAGCTGGAGGAGAAGTTCGCCGAGCTCGACGGATGGAACGCGGAGAGCGACGCGGCGGCCCTGCTGAGCGGCCTGGGCATCCCGGAAGACAAGCACTACTCGCTCATGGGCGAACTCAGCGGTAAGGAGAAGGTGCGCGTCATGTTGGCGCAGGCTCTCTATGGAAACCCCGACAACCTGTTGCTGGACGAGCCTACCAACGACCTGGACATGGAGACCGTCATGTGGTTGGAGGATTACCTCTCCAACTTCGAGCACACGGTGTTGGTAGTCAGCCACGACCGCCACTTCCTCGACTCCGTCTGCACACACACCGTGGACATCGACTTCGGAAAGATTAACCTCTTCGCGGGTAACTACAGCTTCTGGTACGAGAGCAGCCAGCTCGCCCTGCGTCAGCAGCAAAACCAAAAGGCCAAGGCCGAGGAGAAGAAGAAAGAGCTGGAGGAGTTCATCCGCCGTTTCTCCGCCAACGTAGCCAAGAGCAAGCAGACCACGAGCCGCAAGAAGATGCTGGAGAAGCTGAATATCGAAGAGATCAAACCGTCATCACGCAAATACCCGGGTATCATCTTCACCCCCGAGCGCGAGCCGGGCAACCAGATACTGGAGGTGTCGGGACTGCGTGCGGTCACCGAGGACGGCACGGTACTGTTCAACGACGTGAACTTCAACGTGGAGAAGGGCGACAAGATTGTATTCCTGAGTCACAATCCGCGCGCCATGACGGCCTTGTTCGAGATTATCAACGGCAACCAGAAACCCGCAGCCGGACACTATAACTGGGGTGTCACCATCACCACGGCCTATCTGCCCTTGGACAACACCTCGTTCTTCGACTGCGACCTCAACCTGGTGGATTGGCTCAGCCAGTTTGGCGAGGGCAACGAGGTATACATGAAGGGATTCCTGGGACGTATGCTTTTCTCGGGCGAAGAGGTGCTGAAGAAGGTGAATGTGCTCTCCGGAGGCGAAAAGATGCGTTGCATGATTGCGCGCATGCAGTTGAAAAACGCCAACTGCCTGATACTGGACACTCCCACCAACCACCTGGACTTGGAGTCCATCCAGGCCTTCAACAACAACCTGAAGACCTACAAGGGAAATATCCTCTTCTCGTCGCACGACCATGAGTTCATCGAGACGGTGGCCAACCGCATCATCGAACTGACACCCAACGGCATCATTGACAAGATGATGACTTACGACGAGTACATCAGCAGCGACCACATCAAAGAGATGCGCGCCCGCATGTACGGACAGGCATAACCTTTTATAAGGAATACCCCGTATAACCGGTCGTCGGATTGAACGGCACTTGCGCCCTCTCGGTCCGACGGCCGGTTTTCTTGTGCAAAATCCTAATAAATGAGGATTGATTCATTGGGCATGGAAGCCTTACCTTTGCACCGTTTTTAATAGGTACACAGATGAACAGACTTTTTACGCTTGCCACATCCCTCACTGTCACGGTCGCCTCCATGGCCGGCCCGACAACCAACCACGAGAACGGCTCCGCGGAGCGACAAGATTCCACCCGAGTAATCGACATCGAAGAGGTGCTGGTGGTAGCATCCCCCAAGGAGCACACCAAACTGCGCCAACAGGCGTTGTCCGTGTCGCTCCTCTCGAAACAGGCTATGGACAACCATCAGGTGAACTCGCTAAAGGACATTACCTCGTTAGTCCCCAATTTCTATATGCCCGATTATGGGTCACGTCTCACCTCCGCGGTCTACATACGGGGTGTGGGCTCGCGCATGAATACGCCTGCCGTAGGATTGTATGTCGACAACATCCCCTATCTGGACAAGTCGACGTTCGACTTCAACTTCTATGACATAGAGCGCATCGACGTGCTGCGCGGCCCGCAAGGCACACTCTATGGCCGCAACACGATGGGAGGACTCATCAAGGCTTACACCAAAAGTCCGTTCCGCTACCAAGGTACTGACATACAGCTGAGTGCCGCCAACGCCAACGGGGCGTTGGGTGCGTCAGTCACCCATTACCACCGCATCAGCAACCGGTTCGCCTTCTCCGCGGGAGGCTTCTATCGCCATGCGGACGGGTATTTCCGCAACGCCTACCTCAACAAGAGAGCCGACGCGCAGGAGAGTGCGGGCGGACGACTGCGCGCCATCTGGTTCCCCACGGAGAATCTGAAGGCGGACTTCTCGGTTGGCTATGAATACAGCGACGAAGGAGGCTATGCCTACGGAGCGTATGACAAGGGCACCGGCACGCTGTCACCCATCAGTACCGACTCCGAGGGCAGCTATCGGCGCGGACTGTTCCACACGGGACTTGAACTTGAATATCAGTTGAACGGACTGACATTGAGTTCCATCACCGGCTACCAAAACCTGAACGACCGTATGTTTATGGACCAGGACTTCACCTCCGCCTCCATCTACACGCTCGAACAACAACAACATCTCAACGCCTACACCGAAGAGCTGACGCTGAAGAACCAAACCCTCGGCAACTGGAAATGGGTGACGGGGCTGTTCCTCTCCTACCAGGACCTGAACACCCAAAGTCCCGTCACGTTCCGACAGGACGGCATACAGATGTTGAGCGGCCTCATCAACCGCAACCTGCCCAATGAAACGCTGTCGCCCTTAGGCATGAGCATGGCCGTGAAGCTGAACAGCGAAGCGATGCCCGTACAGGCCGACTTCTGCACGCCCGCATTCAGCGTGGCGATGTTTCACCAATCCACCTTCGACAACCTGCTGACAGAGGGACTCTCGTTCACTGTGGGTCTGCGCGTCGAACACGAGCGGTTGGCGATGGACTACAGCACCTTGACGGAACTGCCTTACGATTTCACCTTCTCCAGCGCGAGGATGCCCATCAACCTCACGGGACAGAACGCCGTCTCCAGGTTAAAGGGCAAGGCCAAGAACCACTACACCGAGCTGTTGCCCAAGTTCACACTGAAGTACGACCTGACCTCTTCCAATAACATTTACCTCTCCGCCAGTCGCGGCTTCCGGTCGGGCGGCTACAACCTGCAGATGTTCTCCGACGTGGCGCAGTCTGACCTCTCCAACCGGATGATGCAACAGATAAAGGAAGGATGCAACCAGCAATTGGACACCTATGCGGGGATGGGCATGCCGGACCGCGTATTGTCCATGGTCCGGGGCTATCTCGACTATATTCCCGTAAGCGAGGAGGAATTGGACATCAACGAGGCCACCTCGTACAAGCCCGAATACAGCTGGAACTACGAGATTGGTTCGCACGTCACGCTGTGCGACGGAAAAGTGCAGGCGGACGCTGCCCTCTTTGCGATGGACACCCGCAACCAACAGATAGCCAAGTTCGTGGACAGCGGACTGGGGCGCATCATGGTGAACGCCGGGCGCAGCAGGAGCTACGGGGCGGAAGCGAGCCTGCAGGCAAGCCTCAGCAAGCGGTTGCAGCTGAACGCGTCGTACGGCTACACGAGGGCTGTCTTCAAAGAGTACGACGAGGGTGAGGCGGAGAGTGACTACCATGGCAACTATGTACCGTTTGTTCCCCGTCAGACGCTGAACGTAGGAGCAACGTACACCTTCTTCTTCCAGCCCGACCGACCGCTGAAACAGCTGCTGTTCCATGTCAACTACACCGGCACGGGCAAGACCTACTGGACAGAAGCCAACGATGCCAGCCAAGCGTATTACGGGTTCTACAACGGGCGCGTATCCCTACAGACAAAGCGGATGCAGATAGACTTGTGGGGACACAACCTCTTCAACCGTTCGTACCACACGTTCTACTTCGAGAGCCGCGGCACCGGATTCGCGCAACCCTGCAAGCCCCGTCAAGTCGGCATCGACATCAAGTTCAACATTTAACGACATTATAGGCAAAGCCCCGAGACATTATAGGCACGAGCCTATGACATTATAGGCGTTGGAAAGTAG
>CAVFNZ010000122.1:0-6534 GCA_963624095.1 Clostridium sp. CAG:217 | reverse complement strand
TCACAGTACAGCTCCTCTTGACCATATCGGGGTGGTGGCATTGGGCATATCGTATTGTCAGATTCTCTAGGAATATGGATTATTAAGTTTCTTATGGCATTGGCGCATAACTCGTGATTTATGTCTAAATTTGCAAACGGAAACAGTATTCAAATTCAATTCATGAAAAAATACATCTTAGACCTAAAGGTAACAGCGAACATCAAAGTTCATGACAATTACGTGTTGCTGAAGATGACGGACAAACAGGAGTTGCCACCTATGCAACCCGGGCAGTTTGCCGAAATCAAGATAGACCACTCGCCGACCACTTTCCTGCGACGTCCGATTTCCATTAATAACGTAGACAGGGACAAAAACGAAATTTGGTTTTTGGTACAGCTTGTCGGAGACGGAACCCGTCAATTGGCGGAGGTAAATATTGGTGATGTCGTCAACGTGGTACTCCCGCTTGGGAATGGTTTTCCTCTGCCAGACTCGAAAGACAAAAAATGCCTGTTGATAGGAGGAGGCGTAGGTGTGGCACCCCTCTTATACCTGGGAGAGAAATTGACAGAAGCGGGTTACTCCGTTACGTTTCTGCTCGGCGCACGTTCCGGTAAAGATTTGTTGCAATTAAATGAGTTCGAACGGTTAGGTCCGGTCTACACCACCACTGAAGACGGAAGCCATGGTGAGAAGGGTTATGTGACTCAGCATACGCTGCTGACCAAACAGAAATTTGACAAGATTTATACTTGCGGTCCCAAACCGATGATGGTTTCCGTGGCCAAATACGCGAAGCGGAACAACATAGACTGCGAGGTGTCTCTGGAGAATAAGATGGCCTGCGGCGTGGGGGCCTGCCTCTGTTGTGTGGAGAAAACGAACGCGGGACACCAGTGTGTATGCAAGGATGGACCGGTATTTAATATCAATCAATTATTATGGCAAATCTGAAAGTAAACATAAAAGGATTGGAGTTGAACAATCCTGTGATGACGGCCTCCGGAACCTTCGGTTATGGTAGGGAGTTTGAGGATTTCTTTGATATCGAACGCTTGGGTGCCATCATCGTAAAAGGTACCACATGGGCACCGCGTGAGGGTAATCCTTACCCGCGTATGGCCGAGACACCTTCCGGTATGCTCAATGCGGTGGGGTTGCAAAACAAGGGTGTTGACTATTTCATCAACCATATCTATCCGGACATTGCCGGTCTGAATACTAATGTTATCGTCAACGTATCGGGGTCTGACATAGAGAGTTATGTACGCGCGGCGGAAGCGGTTGACGGTTTGGACAAGATTCCGGCCATCGAATTGAACATCTCTTGCCCCAACGTAAAGCAAGGCGGAATGGCGTTCGGAGTGTCCGCTCAAGGAGCGAGTGAAGTAGTGGAAGCTGTACGAAAAGTATATCACAAGACGCTGATAGTGAAGCTGTCGCCCAATGTAACGGATATTGCGGAAATAGCCCGTGCCGTGGAAGGTGCCGGGGCGGACAGTGTCTCGCTAATCAACACGTTGCTCGGAATGGCCATAGATGCGGAGAGACGCAAGCCGGTATTGTCAACCGTCACGGGCGGCATGAGCGGCGCGGCCGTGAAACCCATTGCCTTACGCATGGTTTGGCAAGTTTCCCGGGCGGTGAAGATTCCCGTTATCGGATTGGGAGGCATCATGAACGCCACGGACGCTATAGAGTTTTTCCTTGCCGGAGCGTCGGCCATAGAGATAGGCACGGCCAATTTCATCGACCCGGCAGTCTCCGTAAAAGTAATTGACGGAATCAACGACTACCTCGACAGGCACCATTTCGATTCCATTACCGACATCGTCGGCGCTTTGGAGATTTAAGTTTCAAAGGAGGTGTTGCCACCTCCTATTCCAGGTTCACCTGTTGCTGCGTTCCCATTTCCGTGAAGCCGACCTTCCAGGTGTTGCCGTGGCTTTTCAAAGAGGAGCGGATTATTCACATAGGAGTTTGCAGGTGATTTGGAAAAGCTCCATCAATTACACTTAACGTCCAATGAATCCAATTCATTGGACGTTAAGGTTGGACACCCTGTTCGGCGGAGAGAGCCACCGCATCAACCTGACCACGTCACTGCGCATAGGTTAGCTGTCTGCAAAAAGTCGCGTAGCTTCTCGGTCTACTAAATTTTATTCGAGCAAATCGGGACGTAAACGCTTGGTTCGTTCAATGGCTTGTTCCAGTTCCCAATCGCGAATGTTACGCTCATGTCCGGAAAGCAAGACTTCGGGAACTTTCCAACCCTTGTATTCCGCGGGACGGGTATACACCGGAGGGGCTAACAGATTGTCCTGAAAGGAGTCCGACAAGGCCGACTGTTCGTCCGAAATAACTCCCGGGATGATGCGCACGATTGCGTCCGCCATGACGGCCGCCGCCAGCTCTCCACCGGTCAACACATAGTCGCCTATACTGATTTCCTTGGTGATGAAATGCTCGCGGATGCGGTAATCTATACCTTTGAAATGGCCACAAAGGATGATTAGATTCTTGCTGAGCGACAGCGTATTGGCCATTCCCTGGTTGAATTGTTCGCCGTCCGGAGTAGTGAAAATCACCTCGTCATAGTCACGTTCCGCTTTCAACGCGGAGATGCAACGGTCTATCGGTTCTATCTGCATCACCATTCCAGCGCATCCTCCATAGGGATAGTCATCCACACGCCCGTGTTTGTCGAGCGTGTAGTCACGCAAGTTGTGTATATGGATTTCCGCCAATCCTTTCTTTTGAGCCCGGCTCATGATGGAACAGTTGAAGAATCCCTCAATCATCTCGGGCAAAACGGTTATGATGTCAATTCTCATCGGATGCTATATTTTTCCGCAAAAGTACGAAACTTTAGTCGGAAATGCGTACTTTTGTCAAAACAAGTAAGTCTTCAGCGACAAAACCTTTTGAAACTTAACGGATTAGAATCAAACAGACCCTAAAAGATGGAAGAGACAGAACGCATCAATCAATTACGGGAGGAATTGCACCGTCATAATTACAATTATTACGTACTGAACAGTCCTACAATCAGCGACCACGACTTTGACTTTCTGATGAAGGAACTTCAGGAGCTCGAAGCCAAACATCCGGAGTGTTACGACCCGAACTCGCCCACGATGCGGGTGGGAAGCGACATCAACAAAAACTTTGAGCAGGTTGTACACAAATATCCGATGCTGTCACTGGCAAACACCTATTCCGAAGCCGATGTTACCGAGTTCTACGACAGGGTGAGCAAAGGATTGGAAGGTGAACCGTTCGAGATTTGTTGCGAGATGAAGTTCGACGGTACCTCCATTTCACTGATTTATGAAGGAGGCAAACTGATAAGGGCCGTAACACGAGGCGATGGCGAAAAAGGAGATGACGTGACCGCCAACGTGAAGACTATCAAAAGCATACCGCTCGTTCTTCATGGCAACGACTACCCTCGGGAGTTTGAAATCCGGGGAGAGGTTCTGATGCCGTGGACCGTCTTTGAACAACTGAACAAGGAGCGCGAAGAGAACGAAGAGCCGCTGTTCGCCAACCCCAGAAACGCCGCTTCGGGAACACTGAAACTGCAAAACCCTGCCATTGTAGCATCCCGTAAACTCGATGCATACCTATATTACTTATTAGGAGAAACATTACCTACGGATGGTCATTATGAGAATTTGCAGGCTGCCGCCAAGTGGGGATTCAAGATTTCCGACATCATGCGCAAATGCCACACGCTGCAAGAGATTTTTGACTTCATAAACTACTGGGACGTAGAACGAAAGAATCTGCCGGTGGCTACCGACGGCATCGTATTGAAGGTGAACTCACTCAGACAACAACGCAATTTGGGCTACACGGCCAAGTCCCCGCGATGGGCCATCGCCTACAAGTTCCAAGCCGAGAGAGCCTGCACGCGACTCAATTCCATTGATTATCAAGTGGGACGCACCGGCATCATCACCCCTGTGGCCAACCTCGATCCCGTGCAACTCTCAGGAACCGTCGTCAAACGGGCTTCACTGCACAATGCGGACATCATCGAGGGGCTCAACCTTCATATCGGTGACATGGTGTATGTGGAAAAAGGAGGTGAAATCATACCAAAGATAACCGGAGTGGACGAAGCTGCGCGCAAACCGGGAGCCACGAAGGTTCAGTTCATTACCGAATGTCCCGTATGCGGCTGCAAACTCATACGTTACGAGGGTGAAGCGGCTCACTATTGTCCCAACGAGACGGCTTGTCCGCCTCAGATAAAAGGGAAAATAGAACACTTCATCAGTCGTCGCGCCATGAATATCGACGGACTTGGACCGGAGACCGTCGATTTGTTTTACCAAGAGGGACTAATAAAGAACGCCGCCGACCTCTATCAACTCCAAGCCTCCGACATTTGTGGGCTCGACAGGATGGGTGAGAAGACGGCGGAAAACATCATCGCGAGTTTGCAGCAGTCCAAGCAAGTTCCCTTCGAACGCGTCCTGTTCGCACTGGGAATACGCTTCGTGGGTGAAACGGTTGCCAAGAAACTGACCCATGCGCTTAAAAACATGGACGCCATAGAGCAAGCCAGCCTTGACGACCTTATCCACATTGATGAGGTAGGAGAGAAAATAGCCGGAAGTATCCTGACCTATTTTGACAACCCTAACAACCGGATGTTCGTGGACCAGTTGCGCAGAGCCGGACTAACGATGCAACTCACGGAGGAACAGACTGTGGGGCGGACCAACAAGCTGGAGGGTAAAACGATTGTCATCAGTGGCGTATTTGAACACCATTCACGCGATGAGTACAAGGCACTCATCGAAAAGCATGGCGGCAAGAATACCGGAAGCATCTCCGCCAAGACGAGTTTCATTTTGGCCGGAAGTAACATGGGACCCGCCAAATTGGAAAAAGCACAGAAATTGGGTATTAAAATACTCAATGAAGATGATTTTTTGACACTTATAGAATGACTATTGAATTGATTTTGTAACTTTGCGCCCGAAAAAACTTTATTTGTTTTACAATTATATATGATACAGAGAAGACTCAGGGGAATGGGTGTGGCCCTTATTACCCCTTTTAACGAGAATGGAGACGTTGACTATAAGGCCCTTATCCGTTTGGTTGACTATGTCATCAAGAACGGTGCGGACTTTTTGTGTGTGCTCGGAACGACTGCTGAAACTCCGACCTTAACCACCGAAGAGAAAGTCTCCATAAAACGTATCGTTGTAGAACAAGTTAGCGGTAGGGTTCCTATTTTATTGGGTTGTGGAGGAAACAACACGCAAGCCGTCATCGACAGCCTGAAGAACGACGACCTTACGGGTGTCGATGCCATACTGTCTGTCGTACCTTATTACAACAAACCCTCGCAAGAAGGTATATATCAGCATTACAAAGCCATAGCGTCATCTACGGACATGCCGATTGTGCTTTATAACGTACCCGGACGTACGGGCGTGAACATGACTGCGGAAACGACCTTGCGCATCGCCAAGGAGTTCAAAAACGTCATTGCCATCAAAGAAGCTTCCGGAAACATTACGCAAATGGATGATATCATCAAGAACAAACCGGAGAACTTTGATGTCATCTCGGGCGACGACGGCATCACTTTCCCTTTGATATCCTTGGGGGCCGTAGGTGTCATTTCGGTAATCGGCAACGCCTTCCCACGCGAATTTAGCCGCATGACGCGCCTGGCTCTTCAGGGAGACTATGCCAACGCATTGAAGATACACCATCAGTTCACCGAACTGTTCAAGCTCTTGTTTGTTGACGGTAATCCCGCGGGGGTGAAAGCCATGCTCAACGCCATGGGATTCATCGAAAACAAATTGCGCTTGCCGTTGGTTCCGACTCGCATCACCACATTTGAAAAGATGCGTACCATCCTTCAGGAACTAAACATCAAGTACTAATCAGGATACACAATGTTTAGTCTCACAAGTCAAGCCATGAGTTTCTGGCTTGACTTGTGAGACTTTTTCGTTGTCCTATTTTCCAATAATTGGAATTATGTTTAATAGAATATGGGGATGTTTGTGCCCGGTACGCCAGTACTGATTGGTCGAAACGA
The DNA here is from genome assembly GCA_963624095.1 of Clostridium sp. CAG:217. Taxonomy (GTDB): domain Bacteria; phylum Bacteroidota; class Bacteroidia; order Bacteroidales; family Bacteroidaceae; genus Phocaeicola_A. The sequence goes on along the minus strand of CAVFNZ010000122.1, from coordinate 473 downwards.
TAAGGAGGACTAATTAGAGACCGGATGTAATACTATTCCCTAACCTTCATCAACATAAAGCGTCCACTATTCCAGTTAATAAGAGAAAAAGTGTCAAGTGAAATCACGAAAAGTCACTTTACGATTGGATTTACCTATGTGAAGCGTCTCAGTAACATTTTCCCTGTGCTGTGAAGTATTACAGTAACGGATTGGCTAATGAGTGAAGCATCTTGGTAAAACAACTCAATAAGTGTAAAGTAAATTCGGTCTTGGTCCGTCAGTTGCCGTACGTTTACCCTGTCCGTCCGGGAAGCGCGAGTCATGCCGTACGGGATAAGGTGCTATAGTTGTACGGGATGAGGTGTTATAGTTGTACGGGATGAGGTGCTATAGTTGTACAGCATGAGGTGCTATAGTTGTACAGCATGAGGTGCTATAGTTGTACAGCATGAGGGGGCATGGTTGTACGTCGTCAGACGCCCTCTCCGAAA
>CAVFNZ010000121.1:0-6793 GCA_963624095.1 Clostridium sp. CAG:217 | reverse complement strand
AAGCATACGCTCCTCCGCCTTTTGCTTATCTTGTCCCAAAAGGAGGATGCGGTTGTTCTGCGACTGGCGGAAGGTCTCTAACTGGTTTTTCACGTTCTGCCTAAGCACATTGTATTTGGCGGTAACATCGTTGAAGCGAGAGGTGAGTTCGGCAAACCGTGCCTTGTCACCCTCAAGTTGTTCTCGCAGCATCGGCTCCTTGTCAAACCGCTTCAACACCAGTTCTATCTGCTGGGCGGTATAGTATTCCCTACGTTCCTTCAGCCGCTTTAGACGGTCGTTCACCACGCCCTGCTCTTGGTTGAGCGTTGACTTCTCCATGTCAAATTTCTGTTGCAGTTCGTCGAGCAGTCGTTTCTGTCTGTTCTGCTCCTCCTGCAACTCGCCCATCCTCTTCTCTATCAGCGGAAGCCGCTCCCGACAAGAACGCATGGCATATTTCAGTTCACCGCAAAGTCCCTTGATTTGCTGCTTCATATAGAGCAGTTCGCGGTAAGCCTTCACCACGGCATCCGCCTGTTTGCACACGACGGACTCGCCTTTCGGGTTGAGTTTGTACCAGCATGAGATATCCTTGTATTCCTGCTCGAAGTCGGACACCTGACGACGGAAATAGCCAAGGTCGATGTTCGCCTCTTCCTCGCTCATCGAACGGATGATAATGTCCTTGATAAAGTTGGCATCCAGTCGGGAGTTAAGGAATACATTCTGTATACTTCGCGGAATGTTCTGGTAGCGGTTGGTCTCCATCAGTTGGAAGCGGGCAAACTCCTTGTCCACCGCCTGCTTGTTGCCGTAGAGGATGTCGCGGTACATCTCGTAGCGGTCGATAATCTTGCTAATGTAAGCACCCTGCAGTCGCTCCCTTATCACCTTACTCTCTGCCGTCACTTCGCCCTTGTCGTCCACCAGCCACTCCTTATTATATTCTGCATCGATAAAGCGGTAGCAAGCTCTGCCACTGTTGCGGAAGGTCAGGATACAGAAGGGGCCGTGCTCATGTTCTACCTCATAGACGATGTAAGAGTTGGCATGGGGCAGATAAAACTCATCGAAGCTCTTCATCTCCTTCGGAATACCGAGGCGCAGTTTGTCGGCATTGTAGAAGAAGAGGATGGCCCTGAGCAATGTGCTCTTTCCTACGCCCTGCGTGCCGATGAAATGCACGTTGCCGTCCAGGCGCACCTCAGCATAGCGAATGTGCGCACTATTTACGAATACTATTTTGCGTAATGCTCTCATTCCTGTTCCGTTTCTATGATGGTGAGACAATCTATGAGTTCTTCTATGTAGTGGAAGGCGGCAGTCACCTTGTAGGTGCCGTCCAGTTCGTTCTCCAGTTCCACGAATCCCTGCCGGTCGAGGTCGGAGATGAGCTTGTCCATCTTCTCGTCGTTGGTCTTGAGGTCCGTGTAGAGCCGTGAAGCTTTCTCCTTCAGTTCGATGTCACTGGAGAACTTTTCCAGAATGTTCGACTTGCGAAAGGTGAAGCCGGAGCCAAAGGCGGCGTTGAACGTTTTGAGGAAGTCGAGCCGGTCTATCCAAGTGGCGAGTCGCTGCACCTTGTCGGTGAGCTCCACCTTATTCTCTGTACGAGAGAAATAATAATAGCCGTTGCCTCCTTCAAGCAGGAAACCGATGCCCTCGTAGTAGTCGTGGTATTCCTGAAAGTCGTCCTCGATGGCATCGTACAGGTGCGACCGCTGTTCTGAGATGGAGTTCTGCGAGATGAATCCGCCCTTGCTCAGTAGTTCGAAAATTTCTTTTGTATAGCGCATAAATGTCAAGCTGTTTTGGGGTAAATCAATGGATATTCTATGCCTTGGTGGCATCGGTACTCGTCGCTGATGGACAAGTCGCCGAGGTATTGTGCCGCTATCTGGCAGAAGAGCACTAACTTTTCCTCGTAAGTCATCGGTTTGTTATAAGCCGAGTAGTTCATCACGAAATGGAAGAGGTTGTCGCCCGATGCCATGAATGCCGTCTTCACCTCGTTTACGTCCACCATCTGCAGCATCTGTTGCTGTTCGCTCAGTTCCTTCTCCGTGAGTGGTTCGGCAAGGTTACCCTTTCGCAGCCGGTCGTTTCCCTTTCCCTCGGCTACATTTTGGAGTATCTTCAGCCCGATATCGGAGGTGCGGAGCATTGTGAGCGACACTTTTAACAGATACCTCGGACGGGGCTCCATCCATGTGGGGTTTCTCGTAGCCATCTTTGCCCTCACATCGGTGTTGGTCTCCAGGAGCATCTGGTCGCGCAGGTATTTCAGCTTCTGCACCTTTTCGAAGAGCCTGTTCTGGTATTCAATGAGGTTGAGGTAGTTGATGATTTGGCGGTCAAGTTCCAGCAGGTTATGGTACACTTCTCTCAACTGTAGCTTCACGTCCGTTACCGTCTCTCTGAGCTGCACGTCCATTGCCACCATGAAGAATGTGGACTGCTTCTCGTCTATCACCCTCTCGCACTCGTTGATGAGGGTAGAGATGTCCTTTCGCTTCTCGTCCAGGTGCACCAACTTCTTTTTTTTGATGGCGAAGGTAGGCTCGTTCTTGTATGTGTTGTCGATGTTGCGCTTCAGGTCTATCACGTTGCGCAGGGTGGTGAGGGCGATGTTGCGGAGAATGCGCCTCACGTCCTTTAGATAACCGTACTTTCTGGAAGGGTTGTTCTCGCTTTGGTAGTAGTCGATGGCAGCGTTGAGGTTGCCGATGCTCTCCTTCACGCTCGCTACGTTGATTTCCTCGTTTACCTCTAGCACCTCCTCGAAGAACTTCAGGTAGGTTTCCTCTAATTCGATGAAGTCGCCATTGTCCCTAATTACCCCGAATCGGCGTAGGAACTTTAGGCTTTCGTCCTTCCTCGAAGCCAGTTCCCGAGCCACATCATAGCGATACGAGAGTCGTTTGCGGTCTTGGAACAGTCCGCCCAACAGTCTCCGTTCCCTATCCAAGGCACGAATCAGTTCATCAAGGGTATGAAAATGTGAGAGGGTATCCATTATGCTCTATAGATGATTGTAATTTGACTCCTTTTATCTTGGACACGTTTCACGCCTTGGTTAAACATGTTGACATATTTCATCTCCTTCATAGCCTCGGCTATAATAGGATTGCGATAGTCGTTGGCGAACGCACAGATAGCCTCGCAAAACTTGTCCATGTTTCCAGTAGAGATGGTCTTCTCTACGCGGTAGGTCTCTGTGCTTTTGAGTAAGGCAGGTATCTCTTTTGTCGTTATCATGATAAAACAGGTCGTTTATTAGTAAATTTAGATATAAATCACGATTTATATGCCAGTGTAATAAGAAAAATCAAGACCGCCCCTATCTTTGTGGCTTGGGAAGGCTCGGTGAGCGAGCCTCGAATTAAATGTTTAACGAGCTCAAAGTCTCAAAAAAAAATGACAGCCTATGCGAATAGTATGCGGCCTTGACGTACACAAAGATAGTGTGTATGTTTGTATTCTCAATGAGAATGGGGAAAAAATTGAATCAAAATACGGAGTTTTGACTCCCGAGCTTGAGGAACTGCACCAACTGCTCCTCACCCATGAGGTCAGGGAGGTGACAATGGAGAGCACCAGTATCTACTGGCATCCCATTTGGCGTATCCTTGAGGACATCGAAGGCCTTAAGTTGGTCAATCCCTATTTCATCAAACAGCTTCCGGGTCGGAAGAGTGACGTGCGCGACGCGGCGTGGATAGCCGAATGCACCATGAAGAACCTTATCAGCGGGAGTTTCGTGCCGTCCCCTCTGGTGCAGCGCATGAGACAGTACAACCGGCGCATCTTCGACCTGAACAAGGAGAAGGTCTACAAGCTCACCAAGCTTGACGCGCTGCTCCAACGCTGCAATATCCGCATCAGCAACTATGTCTCTTCAACGGACAGCAAAAGCTACAGGGACGTGGTCCGGTTGTTGTCCGAAGGTGTCACCGACGCACTGAAGAAGATTTCGTGTTGGAGGACTCGCCCGCATGGAATCCGAACCTTAGAAGTAAATCCGCCATCAGGACATCCGAGACCCGTTATTTCTCAGACCCTTCCATCGGCATTGCCGCTCTGGGTATAGGGCCGAACGACCTCGTCAACGACCTGAATACGATGGGGTTGTTCTTTGAGTCAATGTGCGTGAGGGACCTTCGTGTCTATGCCGATGCCTTGGACGGAACAGTCTACCACTACAGGGATAGCAACGGCCTGGAGTGCGACACGGTCATCCATCTGCGCAATGGCAACTATGGACTGATAGAAATCAAACTGGGTGGCGAGAAAAACATAGAGGAGGGTGCCAAGAACCTGAAGTCATTGTGCTCCAAGATTGACACCACCAAGATGAAAGCTCCCTCGTTCCTGATGGTCTTGACAGGCACGTCGAGATATGCCATTCGCCGAGAGGACGGAGTATACGTTGTCCCCATCGGATGCTTGAAGGACTGATGATAAAACTCTACCCATCGGCAGAATTAAGTATGCACTAAATTAATTCAGCCAACGGGTAGAACGGAAGAAAAAATCGATGCCGGACAACAATCAACTCTCATCGGTAATCCACGGATTTGTCTCACCGACCCTTGAAAATACGATGGGGTTTGCGTATCTTTGCCAACGAAAGGAGAATTGGACATGGCAAACATCAATGGCAGAAAACTACCGGCAGGCATCCAGTCGTTCAAAAAGATTAGGGAAGATGGCTATCTCTACGTCGACAAGACCGACATCGTTTGGAATTTGGCGAATAGCGGCAAACAATACAACTATCTGAGCCGTCCACGCAGGTTCGGCAAGTCCATCCTTGTCGATACGTTGCAGACGTACCTTGAAGGGCGAAAAGAACTCTTCGAGGGGCTGAAGATTATGCAACTGGAAAAGGACTGGAAACAGTATCCCGTCATTCGCCTCGACCTCAGTCGTGGCGGAGCAAACGCGGAGACGTTGCGTTCCTATCTAAATTTGCGCTTCAGGGAATACGAAAATAAATACGCTATTACTCCAGACCCCACCGCGCAACTTGCCGACCGTTTCAGCGATATTATTGTTACTGCGTACAATCAGACAGGGCTGAGGGTTGCCATTCTCATCGACGAATACGACTCACCCCTCCAACACTCTTGGAACACCCCCGAGCACGACAGGTGTACGGAGGTTTACCGCGAGGTGTTCGCCATTCTGAAAGCCGATGACGAGTACGAGCGGTTGGTGTTCATCACGGGCATCACCAAGTTCACCCAAATATCCCTGTTCTCTGTGTTGAATAACCTTACCAACATTAGTTTTCTGCCGGAATATGCTACTATCTGCGGAATCACGGAGGAGGAAATCAGTGAGAACTTTCAGCCAGAGTTGGAAAAAATGGCGGATGTAAACGGATGGACTCTGCAGCAGGTTCATGACAAGCTGAAGGATTATTATGACGGCTACCACTTCAGTGAGGAAAACATGGTGGATATTTATAACCCGTTCAGCCTCATCAATGCCTTGGATCTGTCCAAGATAAGGAACTTTTGGGCGGCTTCAGGAGCGACATCGCTGCTTCCCAAGTTCGTGGACAACATGGATGTCTCGCTGGAACATTTCGACCACTGCTATGTCGACGGCACGACGTTGGAAACTTGCGATGTGAGCGATGGCGGGTCTGAGCTGTTTCTCTATCAATCGGGCTATCTTACCATCACCGGTTATGAAGACGGTGTCTATACGTTGGGATTCCCGAATGAAGAAGTGAGGCAGGCACTCTACAAGCTCGTTGTTCCAGCCTTAACGCTCCGCACAAGGTCACAAGCCATCTCCACCCAAAGTCTCTTGTTGAAAATGATGCAAATCGGTGACATTGACGAAGCCATGAAGGCCATGAAGGCACTCGTTGCCGATGTGCCCTACAGCAACAAGAAACTCGCCTCGATGAATATGGAGGAACGCTATCGTCTCATCATTAGTACCATCTTCAATGCCATCGGTCTGAAGGTGGAAGTGGAGAAGATGATTGCCACGGGACGGATAGACATGACCGTCCAAACCTCCCGCTACGTCTATGTCATCGAACTCAAACTGAGAAACAACGGCGGCAAGGATGCCGCCTCGCGGCAAATCCTCGACCGCCAATACATGGAACCATTCAAGGCCGACAAGCGTCAGGTCATCGGTCTGGGCATCGAACTTGACGAAGAGGGGAAAGGTCTCTTGGGTTGGAGGCGGGTGGAATAAGACACGACGAAAATCCTCAAAGTGCACAATGAAATCACCTAAAAGTGCGTAACTGTTATCGTTGCCCGCAAATTTATTAATGTATAACTTATTGAAAATATAGGTGTTACCACTACATGGATAACAATGGTCTGGAGTGCGACCCTCCATGGGCGCAATGGCAACTATGGACTGATAGAAATCAAACTGGGAGGCGAGAAAAACATAGAAGAGGGTGCAAAGAACCTGAGGTCATTGGCTTCCAAGATTGACACGACCAAGATGAAAGCTCCCTCGTTCCTGATGGTCTTGACAGGCCCGTCGAGATATGCTATTCGCCGAGAGGACGGAGTATACGTTGTCCCCCATCGGATGTTTGAAGGACTGATGATGGTAAACGTACGTTTACATGCCCGTACGTGCGTTTTATGATGAAGTTGACGTATTGTGCCCAAGCATGCGGAACGTCTGAAGAACGCAAGTACTTACGATACCCGATGTAAGTACTTACGGTATCCAATATAACCGCTTGCGTTTAACCGATGAATCGCCCCGATGTCATATCCTGAATTCACTTGTCAGTTTTCCGGTTATATAACTAAATTTCTTG
>CAVFNZ010000120.1:0-6809 GCA_963624095.1 Clostridium sp. CAG:217 | reverse complement strand
AACCGCCGGTGCCATCGCTGCCGCCGAAGCTCAGCGTGTAGGTGTACTTCTTGCCGGCTTCCCATGTGCCGCTGAGGGGTACAGCCGCGAAAGCGTACTTGCTTTCGTCTGATGATGACGGGAAGAACGAGGTGTATGAATCACTTTCACCTTGCTTTACACTGATCTGGCAGAGCACGGAGATGTAGGCACCGGTAATCGAACTGCCTGAAACCGAACCGGCTGTCAGTGTCTGCGGAACCATGAGGAAATGGTCGCCGGTGGCCATAATGGAGGCTGCCGTAGTGGTTGTTTCACCTTTCGTCAGCGTAACCGCAGTTGAAACGCCGGACATATAGGAGCCGGTAGACTCACCTGCTTTCCATTGGCTGCTGATGGTCGCGTCATTGGAGGTGGTTGCGGTGGGGAAAGTGAACGTACCCGAGTTCTTGACATTCACCAGCTTCACACCGAGGACTTTCACCTGCACATCCGCTCTCGTGCACTGAGCCTTCACGTCAACCTGCGAAAGGGCGTGCTTGAAGTTCAGCGCGACGGCACTGGTGGATGAGCTCTGGTCTTTGGCCAAAGCGACCACCAAGTCCTGCTGATTCGCAACTTTAGAAGTCGGCTTGAAGTTTGATATCGTCTGCGCGTTGTTGGCGATGCTCACCGTTGCGCTGCTGGTGGTGAGCTCTGTCGGAGCGTACGCATAGAAGCTCAGGTTGTAGTTTGGCCAGTAGTAGGTGCTGGCGGTAGTCCAGGCGTTGTCTTGTCCTTTAGTAACCACCAAGTCGCTAAAGTACGTTGCGCTGTTGCCGATGGCTGTCACTTTGAAGTTGCCCATCAGGCTGGAGGCGCTATACACGGTGGTACGTGTCGCCTTGTCGACGGAGGTGCGGAACGAGATGGCGTTGCCTTTGTTGACATCGACGACCTCGTCGGTGGAACAAGCAGTCATGGCTGCTGTGGCCAGAGCTGCAAATAAGAATTTTGTTTTCATAAATCTAAAATATTAATTGAACATTTTGGTTATTCCCTTTCTTCTGTCCCTGCGGCGCGCTACATGGGGATGTCCACATCGACTTCCCGCCACTCGTCCACCGTGGGTTGGAAGCCGCCCCCGCTGTCGGGCTTGGGCTGAGGCTTGGGCAGTGGCAGGTCCTCCACCTCTACATCCATCTCGCCGCTACCGCCGGTGGTGCCGCTGCCGTCTCCATCGCCGCTGTTCACCTGCTTGGTCACGTCGAAGGTGGAGGTCGTGGTCGTGCCGTCGGTCAGCGTGGCATCGATCCGCAGCTCGTGCGTCACCGTCGTGCCCTCAGCCTCCTCCTCGGCGGTGAGTATGGCCCCGCCGAAGGTCAGGAAGTCCGCCATCAGCTCCGACGTGCCGTCGGAAGTTATCTGGAACGGCACGGTGACACGCTCCGTGGTGCCCCGACCCTGTCCCACGAGGAAGCCGCCCGCCATGCCGGAGATTGCTCCGCTGACCCCGTCGGGGGACACATAGTTGAGGTTGGCGACGTTCTTTATGCTGATGCGGTAGCGACAGACCGAGAGCTGCGGACAGAGCGTCACCGTCTGTCCGTCGGTGGTCTCGCGTATCGTCACCTCGTCGAGATGGGCTGTGTAGAGGCGGTCGGGCGACACGGCAATGCGCTCGCCGTCGTCGGCACGCGTGGAGAGCAGCGACGTGCGTCCTCCCAGTGTGCCGTTGGGGGTATATACTTCGAAGGTCTCGAAGGATTCGGTGTTGCGATAGAGTATGAACTCCGTGTCGGAGTTGAGGCAGATGGCCTTGTAGCGTCCGGCGGGGACGCTGATGCGCCCTCCCGTGTGGCCCGAGAACTCATACATCTCGGAACTGCTGTTGCCGTCTTCGGGGAACAGCCACAGGCGCATGGACTCCGGTGAGGCATCCGGCGCGTCGGTCCAGTCGAAGACAACCTGCACCTCACCGCCATGGGGATGGTCGAAGCACAGCTCCTTGTGGTCGCACGACGACAACAGGAGGAACAGCACGCCCGTGCCTGCGGCTGCCAGCAGCCTCCGGCGCACGCGCGTCACGATGTGTCGACAGGCGTTCATCGTCCGCCTCCTTTCGCGACACTGCCGCCTCCGAGAAGCCACACCAACGAGACCTCAACCTGCGTGGGGCCGAACCAGTGGCGCGACTTGGTGGTGTCCCACACGTAGTGGCCGTCCTTGGGTGTATATTCGTAGTAGGTGCCGCCGAGGTAGCCTACACCGACGGAGAAGTCGAGGTTGAGCTTCCGGGCGAGTGGCAGCGAGTAGCCGTATTCCAGTCCGCCGCCATAGTGGGCCTTGTCCCACAGCGAGCCGCCGGGGCGGCCGCCCATGTAACCCCTGCCCCCGAACTCGATGTCGTAGGTCAGCAGTTGTCCGTAGATGCCGACGTGATGTCCCGTCAGTGGGTTGCCGTCGCGGCGCGTGCCGAAGTAGCGTCGCAGGGTGGCGTAACCGCCGTAGGCGCGCCAGTAGCGGTGCTTGTAATCTTTCTTCCACCAGCCGTACATCCAGCTGCCGCCGAGTGTCCACCCCTTGCCGAGGCGGAACTCCATGCCGAGGTTGGGGATGAGGAGCGCATCGTAGACCACATTGGTGCGGAGTGCCACACGCGGACGGGTACACGACGATGTGTCACCGTCGCGGCCGACGGCGGCTGCACTCATGAAGAGGCACGTCAATGTGAAGAAAACCAGACTCCTAAGTCTCATAAACTACAGGCGGAGGCAAGGTACGCTCCGCTCTCGGGGCGCAAAGGTACGTTCTTTTATATATAAGGTGTTCAATTCCCCCCCCCATCCTTAACATACATTAACCTTTATCCGGCAGTATTGGAGGCTCTGTTTATGGGTGTTCCCATCCCGTACGACATGGCGTTCTATGGCTGTACGGGATGAGGTTCTATGGCTGTACGGGATGAGGTGCTATAGCTGTACAGGATGAGGTGCTATAGTTGTACGGGATGAGGGTGCCTGGTTGTACGTCGTCAGAACACCCTCTCCGAAACGGCGGATTTTGACTCCATGGACCATAGATTATTCAACGGTTGGTGACTGGCCGGTTACGTTCATTGCTAAAACGACTGCGTGCGACAAAGGACGGTGAACGTTCCTTGTCGCACGCAGAATCTCAATGCTTCGGTGTTGACGGCCTAATACTCATCCTCGTTGAAGAAGAAATCCTCCTTGCTCGGATAGTCGGGCCAAATGTCTTCAATACTTTCATATATCTCGCCTTCGTCTTCCATCTCCTGCAGGTTCTCGATTACTTCAAGGGGAGATCCTGAGCGTATTGCATAGTCAATTAACTCATCCTTGGTTGCTGGCCAAGGAGCATCTTCCAGTTTTGATGCCAATTCCAATGTCCAATACATAATCTACTATTAATTAAAAAACTCCTTTTCTGAAATTTGGCGCAAAAGTAGAACAAAATCCGTCACTTACAACATTTTCTCCATATAATTTCATCGTTCCCTTCCAGTTTGTTGATTTTTCGGGAGAGGACGAAGAGGTAATCGGAGAGGCGGTTGACGTAGGCCAACAGGGTGGGGTCCACGTCGCTCTCCGCCGCGACGGCCAGTATGCGGCGTTCGGCCCTCCGGCATATCGTGCGGCAAACATGACAGACGGCGGCTCCGCGCGAGCCTCCCGGCAAAACGAACAGTTTGAGTGGAGGCAACGACCCGTCGACGCGGTCGATGGCACTCTCCAACGCCTCCACCTCCTTCGGGTCTACCTGACTGCCTTCCCTCAACGTGCGTTGACTTTGGTCGGTGGCCAAGTAGGCACCCACGACAAAGAGGACGTTTTGCACCCGGGTCAGCACTTCCCGTTCCGTCTCGTCGTTCACATAGGTGATGAGCAGGCCTATCTCGGCGTTCAGCTCGTCCACCGTGCCGTAAGCCTCTAACCGCACGTGCAGCTTGGGCACGCGCACGCCACCCACCAGGCTCGTCATCCCCGCGTCACCGGTCTTGGTATAAATTCCGCTCTTCTTCATATGTTGTTGATATTGGTTAGGATACACTATATCTTGAAATGTTGTTTGGGGCGTGAAAGGTCGAAGAACACCACGCCCATGTCATAGAGGTCGAAGGTCATCCCCACCCGATCGTCGGCAATGACGGTCTTCCACCACGCCAGTTTCGCCTTGTTGTCGTGTATGCCCTCGACCACCACCAACGAACGGGCGGAGAGGTGTGGCCACGCCTCGTCGAACAGCTCCCGATAGGCTTCCGTATGGGCGATATGGAGCAATCCTATCTCGGCGAATCCCTGCAACGCCGTGCCCGGCTCGTCGGGCAGTTGGCGGCATTCGATGCCGCAGGGGCGCAGGCGGTCCGTCACATAGGGAGGCAACTCCTTGTCGAAGGTGACGCACCAGTCCAGCTTCTTGGCCGCCGCCATGTATTCGGTACTCAGTCCCGAACCGGTGCCGACCTCCACCACCACCCGCGGCTGGAAGCGGTTCACCAACTTGAAGAGCCGTTTGTCCGATGAGTGGGGATAATGGAGATGGCCGGGCTTGGCCCGGTCGAGCCATGTCCGTTCCTCCCCCAGCAGGTCGAGGGCGTAATAGCGTGACGAGTCGTAGAGGACATCCCTCACCAACCCGTAAACATACGGTGAGTGGATGCCGTACCCGCGACGGCGGCGGAATCGGCAGCAAGTCGCCCAGAGTCTTCTTATACAGTTCATGGCGTGTGCATTATGTGTCGGCAAAGGTAGCTTTGCAAGTTGTGATAGACCATATTCAATCCTTAGCGATTAACAAGGCGCAAGATAGACAGAATATCCATGCGATGCAAATATTTTACCTGATAACCTTCAACTTTGCACGAATCGGGGAGCCGTTCCTTTGTCTGGTTGGGCGACGGAAGCCTCGCGGCGGCGGAAATGACAGAGCCTTTCCGGGTTCGCTGTTGCCAGCTATCCCGGAAAGGCCCGTAACCTTAGGTAAGGTGGTTATTTAGAGAGATGAGATTCAATCTTGGCGCGCAGGTCGTTTACCCTAAGGGTGTCACTGATGACCATCCCATTCGCGTCTACCAAAACGAACGTAGGTACGGCCCGGCCATTATATTTGGAGCCGAAGACATCCTGGGTGTCCAACAGACAGGGCCAGGGAAGTTGCTCCACATCGAGAGCCTTCACCCAATCGGCTTTCTTTTTGTCGATGGAAACGCTTATAATCTCCAAACCCTTGCCGGCGAGGTCCTTGTAAATCTCCTTCAACTGAGGAATTGATTTGCGGCACGGATTGCACCAAGATGCCCAAAAGTCGATGAGAACCACTTTCTTGCCTTTGCTCAACTCTGCATAGGACTTCACGTTGTCGTCCCTGTCGGGCAATGCAAAGCCCGGGTTTGCCTTGTTGGTCAACCCCTCCACAAACAACTGCTTCTTTAACACCTGTCCATAGAAACTGTTTTTTGCCTCTTCCGAGAAACCTTCATACAGTTTCGTGAACTTCGGGTCGTTCGGAGTAAAGTAGTTGACATTCAACAATACCAGTAGCGGTCCCCAAAAGGAGTCGCCGTTTTTCTTGAATTCAGACACCATGGTCTCCTCTACCAAATTAAAGAAATTCCGATCCGCTTGTTTATAGGTCTTGTAGGCTTCCGTATTCTTCAGCTTCTCAACCTCCTCGGCTTTTCCCGCGTCTCTGGCGGCATTGATTTTGTCCATGATTTCTTTTCCCTGATCTTGATAGGCGGTGTAGACACTGTCTAACCTGTCACGGAATGCGGATTTCTCACGGAATTCCTTGTTCAAGTCTGAACCGCATACGTTGAAAGACTTGAATGGCGTATAACCGGGGCGTTCAGCAACTCCGGGGACTATGTTCACGGTCATTTCCTTGTTTTCCACCATTAGCTTATCTGAACCAAACTGACGATTGGATTCTATTATCGTAAGCGTGCATAACCGAGGACCATCAAGGGTTCCGCTCAGTTTGAAAGTGCCGTTGTGTATAGTGGTTTCCGCTATTACTTTCGGGGCGTTTTCATGCGTGGCCGCAAGCTTTAATGTGACTTTTGCTCCTTCGGTAAAACCTTGGGCGTTACCGTTAATCTTGTAAGAGTCCTGCGATTTGCATGGCGTAACAAAAGCGATGCATGCAAGAACCATCAAACATTTTGAGAAAATTGATTTCATAATCATTCTTTTTAATGTGTTAATTGTTTATTGAGTTAATATTAAATGGATATCTTTATAAGGGAGCTACCATGGAGAAGATTTTCCCAAAGCCTTCATAAACTTGCGGAGTTGGCTGTCCGCCGAACATTAATCCCCAGTAGTTATTCACTCTACCCGTAGTTGAGTCGAATTCAATTTCCACTACTTTTCCTTCGTTCTTCCCTTCATTCCATACGGAAGTAAAGAGCACCTTTCCGCCGGTCGGGAATCCCCCATAAGGCATAACCAACATGCTTGTTATGGTGTCTCCTGCATCGCCAGTCCACAGCTCCAATGCCTCGGTTTGTCCGGTCGAATAGCTGAATGAATAAATAGTGTTGCCGGCTCCATAGAAGAGTATGGGGCTTGATTGACCCGCCGCATAGCAGGTAGCCTGGCCAATGTTTTGGCATCCTGCCAGAGAAACGGAGCGTCGAGACATCTTCCCGTCGTCCACAACGTTGTAGAAACAGGCTATGTCTAACCAATAACTGCCGTCACTCCGTTTCATCAGTGCCATGGTTTCGCTTGAATTGGCTGAACTGAAGAATAGCAGTTCGCCATCGAGATGGTTCACGTCAAAGGCGGCACTTTCGTCCGACGGGAGAAACTCTCCAAGTGAAG
>CAVFNZ010000119.1:0-6839 GCA_963624095.1 Clostridium sp. CAG:217 | reverse complement strand
CTGAAGATGTCGGCAAGTACAGGGTTGCGGCGACGGGAAGCCATGTTCATCACATCCATATCCTTGATGGAGCCACCATCCATAAGTCCACCCGGAGAATATATCAAAAAAGAGAGGAATCAGTGCTTGAACATACGGTCCATCTCGCGGCGGTCGTCTTTCTCCTTGAGCGACTCCCGTTTGTCATATTGCTTCTTGCCTTTCGCCAGGGCGATGACCACCTTCGCCAAGCCTTTTTCGTTGATGAACAGACGAGTGGGGACAATGGTGAAGCCATTCTCCTTCGTGCCGCGCTGTAGCTTTTCCAGCTCCTTCTTATTGAGCAACAGTTTGCGGTCGCGCCGCGCAGCGTGGTTATTGTACGACCCATAGAAATATTCGGCGATATGCATGTTCTTCACCCACAACTCGCCATTGGAGAAGAAGCAGAAGGTGTCCACCAGGCTCGCCTTGCCCAGACGGATGGACTTTATCTCCGTACCCGTGAGCACGATGCCCGCCGTGTAGGTGTCAATGAACTCATAGTCAAACGAGGCACGTTTGTTCTTGATGTTAATCTGTGCTGCGCTTTTCATACCTTTCCTCCTCTGTTTACCCCATCGTGGCCGACAGGAAATTAAAAACCTTACGGATGATGAACGGAACCAGAATCAGTATTGCGGACACGACAATGGAATAGAACATCATCTTTTGTTCGGGCACCTCCATGAGTTTGTTGGCGCCCTCCCACACTATGTACATAATATAGAACTGCAACAGCCAGTAGATGAGGAAGAAACTCGGGAACAGACCCAACACGATGTTGAGTACCATGATGACCGACAGACCATAGCCCACCAACAGCTGACTTTGCAGTACCCGTGACTCCCGACCCAACATCGCCGCCGTCACGCCGTTGACTAAATAGACGGCGACAAAATAGCCAAGGAACAACGATATCACCATGGCACTCACTTCGGTGAGTACCATCCGGAACGACTCCATCCCGAAGCCGAAGGAGAGGCTGCCCAGAAATACCGCCAGACCGCACAAGCCGATGAGGGGATAGACAAAACCGCTCATCACGTTTTGGCTATTCTCTTCAAGACGAATTTCCTCCCATGCTTTCGCAGGGGAGGAAATCAGTAACAACAACCTATTTATCCGTTCCTTGTAATTCAATCGACGTAAGTTTATCAGTACAACCTGTATTGTCTCTTCAGAATAGAGAGCGTGAAGTAGTTCTTGCCTCCGTACATGCCGTTCAGAGCGTCGCCGTCAGCGCAGACCTCTTTGGTCGCGCCGGACTCCGCGGACTTGGTCACATAGGCCACCGACAACGATATCTCGTCAGTATCCGCCACACCTGCTGCAGAAAGCGTATAGTAGAGACTGCTCAGGTCACATGACACGGGGATGGTGTTGCCCGTCACCTTTGAGTAGCCGTCCAGCACCTTGCCGTCCGTGCCTACGCACTGCGACTCGGCGTTGTCATAAACCAGCACCAGCTCAATTTTCTTGTTGGCGGGGTCTACGGTCTTCGCCAACAGCGTGAACTCTACGGGCACCAATTTTTTCGACTTGTCCAAATAATAGTCGCCCGACACGTTGAAGTTCAGATACCCGTTGCCGAAAGAGCCATATCCGTTCCAGCTCAAACCCGAGACAGCGGAAGAGAGACAATCGTCGAGATTATCCTCATAATTGTCAGGGTTACTCAGAAACTCTTCGCAGGTTTCGAAGATGCCGCCTTGGTAGAGGCTTTGGAGCGTCAATGTCGCCCTCTCACCAGCCTGTAGCTTGGCCACGGCCGCCTGGTAAGCGTCACCATCGGCAGTGCCATAGATGTAAATACGGTCGCCCAACGTAAGTGATGAGGACAAATCCGTCAACTGCACGTACAGGCCGTTGTCCAGCATAATGGAATTGGAGGAGGCTACTGTACCCACTCCGGAGATGTACTGGGTGTTTTCGCTGTCACCCAAGCAAGATGTCAGGGTTGTCGCCAGAACGGCGAACAAGACCCACACCGATAATTTCAATTTCTTTATCATACTTCTTGTGCGTTATAGTTACAATAGTTGTTTGAGAGCAAACCGGTGCAAATGTATAAAAACTATCTATACCCCTCCTCCGCATTTTGTTTTTTCTTCATTTTTTAAACATTTGTCCGTTCGCTTACGCCACCGTGATGAAGTCGTCGAGATGTTCATCCACATAGAGGGCCAGCCGTGAGGTGAGCTCCTCCTCCTCTTCGATGAAAGCCTCCTCCAGGTCATCGAACCCGGCATACTGTTCGTACATGGCCATGAAATCGTCCTCCGACCGCTCTTTGGTAAGGTCCGCCTTGTGCGCCGCATAGATGTCATGCGCCCTATAAACCAGTTTAGAGAGTTCGGACAGGCCATATTGCTTCATCGCCTTGGCAAACGGGTTCTCGAAAATGTAGGGACCATAGCCGTTCTGTATCAGCTGCACGAAGCCCCCGTCCATCAGTTCGCGCCGCAGGATGTAGTAGCCGAGCAGCGTGTGTTGGTTGCCGTTGAGCAGCGACATCGTGTCGGCGTTCAACTGGCCGTGAATGGCCTCCAAGTACTTGTCGATAATCGCTTGCAGAAAAGCGTCCATACCTTCGGCCGCCGCTTGTTTGAGCGACTCGTCCGCAATCCGTATCTGTGTGTCGTTTGGCATAAGCGTTCAAAATTAACCGGGCAAAAGTACGGATAATAACCCGTGGGCGCAACTTATTGTCCTATTTTTATATTCTGGTGTTTGCACAGGCGAAACAAAACATGTAATTTTGCGCACGAAACCGAGGGAGGGCATGGCTTTCCTCCGGCGGACGAATATGATGTAACTAATTTATTACCAAAAACGATTAGAATATGACTTATTCTCACGAAGTAGAAAACATGTGCTGTGTAGCCAAAGGCCCCAATCACGGACCGGCTCCCATCCCTGAAGAAGGCAAGTGGGTACAGGCAAAGGAAATCAAGGACATCTCAGGTTTAACCCACGGAATCGGTTGGTGCGCTCCCCAGCAGGGTGCCTGCAAACTGACGCTGAACGTGAAGGAAGGCGTTATCGAAGAGTGTCTGGTAGAGACAATCGGTTGCTCGGGTATGACCCACTCCGCCGCTATGGCATCGGAGATTCTGCCCGGCAAGACCATCTTGGAAGCATTGAACACCGACTTGGTTTGTGACGCTATCAACACAGCTATGCGCGAGCTCTTCCTTCAGATTGTTTACGGACGTACACAGTCAGCTTTCTCCGAAGGCGGTCTGATTGTCGGTGCCGGCCTGGAAGACCTGGGCAAGGGACTTATCAGCCAGATGGGTACGCTGTACGGAACGAAGCTGAAAGGCACGCGTTACCTGCAACTTACCGAAGGCTACATCACCAAGATGTTCCTCGACAAAGACGATCAGGTTTGCGGTTATGAGTTTGTTCACATGGGCAAGTTCATGGATGCCATCAAGAAGGGCGTTCCCGCCGACGAGGCTCTGAAGAGCGTGACCGGCACATACGGCCGCACGAAACCTGAGCAGGGAATTGTTAAATCTATTGACCCACGTAAAGAATAAGGAGGACCGGAATATGATTAGAGAAGTAAAATTTGAAAGTCAAGATCGCCGTATCAAGCAGATTCTCGCTGCCTTGAACGAAAATGGTATCAAAGATATCGAAGAGGCTAACGCTATTTGCGACGCTGCCGGGTTGGATCCTTACAAGACTTGCGAAGACACGCAGATGATCTGCTTCGAGAACGCGAAGTGGGCTTATGTGGTAGGTACCGCCATCGCATTGAAGAAAGGTTGCAAAAACGCAGCTGACGCCGCCGAGGCTATCGGCATCGGCTTGCAGGCGTTCTGCATCCCCGGTTCTGTTGCCGACGACCGTAAGGTAGGTTTGGGTCACGGTAACTTGGCCGCACGTCTGCTCCGCGAGGAGACACAGTGCTTCGCTTTCCTCGCCGGTCACGAGTCATTCGCCGCCGCTGAGGGCGCTATCAAAATCGCAGAGATGGCCAACAAGGTACGCAAGAACCCGTTGCGCTGCATCCTGAACGGATTGGGCAAGGACGCCGCCATGATCATCTCACGTATCAACGGCTTCACATACGTTCAGACGAAGTTCGACTACTACACCGGTGAACTGAACATCGTAAAGGAGACTCCGTACTCTGACGGTCCCCGTGCAAAGGTTAAGTGCTATGGCGCTGACGATGTACGCGAAGGCGTAGCCATCATGTGGCACGAGAACGTGGACGTTTCCATCACCGGCAACTCCACCAACCCGACCCGTTTCCAGCACCCGGTAGCAGGTACTTACAAGAAGGAGCGCATCCTGGCCGGTAAGGCTTATTTCTCCGTTGCTTCCGGAGGCGGTACGGGACGTACATTGCACCCGGACAACATGGCGGCAGGTCCCGCTTCTTACGGTATGACGGACACAATGGGTCGTATGCACTCCGACGCACAGTTCGCAGGTTCTTCATCAGTTCCCGCTCATGTGGAGATGATGGGCTTCCTGGGTATCGGCAACAACCCGATGGTAGGTTGTACGGTAGCTTGCGCCGTTAACGTGGCTTTGGCTCTGAGCAAATAAGGCTCGTTCCTACATAAACGTTTAGCCCCCGCAATCCTTTCGGTTTGCGGGGGCTTTTCCTTTCGTAGTCACCTGTCCGTTATTTCTTGGTGGCTCCGCTCTGGCCGTCGGGCTTCTGAGTTTTCTTCTCCGTCTTTCCGGTCTTCTCAGCCTTCTCCTTGCCGCAAGTTCCTTTCTCGCAAGCCTTGCCCGTAGCTACGGTAGCCTTGTAGTTAATCTTGGCAAAGCCGGCAACCAGGTTCTCCACCGTGGTCTTGTCGGCATCGTAGGTGATGGTCACCTCTTTGGTGGTCAGGTTGGTGACAATCTCCTTCACGCCCTTCTCGAAGCGCAGGTTGCTCTTTATCTTGTTCTCGCAGTTGGCGCACTGCATCTCGGGAGAGGTTTTGAACACAACGGTCTTGATGTCTTTTGCGTTCACCGCCAAGGCCATACAGAGAGCGGCGAACAGCATCCATACTTTTGATTTCATACGTTTATTCATTATTGGTTAAACTATCTTTCTTCTATTTGTTCCAGTTGAAGCGCAGGCCGATGTAGAACATCGCACCATGCACCGGCCCCCACACCATGGTAGAGTCGAACTTGTCGCCCCACGGGTCGGCGGCGGCAACGATGGGATTCTTCTGCTTGAACGAAGTGAGGTTCTCGCCTCCCACATAGACCGACCAATGCCGAAACCAACGGGTAATCTGCGCACTCACCTGTTCAAACGAGCCATAGCGTCGTTGCCACGACAGAGTGCCATCCGCCAGTTCGTAGGGATTAGGCATCCGACCCCCGCCGTTCATCTGCAGGGTGACATCGAACTGCCACAAAGCCAGCGGCGTTTGGTACGATGCCGTAACCAATCCTTTGTAGCGACTGGTCAACGGGCGTTCCATCCGCACGCCTCCGTACGTGGACTTCACGTCCGTCAATCGGTAAGCTCCCGTCAGCGTGAAACCCTTGAAAAGCGGATAGGTGGCATCCACCTGCATGGTGTGGGAATAAGACCGCCCCGCCAGGTTGCCGAAGTGTACGGCATGAGGGTCTGTATCCATGTCCACTACCAGTTGGTTATCGAAATCGGTATAATAATATTCCGCGTTCAGGGTGAGCGTCTGTCCCCACAAAGGGATGTAGAACGAAGAGCTTACACCGAAGTTCCACGCCTCTTCCTGTTTCAGGTTGTCGTCAACACGCACCGTCCTTGCGCTTGCCAACAGGTAGTTATTCTCCGCCAACACATGATTGGTGCGGTAGCCCTTGCCGGCCGAGAGGCGGAGATTCACCACCTCATTGGGAGCGAAACGAACGTGGGCGCGTGGGGTTACGAAGTTACCGAACAAGCTGCTATGGTCGGCACGCAAGCCACCCATCAGCACCAATTTGTCATCGAGGTTGTAGGTGTACTGCACATAAGCACCGGGCACGGTCTCTTTCTCGATATCGTTCCGCCCGGCAGCTCCCTCCACGTTTTGCAAGTTATAGTCCTGATGATAGTAGTCATAGTTGAGGCTCAATCCCGCGGAGAGACTGTTCCGCTTGTCGAAGTTCGTTTCGAACATCAGCGAAGCATAGGCGTTCTTTTGGTTTACGTCGTAACTCTTGTGGCCATATTCCGCCTCTTGTCGATGCATGCTTCCCGCAAGGATGAGGGCAACGTTTGTACTTGTCTCCTTATCGAAGATGTACGCGTTCTTGGCGAACGCCTCGTAACGTTCCGTCTCAATGCCGATGCGATAGAGTCCGTGGACGGGAGAGACAGGCACGTCAGCACCGGAATGCGAGTGGGACACCTGTCCGCTCGTCCGTTCCTCCTTCAAAGCCTTGACCGAAGCCTGGAACACATAGTGGTCGCCCATCCACGCCCAACGGTTCTGCAGGTTATACTGGCGCACCTTCGGTGAGTCCATGAAGCCGTCCCCGTTCTCGTCGTGCGAGGAATTGTTGTTCTCGTAGTGTCCGAGCAGAGCCGTACTGAGCCGTTTATTCAGATGCACGTTGGCATCGAAGTTGGCCTCCAGTTTGTTCATCGTATCACCGAAGAGGTTCGCGTTGATTACCTCTTCCGCCTGCGGTTTCTTGAACTCGATATTGATTTGTCCGGTGATGGATTCGTAGCCGTTCTTTACCGACGACGCACCTTTGGAGACTTGGATGCTCTGCATCCAGGGACCGGGCACATAGCCCAGAGCAAAAGGCTCGGCGGCTCCCCTGTAGTTGGGGATGTTCTCCGTCAACATCTGCACATAGGTGCCGGACAG
>CAVFNZ010000118.1:0-6894 GCA_963624095.1 Clostridium sp. CAG:217 | reverse complement strand
CTGCAAATCATACTGGTTCTCTCCAAGACGGACGACATTCCGCGGTTCATCACCCACGTCGTGCCGGTGCGCGACAGGGTGTGCGGCGCCAAGATGACCAAGGAGGAATACATAGCCCAAGAGGAGGCCGTGCCCGCTCATGTGCTGAGTGAGGAGAAGCGTCGGCGCATCCTCGACTTGCCGTACCGGCCGGACCTGTTGCACGCCGACCACATCGTGGACCTCCACAAAGTCTCCATCCGCTACGGGGAGCGCACCATCCTCAAGGAGTTGGACTGGAGCGTGCTGTGCGGTGAAAAGTGGGCACTCTCGGGAGACAACGGCTCGGGCAAGTCCACCTTGCTGAGTCTCGTCTGTGCCGATAACCCACAGTCTTATGCCTGCGACATCTCGCTCTTTGGCCGCAAGCGCGGAACGGGCGAAAGCATTTGGGAAATAAAGAAACACATCGGTTACGTCTCACCGGAGATGCACCGCGCCTACCTGAAGAATCTCCCCACCATCGACATCGTAGCGTCGGGACTGCACGACTCCATCGGTCTCTACCACCGCTCCACGGAAGAGGAATTGGCCAAGTGTACTTGGTGGATGGACATCTTCGGCATCGCCGACTTGCGCGACCGCAACTTCCTCCAGCTCTCCAGCGGTGAACAACGCCTTGCCCTGTTGGCACGCGCTTTCGTGAAAGACCCCGAACTGTTGGTGCTCGACGAGCCGCTCCATGGACTGGACATGCGCAACCGTCGTCTGGCGAAGGACGTGATAGAGACTTTCTGTCAGCGACGCGAGAAGACCCTCATCATGGTGACGCACTACAAAAACGAGCTGCCCTCCGTCATCGACCACAGTATCTATCTGCGGAAAAACAGATGAGGATTCCATTGGGAATGGCCAGGAGACGTGCGGGGGGGATGCTTCGGCATCGTCAGTCGTCACTCGCTCTTCCCGATCATCGTTCCCTTTACGCGCAGACGGACGATTTCGTCCTTCGTGTTGGTGCGGAGGATAATCACTTTCTCGAACTTGCCCGGATGTTTGCCGGTGCCGTTGTACGTCACCTTTATCTCACCCGTCGCACCCGGTTTGATGGGCTCTTTGGGGAAGGTGGGCGAAGTGCATCCACAAGAGGCGATGGCCTGATAAATCACCAACACGCCCGTACCGGTGTTCTTGAACTTGAAGACGCACGTCACCGGTCCGTCAGCCTCGTTGATGGTCCCGAAGTCGTGGTTCACATTCTCGAAGGTTATTTCGGATTTGGAAGTCTGTGCCCACGTAATACCTGTGGCCAACACGGCCAACACGATGGAGAAGAGGAACTTTTTCATCATATCCCATTTTAGTCGTTATACGGAAGGCAAAGTTATGAACTTTACGCCAATAATGTTTGAAATGGAGCATAAAAATGTATAATTTAGCGGCCGATTGAAGTAACACAAATTACCAGAAAAATGAAAAACATCTTTATGAACCTTGCCATTCTGTGCGGCATGATGTTGACTGGCAGTCAGTTGACGGCACAGAGCGTAACGAAATCGGGACTGCTGCGCAAAAACTTCCAGACGGAGATTGACGGAAAGTATACCGACCTGTTCGTGCTGAAGAACAAAAACGGTATGGAGGCCTGCATCACCAACTACGGCGGTCGGGTGGTGTCGCTCATGGTGCCGGACCGCAATGGCAAACTGGAGGACGTGGTGACGGGATTTCCCACCATACAGGAGTACGCCACTATCCGACAGAACTACGGATCAGCGGTAGGCCGCTACATCGGCCGCATCCAAGGCGCAAGCTTCACGCTGGACGGAGTCACCTACCAACTGGACGGCAAACCTCACTGTACGCACGGCGGTAAGCCGGGCTTTGCCAACCGCGTGTGGAATCCGCGCCAGGAAGACGCGCGGACACTGCATCTCTATTACACGTCGCCCGACGGCGAGAGCGGTTTCCCCGGCACACTGAGCGTACACCTTACCTATAAGCTGAGGGACGACAACGCCCTGGACATCACTTACGAGGCCACTACGGACAAACCGACCGTGCTCAACCTCTCGCACCACTCGTTCTTCAACATCACGGGCGACCTGAACCGCTCCATCGAGACCACCTACATGCAGGTGGACGGTGACTACCTGGTTGAGTACGACGCTACGAAATGCGTCACGGGCAACCTGATGCCGGTGAAGGGCACGCCGTTCGACTTCAAGGAACTGAAGCTGATAGGGAAGGACATCAATGCCGACGACGCCCAACTGAAGGTGACGGCCGGATACGACCACTGCTGGGTGGTCAATACCAACGGTGACGACCGGAAAGCGGCGGTCCATCAAGTGGACTCGGTGAGTGGGCGCACCTTGGATGTCTACACCACGGAACCGGGCGTGCATGTATACACGGCCAACGGGCTCGACGGCAAGACCATCGGTAAGAACGAGGTGGCTTATCCGCGCCGCGGCGCCGTCTGCTTCGAGACGATGCACTTTGCCGACAGTCCCAACAAGCCGCAGTTCCCCAGCACCGTGCTGCGACCCGGACAGACTTACTACACGCACACCGTCTACAAGTTCGGTAGGCTGAAGAAGTAAGGCCTCCCCTTACTGATTACTGGCACGAAACTGAAGCTGATGAGATGTATCAGCTTCAGTTTCGTGCCACTTGTTTCACCCCTTTCACGCCACGGATTTTCTTGATGAGTGCTTCCAGTTTGGAGGTGTCGTCCACCATCACGATGAGCGAGCCCGAGAAGAGGCCGTCGTGTGAGTCGATGGAGATGGAACGCAACAGGATGTTGCTCTCCTTCGAGATGATGGAGGTGATGTTGTTCACGATGCCGATGTCATCGTTGCCGATGACGCTCAGTCGGATGGGGTATTGCGTACCCTTGCTCTTGCCCGCCCAGCGTGCCGGCACGATGCGGTAGCCGAACCGCGCGCGCATCTCGGGGGCGTTGGGGCAATCCTGCCGGTGAATCTTGATGCCCCCGTTGACGGTGACGAAACCGAATACGTCGTCGCCGTAGATGGGGTTGCAACATTTCGCCAGCGTGAAGTCGATGCCCTTCAGGTTGCGGTCAATCACCAGCACGTCCGATCCGCTGTTGCTTTTCAGATTCTCGTCCAGCGCGGCGGTGTTGAAGCCTTCGGCGCTGCGTGCCACTTCCGTCACCTCCGTCTCCTTCTTTTGCAGGGCCAGGTAGCTGTCGATGACATCGTTCACGTCGAGGTCTCCCTCGGCAATCTTCTGGTAGAAGTCCGTCACCTCCTTGAATCCCTCTTTCTTGATGAGCCGCATCATCACGCCCTCGTCGTACTCTATCTTGCGGTTCTTGAATTTGCGGTCTATCGTCTCGCGCACGAAGTTGGCCTGGCGTACGGATATTTCCTTCAGTGCCTGGCGTATCTTGGTGCGTGCCCGCGAGGTGTGGACGATGTTGAGCCAGTCGCGTTTGGGTGTCTGTGTGTTCGAGGTCATGATTTCCACTTGGTCACCGCTGCTCAGTTCGTAACGGATAGGCACGTTTCGGCCGTTCACCTTGCCGCCGATACACTTGCAGCCCACGTTGGAGTGGATGTGGAAGGCGAAGTCGAGCACCGTGGCTCCCTTGGCCAACTTGTAGAGGTCGCCCTTGGGGGTGAAGACGAACACCTCGTCTTGATAGAGGTCCATCTTGAACTGGTCCATGGCCTGCATGTCGTTGTCGCTGTTCTCCAACGCCTCGCGGATGGAGTTGAGCCACTCGTCCAGGCCGCTCTCGCCCTTAACGCCTTTGTAGCGCCAGTGCGCCGCCACGCCCCGTTCGGCGATGTTGTCCATGCGCTCGGTGCGTATCTGCACCTCCACCCATTTGCTCTCCGGGCCCATCACCGTGATGTGGAGCGACTCGTAGCCGTTGCTCTTCGGGATGGAGAGCCAGTCGCGCAGACGCTTGGGGTTGGGCTGGTACATGTCCGTAACGATGGAGTAAGCCTGCCAACACTCCTGTTTCTCCTTCTCGATAGGGGAGTCCAGGATGATGCGGATGGCAAACAGGTCGTAGATGCCCTCGAAGTTGGTGTGCTGCTTCTTCATCTTCTGCCAGATGGAGTGGATGGACTTGGTGCGTCCCTTCATGTGGAACTTCAGTCCCGCCTCCTCCAGCTTCTTCTGTATGGGGGCGATGAACGAGGCGATGTAGCGGTCGCGCGAGGCTTTCGTCTCGTTCAGCTTCTCTTTGATATGGTAATAGACATCGTGCTCGGTGTACTTCAGGGCCAGGTCCTCCAGTTCCGACTTCAGCTTGTAGAGACCCAGCTTGTGCGCCAGCGGCGCATAGAGGTAAGCCGCCTCGTTGGCCACCTGGATACGGGCGGCCTCGTTGGGGGAATCCTTTATTTGCCGCATCACGTTCACGCGGTCGGCTATCATGATGAGGATGACGCGCATGTCCTCGGCGAACGAGAGCAACAGGTTGCGGAAGTTCTCCGACTCCACCGTAGGACTCTTGGCATAGAGCTCGTTGATGCGAATCAGTCCGCGGATGATGCCCGCCACGTCCTCGCCAAACTCCTCGTGTACCTGCTCCGTGGTCAGCGAGTGGGCCTTCACGCTGTCATGCAGCATGATGCCCAGAATGGAGGCGCGCTGCATGCCTATCTCGTCCGCCACGATGATGGCCGTCTGCATGTTCTTGATGACGGGGTTCATCCCGAAGTTGTCACGCTGTAGCGAGTTGTTGGCGGTGGCCTCGATGAGGCGCGCCTTCAGCTTGCGGTAGTCGTCGCTCCGGAGTGTGCCTCCCGACAGGGCGAGCAACTCCTTATATAATGTAAACAGTTGCTTGCGCTCCTGTTCGGTGAAAAATGCGTTCTCTTCCATAGTTGTCCGAAAAATATCTCCTTTATATTCTGCAAAGCACGCAGGCGGCAGAGAGGCCACCGTTAGCTCTTCCCATATTACAAAGGTAAGAAATTTCATTCATAGGCAACATGAACATTCAAAAAAATATAGAATTTATTAGCATCTTATCGGAAGTTTGTCTATTTTTGGCAGACGAAATAACCGAATCTTAATAGATTTTATGGAAACATTAAAACAGTATATCATATGTTGACACAAGAAGACAAAGAGTTAATGGCCAAAAAAGGCATCAGTGAAGCGCAAATCACCGAGCAGCTGGCCTGTTTTGAGAAAGGTTTCCCATACCTGAAACTGGAAGGCGCGGCCTCCATCGGCCGGGGCATCATGGCTCCCATCCCCGAAGAACAGAAGTTCTATCTCTCCGCATGGGACGCTTACAAAGGCGACGGCGACAAGCGCATCGTGAAGTTCGTCCCCGCCTCGGGAGCCGCCAGCCGCATGTTCAAGAATATGTTCGAGTTCCTCGGTGCTGACTATGACAAGCCTACCACCGACTTTGAAAAGAAATTCTTTGCCCAGATCGAGCGTTTCGCCTTCTATGCCGACCTCGACGAAGCCTGTCGCAAGAGCACGGGCAAGAACATTGCCCAACTGCTTGGTGAGGGCGACTACAAAGCCGTGGTGTCCAACCTCCTGGAGTCCGTTGGCCTGAACTATGGCGCACTGCCCAAAGGTCTGCTCAAGTTCCACAAGTACGAAGACGGCGCACGCACCCCGGTCGAAGAGCACTTGGTGGAAGGCGCACTCTACGCGGCCGGCAAGTCGGGCAAGGTGAACGTACACTTCACCGTTTCCACCGAACACCGCGCCCTCTTTGAACAGCTCATCGCCGAGAAGGTGAAGAAGTACGCCAAGAAGTATGGTGTCACTTACGACATCTCCCTCTCCGAACAGAAACCCAGTACCGACACCATTGCTGCCGACATGCAGAACCATCCTTTCCGCGACAAAGGCAAACTCCTGTTCCGCCCGGGCGGTCATGGTGCGCTCATCGAGAATCTCAATGACCTCGACGCTGATATCGTATTCATCAAGAACATCGACAATGTGGTGCCCGACAGGCTGAAAGACGACACCGTCACCTACAAGAAACTTATTGCCGGGGTGCTCGTCGTCCTGCAGTCCAAGGCCTTCGAATATCTCAGCCTGCTCGACAGCGGCCGCTACACCCACGAGCAGGTGGAGGAAATCATCCGTTTCGTGCAGCAGCGTCTCTGCTGCCGCCGGACCGACCTCAAAGACCTCGAAGACGGTGACTTGGTGCTCTATCTGAAGAGTAAACTGAACCGCCCCATGCGTGTCTGCGGTATGGTGAAGAACGTGGGCGAACCGGGCGGTGGTCCGTTCCTGGCCTATAATCAGGACGGTACCGTGTCGCTCCAGATTCTGGAGAGTTCGCAGATTGACATGAACGACCCTGCCAAGAAGGCGATGTTCGAAAACGGCACGCACTTCAATCCCGTGGACCTCGTCTGTGCCGTGCGCGATTATCGGGGCAACAAGTTCGACCTCACCAAGTATGTGGACAAGAACACCGGCTTCATCTCCTACAAGTCCAAGAACGGCAAGGAACTGAAGGCACTGGAGCTGCCGGGATTGTGGAACGGGGCCATGAGCGACTGGAGCACCGTCTTCGTGGAAGTACCCTTGAGTACGTTCAACCCCGTGAAGACGGTCAACGACCTGCTTCGCGAGCAGCATCAATAAAGTATTGCCTAAATCAGCATAGAGTGGGGTGGAGCAGTAGTTTCACCCCACTTTGTTTGTTCATTTGTTCTTCCTTTTCGTCCGTGTTCGAGACCTTTTCGGCCACTTCCGAAAAAATATTCCGCGTAAAAGCTTCGTTGTATGGAATATTATTGTACCTTCGCAACCGAAAACAAACATTGATTGGTTTTATCACTGTAGCGTTATGACGAAAAAGATACTTCTTCTCGGTTCGGGCGAACTCGGCAAAGAGTTCGTGATAGCGGCTCAACGGCTTGGACAGCATGTTGT
>CAVFNZ010000117.1:0-6915 GCA_963624095.1 Clostridium sp. CAG:217 | reverse complement strand
GTCGGAAGCTGACCGCTTCCTAAAAAATACAAAAACGGGGTGAAATAAAAGCGGACAAAAACGAATTATAACGTAAATATAGCGTATCTTTGCCAACTAAAACGCAAAAAGCCAAACTTCAATAAAAAACAGTTGACTAAAAGATGAATCAAACGAAAACTTTAGTAGAAAAGATAAAAGAAGGAATTCAAGAAAAGAAGGGAAAACGCATTGTGGTGGTCAACCTGACCGATATCGACGATGCCATCTGCAAATACTTCGTCATCTGCCAAGGCAACTCGCCCAGCCAGGTGCTCGCCATCACCGATTCCATCAAGGAATACGTCCGTAAGGAGACGCACGAGAAGCCCCAAGCGGTGGTCGGACAGAACAACGCGCAATGGGTGGCGATGGACTACGCCGACGTGATGGTACACGTCTTCCTGCCAGACATCCGCGGGTTCTACGACCTGGAACACTTGTGGGCCGACGCACAGCTAACAGAAATCCCAGACATTGATTAAACTATTATGGAACAAAGGAACAATCAGAATTCGAAAGTAAACATGCCAAAATTCAATCTCAATTGGCTATACGCCCTCATCATCATCGGACTTCTCTCCGTCTTCTTCCTCAACGGCGACAATGCCGCCCAGAAGAAGATAGACTTCACCGAATTCAAGGGCTATGTGGCCAAAGGCTACGTCAGTAAAGTAATCGCCTACAACGACAATTCGGTGGAAGTGTTCATCAAGCCGGAGTTCGTCCGCGAGGTGTTCAAGCAGAACGCAGAAAAAGCGTTGCGCAACCCGATGGTAACGATGAAGATAGGCTCCGTCACGACCCTGGACAACTACCTCGACGAGTGCGAGAAATCAGAAAACAACCCGCGGATAACACGCGACTATGGTGAGAAGAAGGACTACATGACGGCTCTCTTTTGGAACATACTTCCCTTTATTCTAATCATCTTCTTCTGGGTGTTCATGATGCGACGCATGAGCAACGGTGCCGGCGGAGGCGGAGGCGTGTTCAGCGTGGGACGCTCCAAAGCGCAGATAGTGGAGAAAAACACCGCCAACCGCGTGACGTTCAAGGACGTGGCCGGACAGGCCGAAGCCAAGCAAGAGGTGCAGGAGATAGTGGAGTTTTTGAAGAACCCCGGCAAGTATACCGAACTAGGAGGAAAAATCCCCAAAGGTGCCTTGTTGGTAGGTCCTCCGGGAACGGGTAAGACATTGTTGGCCAAGGCCGTGGCAGGCGAAGCGGACGTGCCGTTCTTCTCGCTCTCCGGTTCGGACTTCGTGGAGATGTTCGTGGGCGTGGGAGCCTCGCGTGTACGCGACCTGTTCCGCCAAGCCAAGGAGAAATCACCCTGCATCATCTTCATTGACGAGATAGACGCCATCGGACGCGCCCGTAGCAAGAACCCTTCGATGGGAGGCAACGACGAGCGGGAGAGCACGCTGAACCAGTTGCTCACGGAGATGGACGGATTCGGAACGAACAGCGGTGTCATCATCCTGGCCGCCACCAACCGCGCAGACATCCTGGACAAAGCCCTGCTGCGTGCCGGACGTTTTGACCGGCAAATCCATGTGGACCTGCCCGACCTGAACGAGCGCAAAGAGGTGTTCAGCGTTCATTTGCGCCCCATCAAGATTGACAGCACGGTAGACGTGGACCTGTTGGCTCGCCAGACCCCGGGATTCTCGGGAGCGGACATCGCCAACGTCTGCAACGAGGCCGCCCTGATAGCCGCCCGCCACAACAAGGAGTTCGTGGGCAGACAGGATTTCCTGGATGCCGTAGACCGCATCGTGGGCGGACTGGAGAAGAAGACCAAGGTGATGACACAGGACGAGAAACATACCATCGCCCTGCACGAGGCCGGACACGCCACCCTGTCGTGGTTCCTGGAGCACGCCAATCCATTGATTAAAGTCACCATCGTGCCGCGCGGACGTGCCTTGGGCGCCGCTTGGTACTTGCCCGAAGAGCGTCAAATCACGACCAAGGAACAGATGCTCGACGAGATGTGCGCCACCTTGGGCGGACGTGCCGCAGAGGAACTGTTCGTAGGACAGATTTCCACCGGGGCGATGAACGACCTGGAGCGCGTCACCAAGCAGTCGTACGGCATGATTGCCTACGCCGGCATGAGCGACAAGTTGCCCAACCTTTGCTATTACAACACTGAAGAGAACTACTTCACGAAACCTTACAGCGAAAGCACCGCCAAACTGATTGACGAGGAGGTGAAACGCATGATTCAGGAACAGTACGACCGGGCCAAAGCCATTCTGAAAGAGCATCAGGAGGGGCACAACCGATTGGCGCAGCTGCTGATGGACCGTGAGGTAATCTTCGCGGAAGACGTGGAAGAGATTTTCGGCAAACGCCCTTGGGCTTCACGCTCGGAAGAGATTCTGGCCAACGGCGAGCCAACGGAGAAGGCTTCGACAGAGGCCGCTCCCGAAGCCAAGCCAGCCAATGAAAAGGCTGAAGAGCCGGAAGTGAAAGCCGAAGAACCGGGAACAAAGGCCGAGGAATCGGACTTGAAAGCCCTCGAAAAGACCGTCAACGAAACCATTGACAAGTTTGCCTCCCAAATAGTCGCCGCCGCACAGGTTGCCAAGAAGAAGGCCTCATCAAAGAAAGCGAAAGAGGAGAAGGCCGAAGCAACGGCTACCCCCGAAGCAAAGCAGACCATTGAAAAGCCCAATGAAGCGGAGCTGACGTTTGAAGCCAACGCCGAAGAGAAAGCCGAAGCAACGGCTGCTCCCGAAGCGAAGTCGACCGTTGAAAAGCCCGAAGAAGCGATAATAGCCGAGGTCAACGATGAGCTGATTTCCAAGGTTTCCTTCACGGTAAGGGTCGGCGGAACCAATGCTGAGGACGATGCGGAAACCACGGAAGCCTTGGATGAGGCAAAGGCCGAGCACGACACGAAGGCCGAGCACGACGCAAAGGCCGCAGAGGCCAAATCTTCCGAGAAACAGGCTCACAAGGTAACTCAGAAATCTTTTGACTGGGATTCTCCTGAAGACGAAGCCTCCGAAGAAAAGGCGGCCGCTGAGAAGGCGACTAACGAGAAGATTGCCGATGGTGAGGCTATGAAAGTGAATGAATAACAACGACTGACAATACTATGACGAATCTGATACAAAGGAGCATCACCGGCATCCTGTTCGTGGCGGTCATCGTGTGTTGCACGGTTCTCAGCCCCATCGCTTTCGGGGCTCTGTTTGCCGTCATCACGGCCTTGACCATTCGGGAATTCTGCAAGTTGGTAAACAAGGACGACGAGATAAACGTAAGTCCGCTCATCGCCATGACGGCGGGAGCCTACCTCTTCTTTGCCTTCATGGGTTACAGCCTGCAACTGTTTGGCCTGTCGGTGTTCATCCCTTATATTATCGTCGTAATGTACGCCTTCATCCGCGAACTCTACCTGAAACAGAGCAAGCCACTGAACGACTGGGCCTACACGATGATGAGCCAGCTCTACATCGCCCTGCCCTTCTCGTTGCTCAACGTGCTGGCATACAACAGTGCGGTGCCCGGACTTACGGTGGTGGAATACAATCCCACATTCCCTTTGGCGGTATTCATCTTCATTTGGATAAACGACACGGGAGCCTACTGCGTGGGCAGTCTGCTGGGCAAGCATCGGCTGTTCGAGCGGATTTCCCCAAAGAAGTCGTGGGAAGGTTCCATAGGCGGAGGAGTGTTTGCCCTCATCGCCGCTTGCGTAATGGCGTGGCTCAACCCGTTCACGCCTCTTTGGGTGTGGCTGGGCTTCGCCTTGACGGTAGTCTTCTTCGGCACCTGGGGCGACCTGATTGAGTCACTCATGAAGCGCCAGTTGGGCATCAAGGACTCGGGCAGCATCCTGCCCGGTCACGGAGGTTGGCTGGACCGCTTCGACAGTGCCCTCATGGCCATCCCGGCCTCCGTGGTTTACCTCTATTTAGTGGGAATAATCTAAAGAGAAATCGTCCGCATCGTTGAGCACGGCGAACTTCTCGCGGAAAGCAAGGAGCGGTTCCAACTCGATGTTACACGAAGCGTGCTGTTCGCCGTCGTCCAAGAGCAGGCGTTCTTTTCCATAAGCGTCTATCACGGCACTGTGCCCTTTGTAGGGACACGTCGGGTCGCTGCCCACACGGTTCACGCCAACAACGAAACACTGGTTTTCGAGTGCGCGGGCGCGCAGAAGCGTGTCCCAAACCCTCACACGCGACGCAGGCCAGTTGGCAACGTAAATGACA
This sequence comes from Clostridium sp. CAG:217, assembly GCA_963624095.1. Lineage (GTDB taxonomy): Bacteria > Bacteroidota > Bacteroidia > Bacteroidales > Bacteroidaceae > Phocaeicola_A. The sequence continues at coordinate 2,662 of CAVFNZ010000117.1, read as the reverse complement.
GCGTCGTAGTCCCCGCGGTTGCGACCCCACACGGGGAAACGCAAGTCGTAGCAAACCATCAGCAAGATGCGGAAATCCTTGTAACGGACAATCACACGACGATTGCCTGCAGTGTAGTTGGCGGACTCGCCACCATAAGTAAAGGTATGTCGTTTGTCGTAATGTGTCACCACCCCGTCGGGCTGTACAAAGTAGAATCGGTTGTAGAACCTTCCTTCCTCGCTCACTGCCACACTACCGGCAACGGCGCACCGACGCAAGGCGGCCTGACGCTTCATCCAAGCGAGCGTCGGTCCGTCGGACTTCCCGGCAACCTCCGCCACAGCGTCCGGAGTCAGGCAGAATCCGGTAGAAAACATTTCGGGCAACACGAAGAGGTCGGTCTCGCCGGCCTCCTCCATCAGTCGTTCCGCAGCGGCACGGTTACGTTCGGCCTCGCACCACTGAATGTCCGTTTGCAACAATGTAACTTTCATCGGCTATCTCGGATTTATCGTTGTTTCCTCAGCATCTCCACCATCCGGCTTGCCGCGCGCCGTGAAGCTCCGGCTTCGCCCAAGATGCCGATGATGCGTTCATACTCTTGCAGCATCCGCCGACGTTCCGGCTTGTCACCGAGCAACACGCCCAGTTCGCTGCGCATGTTTTCCACCGTCATGGTGTCCGCCACCAGTTCCTTCACCACCTCCTTGCCGGCAATGAGGTTCACCAGCGAGATAAATTTCACTTTCAGGACGTGGCTTCGCAGGAAGGAAATCAGTTTTCCTACCGGCGTATGGTAGCAAACCACCTGCGGCACACGGAAGAGCGCGGTTTCCAGCGTGGCCGTTCCGGATGTCACCAATGCCGCCCGGGCATGGCAAAGCAACGAATAGGTCTGTCCGCTGACACGCTTCACGTCCGTCCCCCGCAGGAAACGGTCGTAGTAGGCATCATCGATGCCGGGTGCTCCGGCCAGCACGAGTTGGTAGCCGTCGAACACGGAAGCGGCCTTGATCATGTCCGGCAGGTTGTCCTTGATTTCCTGCTTGCGGCTGCCTGCCAACAGAGCGATGATGGGTTTGTCCGCCAAACCGTTCTCACGGGTGAAATCTTGAAAGCCTTGCCTATACGAGGACAGGAATCCCTTCACCGCGTCCACGCAGGGGTTGCCCACGTAATGGACGGGGTAATGGTGCTTTTGGTAAAACTCCACCTCGAAAGGGAGAATGGAGAAGAGTTGGTCCACGTCGCGGCGGATGTTCTTGATGCGGTATTCCTTCCAGGCCCAAATCTTGGGCGAAATGTAGTAGTAGACCGGGATTCGTGTGTGAGCCTTGACGAACCGCGCGATGGAGAGGTTGAAACCCGGATAGTCCACCAGGATGAGCGCGTCGGGATTCCACGCCACGACATCGTGCTTGCACTGTTTCATGTTGGCGAAGATGGTGCGCAGATGGAGCAACACGGGGACGAATCCCATGTAGGCCAACTCCCGGTAGTGTTTCACACGGGTGCCGCCCACTTGCGCCATCAAGTCGCCACCGAAAAAACGGAACTCCGCCTCAGCGTCTTCCGCCTTTATCGCCCGCATCAGGTTGGAAGCGTGCAGGTCGCCCGAAGCCTCCCCCACAATCAGATAGTATCTCATTCGTTACGAAGTCTTTTTACAATGTCAAGTCACAGTGTCAAATTCCAGTCTCTCATCTCTTCCAGCATCCGGTAGGCCGTCTCGTCAATCTGTATCGGAGCGATGGCCACATAGCCGTTGTCCAACGCCCAACGGTCGCAGTCTTCCGCCTCATCGAGGTTTTTGAACTCGCCCGTAAGCCAAAAGTAATCGCCGCCGCGGGGTCTCCGCCGTTTCTCCCACTCGTCAGTCCAACAGCCTTTGGTCTGCCGACAAACGCGCACTCCTTTATAAATAGGTATGTCGGGGAAGTTCACGTTGAGGCAGACACCGGTTGGCAATCCACGGGTGAGCACCTGCTCGGTGATGCGCCGCACATAGGGTGCCAGGGGAGCGAAGTCCGCATCGGCCGCATGGTTGCAGAGCGAGAAACCGATGGAAGGCACGCCCCGGATGCAACCCTCTTTCACTACACCAATCGTACCGGAGTAGTGGACGCTGACGGCCGAGTTATCGCCATGGTTGATGCCTCCGAGAATCAAGTCGGGATTACGGGTCAGCACCTCATCCGCCGCCAGTTTGACGCAGTCCGTGGGTGTTCCCGTACATTGATAGATTTCAAGTCCCTCTTCCTGACGGACGGCACTGTAGGAGACCGGGGTGGCACTGGTTATGGAACAGCTGGCTCCCGAACGGGGAGAGTCCGGTGCCATCACCACAATGTCACCGAGGGGACGCACCATCCTCACCAGTTCGTTGATGCCCTTGGCCATCACGCCATCATCGTTGGAAATCAGTATAAGCGGTCGTTTCATATTCTTTCTTGTAATGTTTCATTGTTATTTCGCACAAAGGTACGAAAAGTCAGGGAATCTACGCACATCGGGAGCCAAAGAAAACAGGGTGATTATTCGGTATAGGGGATACGGCCTGACATTCGACCGCAATGAGTATTCCGCAGTCAGTACGACAGAATGACCGGGCAAAGACAGATAGTTGCATGCCCAGTACCGTTCAGTTGGTACGCCCGTACCGTTCGTTCGGTACTCCAGT
>CAVFNZ010000116.1:1235-6920 GCA_963624095.1 Clostridium sp. CAG:217 | reverse complement strand
GTCGTAAGCTATCTTTTCGATGTCGGCAAACTTCACGGCCTTGTCCACCAACAGGGCCAAGTCGCGGCGAACGGCGGGGAATTTGGTCAACTCCTTGTAACCCACCTTGACGGACTTCACGGCCTTCATCAGCTGTTTCCAGTTGAGGTCAGCGTAGTAGACTTCGTTGTCGATGTCGAACGCTTTCTGAATCTTCTTCGAGACGATGCCGACGGTTGCCAGCAGTTTACCGCCCTTGGTGTAGTAGCCGATGGCCGCGGAGTAGATGTTGTTCTCCACGCTAACCACGTCCATCGTCTTGACGCTAAGACCCAAGCGTTGGAAGATGTTCTCCACGTACGCCTTCAGCTCGTAGACCGAGGAGGCTTCGTCGGCGTGCGCCCAGGAGTTAGCCACCCGGTTGCCTGTTACCCACAGACCCATATGTGAGTCTTCCTTGTAGGCCGCCAGCGTCCGCTCGGGGTCTTTGGCCTCCTCGTGATATGCGTAGCAGTTGCCACACTCGAAGAAGCGCAGGTCGGCGTTCTTGCGGTTGGCGTTGTGGGCAATGCTCTCCAGTCCGCCGAAAAGCAGTGTCTGACGCAAACAGTTGAGGTCGGCGCTCAGCGGGTTCATCAGCATGACGAGGTTCTTGGCGGGATAGACATCCAACCCCTCGTAGTATGCCGCCCGTGTGAGCGAGTTGTTCAGTATCTCGTTAAATCCCTGTCCGGCCAACTGCTCCCCTATCAGGTTCTGCAGTTTCTGCCACTTGTCAATCTCACCCTTGGTAGTGAGGCTCGACTTCAGGGTGTCGGGAATCTCTACATTATTATACCCGTAGATGCGGAGTACATCCTCCACCACGTCGCAGGGACGCTGCACGTCCACACGGTAGGGAGGCACCATCAGGGCGAGACCTTCCGCATCCTCCTTCACCACCTTCATCTCCAGGCTCTGCACGATGCTCTTGATGGTGGCGGGCGGAATCACTTTGCCCGTCAGGGAGTGTACATAATCGTATTTCAGCTCCACGGGGAAGTCTTCTATCGGATTGGGATAAAGGTCTTTAATCTCCATCGAGATGGTTCCGCCAGCCAGTTCCTTCACCAGCATGGCGGCCCGTTTAAGGCAGTAGATAACGCCGTTGGGGTCAATGCCGCGCTCGTAGCGGAACGAAGCGTCGGTGTTGAGACCATGACGGCGGGCAGCCTTGCGAATCCATGTCGGATGGAAGTAGGCACTCTCCAAGAAGACATTCTTGGTCTCCATGGTCGTTCCGGAATCAAGTCCACCGAACACACCGCCGATGCACATGGGCTCTTCAGCGTTGCAAATCATCAGGTCACGCTCGTCCAACTTGCGCTCCACACCGTCCAAGGTAACGAACGGAGTGCCGGCGGGCATGGTCTTCACGACGATGCGTCCGCCTTTTATCTTGTCCGCGTCGAAGCAGTGGAGCGGCTGTCCGTAGGCGTGGAGTATATAGTTGGTGATGTCCACGATGTTGTTGATCGGACGGAGACCGATGGTACGCAACTTATCCTGCAACCATGCGGGGCTCTCCTTCACCGTCACGCCCTTCACCGTCACGCCGGCATAGCGCGGACAGGCTTCGGTATTGGCCACCTCCACGTTGATGTCGAGGTCGTTGTTGTCCACCTTGAAGTCGTCTACCGACGGGCGTTGGATGGAGGTCTGCTTGCCGTTCTGCACCAGGTAGGCATAGAGGTCGCGCGCCACGCCGTAGTGTGAGCAGGCATCCGCACGGTTCGGCGTGATGTCCACCTCAATGACGTAGTCGCTCTTGATGTTATAGTAATCCTTGGCCAATGTGCCCGGCACGACCGAGTCGGGAAGTACGATGATGCCGGCATGGTCCGTGCCGATGCCAATCTCATCTTCCGCGCAAATCATTCCGTTGGATTCCACACCGCGGAGTTTCGACTTCTTTATCGTGAAGCACTCGTCGCCGTCATAGAGCTTGGTGCCCAAGGTAGCTACCACGACCTTCTGTCCGGCCGCTACGTTAGAAGCTCCGCAAACTATCTGCACAGGTTCGCCGTTGCCCAGGTCTACCGTTGTCACATGCATGTGGTCGGAATTGGGATGCGGCACGCAGGTCAGCACCTGGCCGACGACCAGTCCTTCGAGCCCTCCCTTGATGGTCTGCACTTCTTCTACCGAGTCAACCTCCAAGCCTATGGAAGTGAGCGCGGCGGCCACTTCGTCAGCGGTCAAATCGAATTGCACATATTCTTTGAGCCAATTGTAAGAGATATTCATATCTGACTATGTTTTATGTATTTTTCCCAAAAATGATGCGCAAAGTTACTAAGATTTTTGTCTCTATAGTAACTTCACGCATATTTTTTAGCATTGAGAGACCGCAAGCGTCCCTCAGCAGGATTATCACCGAGTGCAAACGGCGTTTCGCTTAGAAGGGCGGAAGGTCGTTTGACCCCGACAGGAACTCCGGGGGTATATCTCCCGAAGGCGGAATCGGTTCGGGAGCGACGGGGTCCATGTTCATGCGCGACGACATCTGCACGCCTTCGCTGGGGAGGGAAGAGAGGCTGTCGTCGTCCAGGTTCTGGAAGCGCACGTACTCGCCCTTGAAACGGAGGTTGACGATGCCCGTACCACCGTTACGGTGCTTGGCGAGGATGATTTCCGCCAAGCCGTGTGTGTCCTGGTTATCCTCGTTCTGATAAATCTTGTAGTATTCCGGACGGTGGATGAAGCAGACCATGTCGGCATCCTGCTCGATGGAACCGGATTCACGCAAGTCACTCAGCTGCGGCCGCTTGCCCTGATTGCCTTCACGGTTTTCCACGCTACGGTTCAGCTGGCTCAAGGCGATGATGGGGATGTTCAGCTCCTTGGCCAGTCCCTTGAGCGACTTGGAGATGGTAGCCACCTCCTCCTGCCGGTTGCCGAAGGACATTCCGCTGGCGTTCATCAACTGCAGGTAGTCGATGATGATAATCTTCACACCGTGTTCGCGTACCAGTCGGCGAGCCTTGGTCCGCAATTCAAAGACGGAGAGCGACGGGGTGTCGTCAACGTAGAGCGGTGCGTCGTAGAGGCTCTTTATCTTGTAATCCAGCTGTCCCCACTCATAGTCCGCCAGCTGTCCGCTTCGGATTTTCTCGCTCGGAATCTCGCAGACGTTGGATATCAAACGGTTTACCAACTGCACGTTGCTCATTTCCAAAGAGAATACGGCCACGGGGAACTGATAGTCCACCGCCATGTTCTTGGCCATGGAGAGCACAAAGGCGGTCTTTCCCATGGCCGGACGGGCGGCGATGATTACCAGGTCGGAGTTTTGCCAACCGGCGGTCTTCTTGTCCAGCTCATGGAATCCGCTGGCCAGTCCGCTCAGTCCGTCGGTACGCGCGGCGGCTTTCTGCAACAGCTCGTAGGCATCCTTGATGACGGGGTTTATCTGCGTGTAGTCTTTCTTCAGATTCTGTTGCGAGATTTCGAAGAGTTTGCCTTCCGCCTCCTGCATGAGGTCGGCCACGTCCGTACTCTCGTCGAACGCCATGGTCTGAATCTGGCTGGTATAGGTGATGAGCTGTCGGGCGAGGTACTTCTGCGCGATGATACGCGCGTGGTACTCGATGTGGGCGGAGGAGAGAACGCTGCCGCTCAACTGGGAGATGTAGAACGGTCCGCCCACCTCTTCCAGTTCATTGGTTTTCTTCAGCTGCTCGGTGACGGTGAGTATGTCGATGGGTTCTTGCCGCATGGCCAAAGTGCTGATGGCCTTGTAAATCAACTGGTGCCGGTGTTCGTAGAATGTCTCCGGGCGCAATATCTCACTCACTAACGAGTAGGCGTCGCCTTCAATCATCAGTGCTCCGAGCACCACCTTTTCCAGCTCTGTAGCTTGGGGCTGCACATGTTCCATGTCGCCCACTACCATGGGTTCTTGCCTCTTGCGAGCCGGCCGTTTTCTTATTTCGTCTGCCATAACTTTTCACGTTGTTTTTCGGGAGAAGCAAAGATAATGCAAATCCGGTTGCTCAGCCCCTTATTTATGTATATTTTTTGTACACCCACAGGTGAAGTTTTCAACAAGCCACGGAGTTCGTAGCGTCAGTGTGGCCTGGATGACGCGGATGGTGTTTGCCCTTTGCGAAAGCGATACTCAGCAGTGCCGCGACAGCGAGCAGCATGGGGTAATACAAATAGGGTATGATGCTCATCGGACTGATAGCCGCCAACCCACCGGCCATCAAGAGCTGAGCACCGTAAGGGATGACACCCTGCACCACACACGAGAAGATGTCGAGCAGACTGGCACTCCGCCGCGGGTCGACATCAAAGCGTTTCGATATGTCATTGGCGATGCTTCCTACCGACAGGATGGCCACGGTATTGTTCGCCGTGCAGAGATTGGTGAACGAAACCAGACCCGAGATGCAGAGCTCCGCTCCCCGCCGTGAATGGACACGCCGCGTGACGCTCCTGACGATGTAGGTCACGCCACCCGCCTTGCGAACCACCGCCAACAGTCCGCCGGCCATCATGGAGATGAGAATCAGCTCACCCATACCGATGATGCCGTCCGAAAGACTGCTTATCCACTCCGCCGCGGACAACGCGCCATCCGCTATGCCGACTACACCTGTCAGCACGATGCCAAGGCCGAGCGACAACAATACGTTCATACCCATCACGGCCGTCACCAGTACGACCAAATAGGGCAACACGCGCCACAGGTGTACCGATGACAGGTCCACGCCAACCCCATCCGCGGAATTGTTCACGCCCATCAGCACATAGAGGACAAAACAGATGATTGCCGCAGGCAGGACTATGCGGAAATTGGTGCGGAACTTATCCCGCATCGAGCAGCCCTGCGTACGGGTGGCCGCCACCGTAGTGTCCGAGATGAAGGAGAGATTGTCGCCAAAGAACGCGCCGCCTACAATGGCCGCTACCATCAGAGGCGTTTCGCCGCCCGTGCGCACGCTCATCTCCGCCGCCACCGGAACGAGGGCCACAATGGTGCCGACCGAAGTGCCCACACAGATGGACACGATGCACGAAGAAAGGAAAAGTCCGGCCAACAGCAAGTTCTCGGGCAACAACGCCATGGTCAGGTCCACCGTAGCGCCCACGGCTCCCATCGCCTGGGCCGACTTGGCGAAAGCACCGGCCAGCACGAATATCCACACCATCAAGAGGAGGTTCTTGTCGCCCGCACCCTGAGAGAAACAGTTGACGCGCTCATCCACCGGATAGCCTCTGAGCGTAAAGAGCGAAGCGACGCTCACCACCAGGAATACCACGCACATGGGCACTTTGGAGAAGTCGCCCATCAACACGCCCGTCACAACCATCATCACCGCCAGCAACGCCAGAGGCATCAATGCCAACCAGCCGCGACGGCGAGGACGGCCTCCATGGAGGCCATGGTTCTTCTCTCGACTAATATTATCTTGTACCATACTTTTTCCGACTTTATCCATATACATAAGAGTAAAAAGACGATTCCGCGATATCACATCGAAGAATCGTCACATGAAAAATGAAAAATGAGCGGTAAGCGGGGCTCGAACCCGTGACCTTCGGCTTGGGAAGCCAACGCTCTACCAACTGAGCTACTACCGCGCTTGAGTGCGACAAAAGTAGGTATTTCTTTTCTTTTATCGGTATCTTTGGCGTCGAAATATTTTATCGGATATGAAG
>CAVFNZ010000116.1:0-1225 GCA_963624095.1 Clostridium sp. CAG:217 | reverse complement strand
CCAACGCTCTACCAACTGAGCTATTACCGCATCTTTTCCATCAGTCACTAAAGACTAATATTTTAAATTTGATCCAACTTCAATAGACCTCCACCTTCGCCGCTACAGCCTTGCACTTGTCGCGCAACGCATCGAGGTCACTACCCAACTGGGCGTAGCAAAGAGCCACTCCCATACGGCGGTTCACCCGCGTAAAGGGTTTGCCGAAAATGCGAAGATAGGTGCGACTCTCTCGCAAAGCCTCCTCCATGCCACGGTACTGCGGTGCGCAGTTCTTGGCGATTGGCGACAGGATGACGGCACTCGCTCCCATGCGCTCCAGGCTGATTTCCGGTATGGGCAATCCCAACACGGCCCGGCAATGGAGCTCAAATTCGTTAAGGTTCTGCGTGCCTGCCAACGTCACCATACCCGTGTCGTGCGGACGCGGAGAGAGTTCGGAAAAGTAGACACCCTTGTCGTGACTGAGAAAGAACTCCACACCCCAGATGCCTGCACCCGTCAAGGCCGCGGTCACCTTTGCCGCCATCTCCTGAGCCTCCTTGAGATGCTCGGGGGCTATGGCCGCCGGCTGGAAACTCTCACGATAGTCACCGCCTTTCTGTACGTGTCCCACAGGGGCGCAGAACAGCGTCGGTCCGTCCTTCTGCGTCACGGTGAGCAACGTTATCTCACTGTCAAAATGGATAAATTCCTCGATAATCAGTTCCTTGATGTCACCACGACTTCCGTTGCAACCGTATTCCCATGCGTGTTGCAGCTCGTCCGCGCTCTTCACCACGGACTGACCTTTGCCGGAGGAGGACATCAATGGTTTCACCACGCACGGGAAGCCAATCTGTTGCGCCGCCAGCTGCAACTCATCGAAGCTCTTGGCGTAGAAGTATCTCGCCGTCTTCAGTCCAAGTTCCTTGGCGGCCAAGTCACGGATGGCCTTGCGGTTCATGGTGTAGTTCACTGCCTTCGCGCTCGGCACCACTTGGATGCCCAACTTCTCACAATCGTAGAGGCGTTCCGTACGGATAGCCTCTATCTCGGGAACGATGATGTCCGGCTTGTGTTTCGTCACGACAGCCATCAGGCTGTCACCGTCGAGCATATCGAATACTTCACACTCGTCCGCCACTTGCATGGCAGGCGCACCTTCGTAGGAATCGCACGCAACAACATACTGTCCAAGCCGTTGAGCCGCTATCACGAACTCTTTGCCGAGTTCGCCCGAACC
>CAVFNZ010000115.1:0-7118 GCA_963624095.1 Clostridium sp. CAG:217 | reverse complement strand
CACCAACAAGAACCCGCGCTCCACCGTGGGCACCACAACCGAAATCTACGACTACATGCGTCTGCTGTTCGCCCGTGCCGGTGAAGCCTATTCCTACCTTTCCGGCGAGAAGATGGTGAAATACACCGAGGAGCGGATTCTCAACCTGATACTCGAAGCGTACGCCGACAAGCGCGTCTATCTGCTCGCCCCGTTGGTGCACAACCGTAAGGGACACTATCGCGAACTCTTCGAGCAGGTGCGCAAGAAAGGCTACCTCAACGTGCGGGTGGACGGCGAACTGCGTGAGATTACCCACGGCATGAAGCTGGACCGCTACCGCAACCACGACATCGAATTGGTGGTGGACAAGTTGGTGGCCAACGGCAAGGACATCGCCCGGCTGAAGCAGAGCGTGGAGAAGGCGATGGCGCAGGGAGAAGGCCAACTGATGGTGCTGGACGCGCAGACGATGGAGGCGCGCCACTACAGCAAACACCTGATGTGTCCCGTGACGGGCATTTCCTACAAAGAGCCCGCGCCGCACAACTTCTCGTTCAACTCTCCGCAGGGTGCCTGTCCCAAGTGTAAAGGCTTGGGCGAAGTCAGCCTGATAGATATCGACAAAGTGATTCCCGACCGCTCACGCTCCATCTACGAGGGGGCGATAGCTCCGCTCGGGAAGTACAAGAACTCCATGATATTCTGGCAGATTGACGCCATGCTGGAAAAGTATGAGCTGACACTGAAAACCCCACTGACGGAGTTCCCCGAGGAAGCCATCAACGACATCCTCTACGGCTCCAACGACCGGATAAAGATAAAGAGCGCGTTGCTCCACTCCAGCTCCGACTACTTCACCACCTACGAGGGACTGGTGAAGTACATCCAGATGCTGCAGGAGGGGGAGTCGTCCGCCACCCAGCAGAAGTGGGTTGAGCAGTTCTCCCGGACGGCCACTTGCCCCGAATGTCAGGGCGCGCGGCTCAACAAGGAGGCACTGAGCTACCGCCTCTACGACAAGAACATCCACCAGCTCTCCACCATGGACATCAGTGAACTCTACGACTGGATGATGACCGTGGAGGAACACCTGAACGAAAAGCAACGGCAGATTGCCGCCGAAGTGCTGAAAGAGATTCGCGGCAGACTCAAGTTCCTCCTCGACGTGGGGCTGGACTACCTGTCGCTCAACCGCTCCTCCGTCTCCCTGTCCGGTGGCGAGAGTCAACGCATCCGCTTGGCCACGCAGATAGGGTCGCAACTGGTGAATGTGCTCTACATACTGGACGAACCCAGCATCGGACTTCACCAAAGGGACAACCTCCGGCTTATCAATTCCCTGAAACAACTGCGTGACCTGGGCAACACGGTGATGGTGGTGGAGCACGACAAGGACATGATGCTCAGTGCCGACTATGTGGTGGACATGGGTCCCAAGGCGGGACGCTTGGGAGGTGAGGTGGTCTTTGCCGGAACACCCGACGAGATGCTGCGGCAGCGTACGCTCACCTCGCAATACCTCAACGGAGAGATGAAGATTGAGGTCCCTGCCGAACGCCGCATAGGCAACGGCAAGTGGCTGCGGCTGAAGGGTGCCCGGGGCAACAACCTGAAAGGCGTGGACGTGGATTTCCCCTTGGGAACGCTCATTTGCGTGACGGGAGTATCCGGCAGCGGCAAGTCTACGCTCATCAACGACACGCTGCAACCCATCCTCTCGCAGCGTTTCTATCGCTCGCTGCAAGACCCCATGCCTTACGACTCCATCGAGGGACTGGAGTTCGTGGATAAGGTGGTGGACGTGGACCAGTCCCCCTTGGGACGCACGCCCCGCTCCAATCCCGCCACCTATACGGGAGTGTTCGCTGACATACGGACCCTCTTCGTGGAACTTCCCGAGGCGAAAATCCGTGGCTACAAGCCCGGGCGATTCTCGTTCAACGTTGCCGGAGGCCGTTGCGAAGCCTGTGGCGGCAACGGTTACAAGACCATCGAGATGAACTTTCTGCCGGACGTGATGGTGCCCTGTGAGGTCTGTCACGGCAAACGCTACAACCGCGAGACGCTGGAAGTCCGTTTCAAGGGCAAGTCCATTGCGGACGTGCTGGACATGACCATCAGTCAAGCCGTGGAATTCTTTGAGAACGTGCCGCAGATAGTGAACAAGATAAAGGTGTTGCAGGATGTCGGATTGGGCTACATCAAACTGGGCCAGTCGTCCACAACCCTGTCGGGCGGTGAGAGCCAACGCGTGAAGCTGGCTACCGAACTCTCCAAACGCGACACGGGGAGCACGGTCTACATCCTGGACGAACCGACCACGGGGCTTCACTTCGAGGACATCCGCGTCCTGTTGAACGTGCTCAACCGTTTGGTGGACAAAGGCAACACCGTCATTGTCATCGAACATAACCTCGACGTGATAAAGACGGCGGACTACCTCATCGACATGGGTCCCGAAGGCGGAAAGGGTGGTGGAACCCTGTTGACCTGTGGCACTCCCGAAGAGGTGGCACGGAGCGACAAAGGCTATACGCCCAAGTTTGTCAAAGAAGAGCTGAATCAACGCTGACCGCTCCTTGACGGCTTTTGTGAAGAACAGATTGCTTTGTGATGAAAGGTCGGCTTTGTGATGAACGGACCACTTTTAGGTGAACGGGTAACTTTGGGACGAAGGATTACTTTTTGTGATGAACGGAAAACCGCATGGTCGTTAGATGACGGCGGTTGGTATACAATATGAATAGTATGGCGATAGAAATAGAACGGAAGTTTTTGGTGACGGGAGCTTACAAGCAAGAGGCTACAGGCGAGCTGCGCATCACGCAGGGCTACTTGAACTCCGCCCCCGAGCGGACCGTACGCGTCCGGCTGCGAAACGGGCAGGGATGGATTACGGTCAAGGGCAAAGGCAACGACAGTGGTACGTCGCGCTATGAGTGGGAAAAGGAAATTCCCGCCGACGAGGCTCGTGAACTGCTCCGGCTCTGCGAACCGGGTGTGATAGACAAGACCCGCTACCTTATCCCCGTGGGTGAATACACCTACGAGGTCGACGAATTCTACGGCGACAACGAAGGACTCACCATGGCGGAGATAGAGCTGCCGGACGAGTCGGCCCCGTTTGAACGGCCCGCCTGGCTCGGCAGGGAAGTCACCGGCGACCGGCGTTTCTACAATGCGCAACTGAGCAAGAACCCCTATAAAAACTGGAGGGAAGAGTATGAAAGAGAACGTTAAGAAAACCAATGTGGCACGCTTGCTCGACAAGGCAGGCGTGGCGTACGAACTGATTCCGTACGCCGTGGACGAGAACGACCTCAGTGCCGGACATGTGGCGCAGAGCCTGGGTGAGAACATCGAACAAGTGTTCAAGACCATCGTGCTTCATGGCGACAAGAGTGGCTACTTTGTCTGCGTCATCCCGGGCGAGAAAGAGATAGACCTGAAGCTGGCCGCCAAAGTCTCCGGCAACAAGAAGTGTGAGCTCCTGCCCCTGAAGGAACTGCTGCCCACTACCGGTTACATCCGTGGCGGATGCTCGCCCATCGGCATGAAGAAACATTTCCCCACCTACCTGCACGAGTCGTGTCTGGACTTCCCATACATCTATGTAAGTGCTGGTATGCGCGGCTTGCAGATAAAGATAGCCCCGCAGGATTTGGTTCGGGAGGCGAGTGCCGAAGTGTGCCGCCTGTGCGACTGACCGGAGGCCGTGCGGCCAACGCATCATCTCTTCCCGCACAGTTGACTCTATAGGCTACAAGGGACTGCTTTTTCCATGTTTCCTCTGGGAAACTATGTCAAAACCCTGTTTTGTCTTGCGCATAAGACAAAATCATTGTAATTTTGTTCCGTCGACAGAACAATATCGCAATTATGATACAAAAAGAGGTTATTAAGGAGATACTATATGAGAACCGTCGTGAGGTGGAGGAACAACAGGTAGTTGAGAGAGACTTCACGATGGAAGACTTTGCCAACTATGTACTGATAGGAGTAAGGCGAGCTGGAAAATCCTTCTTGCTCTATCAGCGGATGCAGCACAACCTGCGGCAAGGCATCAGCTGGGACTCTATGCTCTACATCAATTTTGAGGACGAGCGACTGATAGGGATGACCGCCCAAGAGTTGAACCTCATCCTTGAAGTACACGGGATGATGTCGGACAAAAAGCCCACGTTGTTTTTGGACGAGATACAAAACATCGAAGGCTGGGAAAAGTTCGCGCGCCGATTGGCGGACCAGAAATACAGAGTATACATCACCGGCAGCAACGCCAAAATGCTGAGCAGCGACGTAGCCACCACCTTGGGCGGACGATACGTCACTAAGCACGTCATGCCGTACAGTTTTTGCGAATACCTGAGAGCCAACAACGTACCGTTTACCGACGATGCCATCCATACGACATCAGGCAGAGCCAACGTCCAACGGCATTTTGCGGATTACTACCGGTTTGGCGGATTCCCCGAAGGGGCAAGTCTCGCTTCCAAACGCGACTACATCAACAGCGTCTACCAGAAGATATATTTGGGAGATATTGCTGCCCGCAACAAGATAGACAACCAGTTTGCCCTCCGCATTCTGCTCAAAAAAATGGCGGAGAGCGTAAAGCAGCCTATCTCTTTTACACGCCTCAGCAACATCGTGGCAAGCACAGGAGCAAAACTTGGGAAATCCACACTTATCAACTATGTGGAATGCTCCAAAAACGCCTTTCTGATATATCCTGTCAAGAATATTGCCGACAATCTCACCCAACGAGAGACGAATCCCAAATATTACTTCGTGGACAATGGCATCATCAGCATATTGGCCATGGACGTGGAGACCTCTCTACTTGAAAACATGGTTGCCTTGGAACTGTTGCGCAGATACGGCATAGACGAACGGGGATTCTTCTACAACAGGAATGTGGAAGTGGACTTCTACATCCCTGATGCCTCCATCGCCATACAGGTAAGTTACAACCCCCGAAAGACCGACGACGCTTGGGAAAGAGAGACTACCGCTCTCGTCAAACTAAGCAAGGTGCTCGACTGCAAACGACTCCTTCTGTTGACTTACGAACTGGAGGATACCATAGAAGTCAACGGCAGGACTATCGAGATGCTCCCCGTATGGAAATGGCTGCTGGATAATCCCCGTTCTTTTTAAACAAAGGGGCCGTGCGTGCGACCCCAAAAAAGATGCTGACTTATTTTGCACTGCTTGCGAATAGTGCTATATTTGCGGACAAAAATTATTAACACCTAAATCTTAAGTTATGTTTGAAGGACAGCCGAAAGGCTTATATGCGTTGGCGTTAGCCAATACAGGCGAACGGTTTGGTTACTACACCATGCTCGCCATCTTTACCCTTTTCATGCAGGCCAAGTTCGGCTGGGCCGAATCACAAGCCGGCCAAGTTTACGCCATCTTCCTCGCGGTGGTCTATTTCGCTCCGCTTCTCGGAGGTATGGTAGCCGACCGCATCGGTTACGGTAAGTGCGTGACTATCGGTCTCGCCACCATGTTCCTCGGATACCTGGGACTTGCCATACCTACTCCGGCTGACATGACCGGTCAGATTGCCATGTTCGCGGCTCTGGCTTGCGTTTCGTTGGGAACAGGTCTTTTCAAAGGTAACTTGCAAGTGCTGGTGGGCAACCTCTACGACAACCCCAAGTACTCCGCCCGTCGCGACTCCGCCTTCAGCCTCTTCTATATGGCCATCAACATCGGCGCCATGTTCGCGCCTTCCATGGCGAAATGGATTACCAACGCCTATCTGGGTCAATATGGTTTCGTTTACGATGCCGCCAACACGGATCCCACTTATCTTAAGGCCCTCTATGGCGCTTACGGACTGAGCTTCGGCGTGGCTTGCGTTTCGCTCATTATCTCCGCCATCATCTATTTCGCTTGCCGCAGCTGGTTCAAGCATGCGGACGTTACCGCCAAACAGGCGTCGCAGCAGGCCGATTCCTATGTGGAGAAGCTTACTCCCAAGCAGGAGAAAGACCGCATCGTCGCACTGTTGCTCGTCTTCGCCGTGGTAATCTTCTTCTGGATGGCGTTCCATCAGAACGGTTCCGCGCTGACCTTCTTTGCGAAGAAATACACCAATCTTACCGTGGAAGGTGGCATGCGTATCTGGTTCAACATCTGGAGCCTGGCACTCATCGCCCTCTCCGTCTACACGGGCTTCGGGGCTTTGCAGTCCAAAACCCGGAAGAACAGGATAATCTGTGGCGTTGTGACGTTGGTCGCATGGGTTTGCGCCGTCGCCTGCTTCATGGTGATGGAGAACCCGACCATGGCTCAGCCATCTGACTTCCAGCAGTTCAATCCGTTCTTTGTGGTTGCCCTCACGCCGTTCAGCATGCTGTTCTTCGGCGCGTTGGCCAACAAAGGCAAGGAGGTGAGTGCTCCGGCCCGTATCGCTTGGGGTATGTTGGTTGCCGCTCTTGGTTTCGGTGTCATCACGTTGGCTTCCACGGGACTTATCTCTCCGATGGACTTGGGTGAGGGTACGCAGAGCATTCTCTCGCCGAACTGGTTGATTTCGACTTACTTCACGCTGACCTTGGCGGAGCTGTTGCTCTCGCCGATGGGCATCTCGTTCGTTTCCAAGGTGGCTCCTCCCAAATACAAAGGTTTGATGATGGGTGGATGGTTTGTCGCCACGGCAATCGGTAACTACCTGAGCTCCATTCCGTCGATGCTTTGGAACAAGATTCCGTTGATGTACAACTGGGGCATCCTCATCGCCCTCTGCTTGATCAGTGCCGTCGTGATGTTCGCTCTCCTGAAGAAACTGAAACAAATGACCGCATAAGGTCTCTCCCTCGTTCAGCGGCTTCTGTCCGCTGAACCCATAAAAGACACCGCCGGGCCGTTGCGTCAGCAACTACCCGGCGGCGTCATTTGCTGCCTTTCCTTGATTTGGCTCAGTCCAAAGAGCCAGTGGTGATTCTCAAAAAGCCTCTCCGACAAACGACATTATAGGCGTTAGCCCGAGACATTATAGGCACAGC
The DNA here is from genome assembly GCA_963624095.1 of Clostridium sp. CAG:217. GTDB lineage: Bacteria > Bacteroidota > Bacteroidia > Bacteroidales > Bacteroidaceae > Phocaeicola_A. Next base: position 114 of record CAVFNZ010000115.1, on the reverse strand, counting down.
CCCGAGACATTATAGGCATGTCATATCCTGAATTCACTTGTCAGTTTTCCGGTTATACTACTGAATTTCTTGTCAACCTTCTTGCGTGTGTCATCGCAAGCCGTTGCATGCGCC
>CAVFNZ010000114.1:0-7410 GCA_963624095.1 Clostridium sp. CAG:217 | reverse complement strand
TCTCTGTCGCTTTCATCTTATTTCTTATCTGTTACCATTCAGTGAGTAGTTTTTATTTATTATTTTTATTATTTCCGATTATGAACCTTTATATTGGAAACTTGAATTATCGTGTGAAAGAACAAGAGTTGCAGCAAGCGTTGGAAGAGTACGGTACGGTTGACTCAGTAAGAATCATCAAGGACCGCGACACAAAACGCTCCAAGGGTTTCGGCTTTGCCGAGATGCCTAATGAAGAGGAAGCAGCCAGGGTAATTAAGGAGTTTAACGGTGCTGATTTCGCCGGACGCCAAATCATCATCAAAGAGGCTCTGCCGAAAAAAGAGTGATTTCACCAGCCTTCGGGCTACGAGTTACGGGAAGGGGTTGTGCCTTGGGCACAGCCCCTTCTCTCTAATTGGCCGATGAATGCCACCTCATGCGACCACGAGGCATAGTCTCATTTTCGACGACGATTGGACGGAAAAGTCCTCGTACCTCACGCGTTCTCCCGCTTCTCTTCCGTCTGGAAGTCCTTGCGGCGAAGCACGAAGTTGTTTCCCAGGTATTTGGCGCGCACGACAGGGTTCTCGGCCAACTCTTCGGGAGTTCCCTGAAAAAGAATCTTCCCCTCGAACAACAGATAGGCGCGGTCGGTCAGACGCAGCGTCTCCAAGGCGTTGTGGTCGGTAATCAGGATGCCGATGTTGCGGTCCTTCAGTTTCCAAACGATATGCTGGATATCCTCCACGGCGATAGGGTCTACTCCGGCGAAGGGTTCATCGAGCATGATGAACTTCGGATCGATGGCCAGGCAACGGGCTATCTCCGTACGGCGACGCTCACCTCCGGAGAGTTGGTCGCCAAGGTTCTTGCGCACTTTCTGCAAGCGGAACTCCGCTATCAGGCTTTCGAGTTTCTCCTTTTGGTATTCTTTGGTCGTGGGAGTCAGTTCGAGCACGGAGGCGATGTTGTCTTCCACGCTCATCTTGCGGAACACCGAAGCCTCCTGCGCCAGATAACCGATGCCGTTTTGCGCCCGTTTGTACACGGGATACTTGGTGATGTCCAGGTCGTTGAGGTAGATATGGCCTTCGTTGGGGACTATCAGACCCGTGGTCATGTAGAACGAGGTCGTCTTGCCGGCACCGTTCGGTCCCAACAGACCCACAATCTCACCCTGTTTCACATCAAACGAAACGTGACTGACAACGGTACGTTTGCCGTACTTCTTCACAAGGTTCTCTGTCCGCAGAACCATCTTGCCATCTTGGTTATCCATATTCGTTGCTAATATATCACTTAAAGCGTCGGCAAAAGTACAACTTTTGCACTTAAAAAAGGTTATCGGCCTGCGGAAACTACTCACAAATGCCCGGTTTTTCAACATAAAACAATTACTTTTGCGACAAATTAAGGAAAAGAAGCATGTTCAAGGCACTCGATACGTTGGGGAGATACATCCAACTCATGGGCAAGACTTTCGCCCGACCGGAACGAATGCGCATGTTCCTCAAACAATATGTGAAGGACCTGTCGCAGCTTGGAGTGAACTCCATCGGCATCGTCTTGCTGATTTCGTTCTTCATCGGAGCGGTCATCTGCATCCAGATAAAGCTGAACATCCAGAGTCCGTGGATGCCGCGCTTCGTCACGGGTTACACCACGCGCGAAATCATGCTGTTGGAGTTCTCGTCGTCCATCATGTGTCTGATACTTGCCGGCAAGGTGGGTTCCAACATCGCCTCGGAGTTGGGGACGATGCGGGTGACACAGCAGATAGACGCATTGGAAATCATGGGCGTCAACTCCGCCAATTACTTGATACTACCCAAGATAGCGGCCATGCTGACCGTGATTCCGGCCTTGGTGACTTTCAGCATCTTCTCCGGCATCATCGGCGCGTACGCCACCGCGTGGTTCGGACAGATTATCAACCAGGAGGACCTTACCTACGGCTTGCAGTACAGCTTCAAGGAGTGGTTCGTGTGGTGCGGCATCATCAAGTCCTTCTTCTTCGCCTTCATCATCGCCAGCGTATCGTCCTTCTTCGGCTACACCGTGGAGGGCGGCTCCATCGAAGTGGGCAAGGCGAGCACCGATGCCGTGGTCTGCAGCAGCGTGCTGATTCTGTTTTCCGATTTGTTCCTAACACAGCTCCTTACCAAATGATTGAACTGAAATCCCTCTATAAGACTTTTGAAGACAAAGACGTGTTGACGGACATCAACGCGGTGTTTCAGAACGGACAGACGAACCTGATTATCGGACAGAGCGGCTCGGGAAAGACGGTGCTGATGAAGTGCATCGTGGGACTGCTCACGCCGGAGAGGGGACAGGTTCTGTACGACGGGCGCAACTTCCTGACGATGGGAAAGAAAGAGAAGATAGCCTTGCGGCGCGAGATGGGAATGATTTTCCAAAGCGCGGCATTGTTCGACTCGCTCACGGTGTTGGAGAACGTGATGTTCCCGCTGGACATGTTCTCGTCGGACACTTACCGCGACCGGATGAAGCGGGCGCAGTTCTGCCTCGACAGGGTGAACCTGATTGACGCCCAGCAGAAATACCCCGGGGAAATCAGTGGCGGAATGCAGAAGCGCGTGGCCATAGCGAGAGCCATCGCCCTGAACCCGCAATACCTGTTCTGCGACGAGCCCAATTCCGGGCTCGACCCGAAGACCTCCTTGGTGATAGACCGTCTGATACACGACATTACGCAGGAGTACCAAATGACCACCATCATCAACACCCACGACATGAACTCCGTGATGGGTATCGGCGACAACATCCTGTTCATTTACCAAGGCCACAAGGAGTGGCAAGGCAGCAAAGCGGACATCTTCACTTCGAGCGACAAGCGGCTCAACGACTTTGTTTTCGCTTCCGACCTGTTCCAGAAAGTGAAAGAGGTGGAGGTGCAGAACATCGAGGGTTAGCCTCCCACCGCTTACTTCTGCCGGATGAAGACATTGATGGGCGTTCCGCTCAGCGGCCAACGCTCACGAATCTTGTTCTCCAGGAAGCGGCGATAGGGTTCCTTCACATACTGCGGCAGGTTGGCGAAGAACACAAAAGAGGGAACCTTGGTGTTGGGCAACTGCGTGCAGTATTTTATCTTGATGTATTTACCCTTGTTCGATGGAGGCGGATAGGCCTCGATGACCGAAAGCATCTCTTCGTTCAGACGGGCTGTCGGGATGCGGGTCGTACGGTTCTGGTAAACCGTCTTCGCCATCTCCAGCACCTTGAAGATACGCTGCTTGGTCAGTGCCGAAGCGAAGATGATGGGGAAGTCCACGAAGGGGGCCAACCGGTTGCGGATGGCATCCTCGAAGGTCTTCATCACCTTGTCACTCTTGTCTTCCACCAGGTCCCACTTGTTGACCACGACCACCAGTCCCTTCTGGTTTCGCTGAATCAATGAGAAGATGTTCAAGTCCTGGTTTTCGATGCCGCGTGTGGCGTCCAGCATCAGTATGCAGACATCGGAGTTTTCTATGGCGCGGATGGAGCGCATCACGGAGTAGTATTCCAGGTCCTCCACCACCTTGTTCTTTCGGCGTATTCCGGCGGTGTCCACCAGATAGAAGTCGAAGCCGAACTTATCGTAGCGCGTGTAGATGGAGTCGCGCGTGGTACCGGCAATCTCGGTCACGATGTTGCGGTCCTCACCTATGAAGGCGTTGATGATGGACGATTTGCCCGCGTTCGGACGGCCCACTACGGCAAAGCGAGGTATGTCATCGTCAAGCAGCTCTTCGGCCTCTTTCTTGAACGAAGCGACCACCAGGTCGAGCAAATCGCCCGTACCGCTTCCGCTCAGGGCGGATATGCAATAGGGGTCGCCCAGTCCCAGCTTATAGAACTCCGCGGCATCATACTGCAGGTTATTGTTGTCCGTTTTGTTAGCCACGAGGATAACGGGTATTCTGGTGCGGCGCAGGATGTTCGCCACTTCCACGTCCAGGTCGGTAACGCCGTTCTTCACGTCCACCACGAACAGGATTACGTCCGCTTCGTCCACGGCTATCATCACCTGTTTACGGATTTCGCCCTCGAACACGTCGTCCGAGTTGACGACCCATCCACCGGTATCTACTACGGAGAACTCTTTTCCGCCCCACTCTATCTTGCCGTATTGGCGGTCGCGCGTAGTACCCGCTTCATCGTTCACTATGGCCTGGCGCGTCTGCGTCAAGCGGTTGAACAGTGTCGACTTGCCCACATTGGGACGTCCGACAATCGCTACTAAATTTCCCATACGTCTTCCTTTCTTTTTTACGGCCGTCACAGCCGGATGAATACTACTCTAAATTATATCCGAAGTTCTTCAGTTCCTTGTCCGAACTCCTCCAGTCCTTGTCCACCTTCACAAAAGTCTCCAGGAAGACGCGTTTGTCGAGAAAACGCTCCAGGGATTTTCTTGCTTCAGTAGCCACTTTCTTCAGCGCCTTGCCTTGTTTGCCAATGATGATGCCCTTCTGCGAGTCACGCTCCACATAGATTACGGCGTTGATATGCACGCTCTTGGCCTCCTCTTTGTATTGCTCCACCACCACTTCCACCGAATAGGGAATCTCCTTGTCATAGTACAGGAGTATCTTTTCGCGGATAATCTCCGTCACAAAGAAACGCACCGGCTTGTCGGTCCATTGGTCCTTGTCGAAATAAGGAGGCGAATCGGGCAACAGTTCCTTGACGCGCTTCAGCACCACATCCACGTTGAAACGGTTCGTGGCGGAGATGGGAATTATCTCCGCGGCGGGCAAAAGTCCGTGCCAAGTCTCCACCAGTGTGGTCAACGCCTCTTGGTTGCTCAAGTCTATTTTATTGATAAGCAGCAGGACGGGGACATCCATCTTCTTCACCTTCTCCACGAAGTCGGCGTTCTTGTCCGCCTTCTCCACCACATCGGTGACGTAGATCAGCACGTCGGCATCCGTCAGGGCCGACTCGGAAAAGTTCAGCATCGACTGCTGAAGTTTGTAGTTTGGCTTCAGCACTCCCGGCGTATCCGAAAAGACAATCTGCATCTCCTCGGTGTTCAGTATTCCCATGATACGGTGCCGGGTGGTCTGCGCCTTGAAGGTGGCGATGGAAACGCGCTCACCCACCAACAGGTTCATCAGGGTGGACTTACCCACGTTGGGATTACCGACAATGTTTACAAATCCTGCTTTATGCATAACTCTCAATAAAAGCTTTTGTTCGGGGACAAAAAAACGCACCGGTTTGGAGATGCGTTTTCTTGTATCATTATTAAAGAATGACTATCGTTATCTTGCCGCACCGTCATAACCCCACTTCACGTAAACGGCTCCGTATGTGAATCCGGCTCCGAAAGCCGTGAATATAAGGTTATCGCCCTTCTTCAGTTTCTTCTCGTAATCCCAAAGGCAAAGGGGCAACGTTCCTGCGCTGGTGTTACCGTAACGCTGGATGTTGAGCATCACCTTTTCCATAGGAATCTCCAGTCGGTTGGCGACCGCGTCGATGATACGCAGGTTGGCCTGGTGCGGAATCACCCAGTCGATGTCGTCTTTCGTCAGTCCGTTGCGCTCGGCAAGTTCGGCACTCACTCTCGACATGTTCGACACCGCGTATTTGAACACGGTACGACCCTCCTGATAGAGGTAGTGCATCTTGTTGCTGACCGTAAAGAACGACGGAGGACAAACCGATCCGCCCGCTTTCATGTGAAGGAAAGGCAAGCCTTTTCCGTCGGTACCCAGCAGGCAGTCCATCACACCGTAATCTTCCGTGGTGGCCTCTATCATCACCGCCGCACCGCCGTCACCGAAGATGGGGCAAGTGGCACGGTCGGTATAGTTGACCATGGACGACATTTTGTCCGCACCCACAAGGATGATTTTCTTGTGACGACCGGTAGCTATCAAGCCTGCGCAAACCTCCAGTCCGAAGAGGAAGCCGCTGCATGCGGCCTGCAAATCGAACGCGAAAGCGTTCTTCAATCCCAGCTTGTCACAGAGAATCGAAGCTGTCGATGGGAAATGATAGTCCGGAGTGGAAGTCGTGACGATAACCGCATCGATGTCATCCGGGTTGGAGTTCGTGCGTTGCATCAGCTGCTTGGCGGCCTTACGCGCCAGATAAGAAGTACCCAAACCTTCTTCGTTGAGGATTCTTCTCTCTTTCACGCCGATACGCGTCATAATCCATTCGTCATTGGTGTCCACCATACGCGACAACTCATCGTTTGTCAGCACGTACTCAGGGACATAGCCTCCGACTCCTGTAATTACTGCATTGATCTTTTCCATTAATCAGAATCTCCTAAATATATACAAAAGTAGCCGGAGAGCAGGGCTCTCTGGCTATATTCAGTACTACCTCAATTAGACAGCGGCTTCTTTTTCAATCGCTAACTTACCTCTGTAGTAACCACACGCTCCGCATACGGTATGGTAAACGTGCCATTCTCCGCAGTTAGGGCAAATTGCCAATGTCGGAGCGACTGCCTTATCATGAGTTCTTCTTTTTGCAGTTCTAGTCTTTGACTGACGTCTTTTAGGATGTGCCATTTTTCTAAACTTTAATTATTATCTAATATTTTCTTTAAGTCATTCCATCTCGGATCCGTCTCACCGGAAGCCGCTTCGCCTTCCATGCCGCCGAACGAACTGCCGTCCGCTTCCCAGCCTTCACCGTCATTGGCATCCACGCGTATGTGCTTGCTCAGCTTGCTTGTCATCATCCGGTTGCACTTGCCGGGAGCGTGTACGTGCTTCATCGGTATGGCCAAAGCAATGAATTCATAGACGAACCATGCGACATTGATAGCGCCTTCCTCCTCGGGAACCACTACGATGTCACCCTCTTCGGTGTATTCCGTTCCGAATTTCACCTTCACCCTGTCGGTGGAGGCTATGTCCAAATCCATATCATCCAAGCAGCGGTCGCAAGGCACCTGCACTACGCCTTTCGTTTGGAAATCCAACACAAATACGCCGGCGGTCTTTTTCACCGCCAAATCAACATGAAGCTTGCCCTTCTGCACCTCAGGCGCATCGATAAGAGTGAAAAAGGAGTTGTCCAACTCGTACGAAAAGGACTCCTTGTCACTCGTCAATCCCTTCAAGTCAATCTTATATGTATCAAACTTACCCATTTGCAATCACCTTGCTTGAATCCGACAATAGCTAATACTGGATTCGGCCGACAAAGATACACATAATAATAGAATAATGTACCACGAATAAAGAATAAAATTTCTTTCTTCAATAAATTAACGTTTTATCGCCTCATACCGATGACTATAATGTCAAGCCCCGATGCCTATAATGTCTCGGGCCGATGCCTATAATGTCGTTTAAACCCCGGAGGCTCGTGAACGAAGAAGCCCCGGAGGCTTGTGGCCTTCGGGGCGTTCCCTTCTTGGTTTTGACAAAACGGCGGCGACCTACTCTC
>CAVFNZ010000113.1:0-7470 GCA_963624095.1 Clostridium sp. CAG:217 | reverse complement strand
CTCCGGCGATAATCGTTACTTTCATACGTTATAATCTTTTCAAAGTTGGTTTCGCCCCAACGGCCCACTGCGCGGAAGCCAAAACGCGTGAAACACTTATGGCTGACGGTCAGTCGGTTGCCGGGGTCTGTTTAGGCGTGGCAAACTTACGTAAAATGTGTGAGATGAAGAACCTTTTGTCCCGAAAATTCATCGGCTTTATGCGTCACCGCATCCACTCCGGGCCGACTGCCGCATTAGCAACCTGAGACACCGCGGCCTCACCTTATTAGGATTGGCAGAAGTCCTTCAGCTCGCAATATTCGCAAGCCTCCTTAAACTCGGTTTGGCGGAAGGGTAGCTTTTCGTCGAATATTTCGTTGAGGAGGGCTTGCAACCTCTCGCGGAACTCTTCGTCGTAGGGCGTGAAGTCCGTCACGGGCTTTTTGTCCTTACCGCTGCCCAGGCTGATGACCGGTGAATAGCCCTCTTGCGACGACTGGTGGATGTAGAACAGGGCGGGCGACACGGGCAACGGTTGCTTCCGGGTGAGGATGGCCGCGTAGAGGAACGTCTGGAACACATGGCTCGCACGGTCCTTCGAGGGGGTGAAGAGTGCCTCGATGCTGCCCACGATGTGCGGTCTGCCGCCTGTCTTGTAGTCCACCACGCGCAGAGTCCCGTCTTTCGTGTCCATGCGGTCGATGATGCCACCCACGCGCATCTTCACCGGTCCGTCCGCGGTCTGCACACTGAACGCCTCTTCCTCCCAACGCTCCGTGCCGTTGATGGTGAAGGGGGCGTACGAAGCGTCGCGCTCAAACAATTGACGCAGGTACTTTGTCAGCACCTCGGAGTTGATGAGCTGCAACCCGTTGTATTCGGGTTTCTCATCGGGCTTGCTCTTGAAGAACAGCTCCTTGAACGCCGTGTCCACATATCCTTCCAGACGGATGCGGTCTTTCAGCACCGCCTCGATGTCGCTCTTCGTCACCGGCCGGTTCGTCCCGGCGTAATCCTTGTAGAACAGTTCCGCCGCCCGGTGGAAGATGGTCCCGAACATGGCACTGTCAATCTCCACGGTGACATCCTCTTTCTCCTTCAGTCCGGCCACATAGGTGAAGAAGAACTTCAGCGGACAGGTCAGGTAGGTGTTGAGGGCGGAAGGGGAGAGCACTCTCTCCTTGTCGTAGTCGAACCGTTGGATGAGTCGTTGCATCACCTCTGGGGTCTTCTCCATGGTCAGCGTCTCTCCCGACTGGGGGTACTGCCCGGCGGTGATGAATTCCTTCCGTATCTCGTGCATGGTTCCTTCCACGTCCATCTGCAGCATGAAGCGTGACTTCTCTCCCTTGCTGCTTTCCGTAGTGGTGGAGTTGTAGAGCAGCGACACGCTCTCCGCCCGTTGCATGAGGCGGTAGAAATAGTAGGCATAGACGGCGTTTTTGTGCTCCACGAGGGTCATGCCGAACGCTTTGCGCAGGTTGTAGGGGATGAACGAGGTCTCTCCGCCGGCCTTTGGCAGGTTGCCTTCGTTGAGCGAGAGCACGGCCACATGCTTGAAGTCGAGGTTACGGGTCTCCAGCACGCCCATCACCTGCAGTCCGATGGCGGGCTCGCCGTGGAAGGGGATAGAGAGCGATGCCAGGTGTCTCGACAACAAGCGGAGGAACGTGGCGGGTTGCAGTTGCAGCTCTCCCTCTTCCAACAGGAGGCGGAATCGTCCGATGGCGGTGTACGCCTTGAACAGGGACTCTTCGTAGAGCGGATGGAGGAAGTCCGTTTTCCGGTGGTTGCCGTCTTGTTGGCGAAAGGTGGCCGCCAACGTCTTCAGTATGTTTTCCAGGTAGACGCAGAGTGACAGGTTGCCTTGGCAGGGGGTGAAGATTCGCGTCAACACGTCGTCCGCCTGCAGTTCCGACGGGAAGGGGTAGAAGCGGTTACGTTCGGTCAGTTCGGCAAGCAGTGTTGCGGTGCCGGCGGAGAGCTGTTGCGTGTAGGCGTGTTTCAGCACCGCCGCCACGGCCTGGTAGTTGTAGCGTCCCGTGTCCGCGTTGAAACCCTGTACCTGCAGGTTTACCAGGTTGTTGACGAAACCGTAGACCGGTGTCTGCACCAGGGGAAATCCCATGGTGATGTTCACATGCTTCACCACGTCGCCCGGCAGGGAGTGGAACACGGGCTGCAACAGCGATTCGTCGCAAAGAACCACGGCCGTCTCCGATTCCTTGGGCGTAAGGTTGTCCCGCAGCCAAGTGGAGAGGTAGCGTGCCTGTATGTTTTCGGATGCCGCCTCCACGAAGTGTATCTCCTTGGGCTTCGCGTAGTTGTCGAAACATTCGGAGGGCAGAGAGGACGGGAATTCCTGCAGGTCGCGCCGGATGAACTCTGCCGCCTCGTGGTTGGGCGTGCGGAGGTAGGTGAGGTCATAGTCCCAATAGAACAGGGCGCGGCCTCTCTTTTGCAACGTGCGGAAGAGCCGTTGCTCCACTTTGTTGAGCACATTGAAGCCCACGAACACATAGGTGTCGTAGGCCAGTTCGCTCTCTTCGATGTGTTCGGACGCTTCCCGGTAGAGCATGCCCTCGTAGGCGATGCCTTTGGCCTGAAGGCGTAGGCGGAAGCCTTCGTAGATGTCGCCCAACACATTCCACAGGGAGATGAACCGTTGTTTCAGCTCAGTCACCTTGTTCAGTGAGAAGTTACTGAAGAACTGTTGGATGGCTTCTTCCTGTTCCTTGGTGAGGAAGTCTATCCCTTCCATGTCCTTCAGTGCCTGCAGGTTGCCGAAGAGGCGTTTGGAGTCCACCAGGTTTTTGTCCACATCGTCGAAGTCCGCTATCAGCAGCTCGCCCCAGAAGTAGAAGTCGTCCAGCGACTCGTTGCTGTGGGTGCATTCGACGAACACCTTGTAGAGTTCGCACACCAGTTGGATGGGGTCCGCTATCTCCCAGGACGACAGGGAGTGGAAGAGCTCGCTGATGGTGATGTAGTCGGGTGCCCACACGGGCTTGTCGGCGTGTTGCGCCAAGTATTCGTTGAAGAAGAGTCCGGCACGCTTGTTCGGGAAGACGATGGCCACGCGCGACAGGTCGTTGCCGTACTTTTCATAGAGGTCTTTCGCTACTAATTTCAAGAAGGGTTCCATAGTTCTTTCTTGTTTCAGGATTGGGGATTGACTTTTTCTATCTCGTTCTTGTAGACATACCACAGGTATCCCTCCACCTTGGCATAGCCCATCTGACGGAGCAGCTGCATGTATTCCTCCACCTGGTGGCGGTACTCTTCCCTTCGTTTGCCGAATTTGAAGTCCACCACCACCACGCTGTCGCCTTGTGTCATCACGCGGTCGGGCCGGCGGGTCTTCACGCCCTCGGGGGTATGTTGCAGGATGGCGCACTCGTTGTAGAGTTTCCACTCCCGGCTGAACCAGTGGGCGACGTTGGAGTCCGTTACGGCCTTGCGTACCAGTTCCCTTATCTCTTCCAACGACCGGTTGTTGTCTATCACGCCCTCAAACTGTAACCTGCGAAGCACGCCGTCCACGTCGTCCAGCGTGTGGATGGCGGAGAAGATGCGGTGCAGCAGTTTGCCCCGTTGTATGTATTCTTCCTGCTGATCGGCCTCTTCGTCGTTGCGGATGAACTCCGCCGATTTGTTGGACTGGCGGAACTCGATGGCCTTGCTGTAGGAGGTCATGGGCACTTCCCTCTTCACGGAGGGCTGCAACAGGCGGTTGGTCACGTTCTTTGCCTGTTTGGGTTGCGACCGCACCAGTTCGCCCGTCGTGTAGCGGTCTTCCGTGGGGGCGTGGAGTGCGTTGTATATCAGTTCGGAGGCGACGTACCGGTCGTCCTTGTGCGGTTTGGTCCACACGATGAGGTTCTTGCCTGCACGGGTGAACGCCACATAGAGCAGGTTGAGGTTGTCCACCCACAGCTGCAGGCGTTCGTGACCGTATTCCTCCTTGAAGACGGAGTCGTTCATCATGGCGGAATAGCCCACGGGTATGAGGTCGAGGTCGTTGAAGGGAGGCTGGTTGGTGGAGCACCACAACAGGTTCGTCTTGCCCGCTTCGGCTTCCAGGGTCCAGTCGCAGTAGGGTATCAGTACGGTGTGAAACTCCAGTCCCTTCGATTTGTGGATGGAGAGGATGCGTATGCCGTTGAGCTCTCCGGCGGGTATGGTGGCTTGGCGCAGCTTCTCGTCCCAGAAGTCGAGGAAAGCCGCCAGGTCTGACGAGTGGTCCTGCAGGTAGAGCGACACCCTGTCCAGAAAGGCGTAGAGATAAGCGTCCTGCTTGGGCAACTTGGCAAGATGGAACAGCTCGATAACCTTCTCCGTCAGTTCATAGAGCGGCATGAGGCGCAGCAGTCGTTCGTTTTCCGTAAACTCCGCGGGCAGGAACCTGTCCAAGTGTTCCGCCCAGAACATCTCGGGTGTCATCTTCACGCCGCATACATAATATTGGTAGGCCGTAGTGAGTTGGGCCTTGGAGACGGTGTCTTCGCTGTCGGACAGATAGCGGAGGGCCTTGATGATGAGGTTCACCGCCTTGGAGCTGTCTAACCGGAAGGCCAGGTCGGAGACGATGGGGTAGTCGGGGTAGTGCAGGCTGAAGTAGTCCGCGATGACGGGGATGAACTTGTTCTTGCGTATCAGGATGGCGATGTCGTTCAGCGTCACCCCGTTCTCCACCAGCTCTTTCACTTTCTCTCCCAGGTCGTGCAGCGTCTGCTCATTGTAGTCCGTTCCCTCTTCCGGCTTCACGAAGTTGACCTCCACATAGCCTCTCTTCTCTTCTTTGGGGGAGTCCTGCTCCAACTCTCTGTAGGCCGAAAGCAGTGTCTCGCAGGGTTCGCCCGTTTCGTACTCGTACATCCCCTCCAACCAGGTACACGCTTCGCGGAAGAACGTGTTGTTGAATTGGATGATGTTCGTTTCGCTTCGCCGGTTCACGGTGAGGCTTTGCTGCAGGATGGGGAAGGGACCCAATCTGTCGTTCAGCCCGTTGAGGATGCTCCAGTCTCCGTTGCGCCAACGGTAGATGGATTGCTTCACGTCCCCCACGATAAGGCTGTTGGTTCCTTGCGACAGTCCCTCCATCAGCAGCATCTTGAAGTTGACCCACTGCATGCGTGAGGTGTCCTGGAACTCGTCGATCATCACATGATGGATGTTGGTGCCTATTTTCTCGAAGACGAACGAGGAGTCTCCGTCGTCCATCAGCTTGCAGAGCAGGTTGTTGGTGTCGGAGAGGAGGAAACGGTTCTGGTCGTGGTTCAGGTCGCGCACCGCCTTGTCGATGTAGTTGAGCAACCGCAGTTGGTTGAGGTATCTCAGCGACAGGGTGCACGAGTTGAGAACCGTCAGATGGTCCGTGCGGTACCGCTCGGCATCGTGGAGCAGCGGCATCAGGACGTTTGCGGCCAAAGGGATAATCTTGTCCCGCTTGGTCGCCTTCTTGGTGCACCAGCACTCTTCGCTCTCGAAGCAGTCCGCCATGGTTTTGTTCACCAGGTCGTTGCCGGACTGTCCGTTCCTTAGTTTGTTGAAGTAGCTGGCGACGCCGGACTTGCCCCGGAAGAGGTCTTCCACCTGTAGCCCGTTCTCCTCCAACAGCTCGAAGAAGCGGTCGCCGTACCCCTTCAGGTTGTCACTGATTTCTTTGGAGGTTTTCTGCAACACCTTCTTATACTCGGCAATGAATTGCGGGTTCTGCAACTTCTGTCGCAGTGCGTCGCCCCGCTCTTTGTACACTTCATTGAAGATGTTCTTCCCGAACTCCTTTATCTCTTTGTCCACATGCCATTTCTTGTCGTCCGCCAACTTCTCGTCGATGAACTCCATGAGCCAGTGCAGCACCGGGGAATTGCGTTGGAGATTCTCTATCAACTGGTCTACCGCCGTGCTGAGCACCTCGTTGTCGTCCAGCGAGATTTCCAGGTTGTAGCCCAGTCCCAGTTCGCGTGAGAGGTTCTTCATCACGGACTGGAAGAAGGAGTCTATGGTCTCCACGCGGAAGAAGTTGTAGTCGTGGATAATCAGTGACAAGGCCGTGGCGGCCTTTTGGCGTATCTCCTCTTCGGGAAGTCCCGTCTTTGCGGTCAGCACGTTCAGGTAGGCATCCGATGCCTTGTCCTGCATGGCGATGCCGTACAGTTGGCTCAGGATGCGCTCCTTCATCTCCGCCGTCGCCTTGTTGGTGAAGGTGACGGCCAATATGTTGCGGTATCCGTGCGGGTTTTCTATCAGCAGCTTGATGTACTCCACGGCCAGCGTGAAGGTCTTGCCCGAGCCGGCGGACGCTTTGTAGACAATAAGCTCAGAGGTACTGTTCATGGTCTGTCAGGATTCTTGGCGCTCTTACATCTCGTGCTCGTCACGCCATGATTTTCCTTGCAAAGGAAACATAATTTTGCTGATTGTCGCTAATTCCCCGGATGAATTTAAGTGCCATTGCCACATTTTCCCCTCCTTAGGATAGCCGCACCCGGCATGACGGTCAAATAAACTTGACGCTCTGCTCTCACTTGCGCCGTTTTTGCATTACCTTTGCGCTGTTAAACCAAATAAAGAGACGATTATGGAGAGCGTAAAGCAAAGAAGAACGATACGGAAGTATGCCGACAAGGATGTGGAACCGGCATTGTTGAACCAACTGTTGGAGGAGGCTTCGCGGGCGTCTACCATGGGAAACCTGCAACTCTACAGCGTGGTGGTCACCCGTGACAAAGCGATGAAACAGCGTCTGGCCCCGGCCCACTTCAACCAACCCATGGTGACGCAAGCCCCTGTGGTGCTGACTTTCTGCGCCGACTTCCATCGCACCACCGTATGGTGCAACGAGCGCAAGGCCGTGCCGGGATATGACAACTTCCTTTCGTTCGTCAACGCGTCCATCGACACCTTGTTGCTGGCGCAGACTTTCTGCACCTTGGCCGAGGAGAAAGGACTCGGAATCTGTTACTTGGGGACGACCGTCTATTGTCCCGACTTGATTATCAAGGAACTTCAACTGCCTCGCCTGGTGATGCCGATTACCACCGTCACCGTAGGCTATCCGGCGGAACATCCCGCACAGACCGACCGCCTGCCGTTGGCCTCTTTCGTTCACGAGGAGACCTACCGCGACTATACCCGTGCCGACATCGACCGCCTCTACGCCTACAAGGAGTCGCTCGACGAGAACAAGTTCTTCGTCAAGGAAAACAACAAGGAAACCTTGGCGCAAGTCTTCACCGACATCCGCTACACCAAGAAGGACAACGAGGCCATGTCCGCCACCTTCCTCCGGACCCTCAAGCAACAAGGTTTTCTGGACTGAACACAAACATAAGTTCCATCGGCAATGAATCGTAGGCTCATTGCCGATGGGTACAATGGATTGTAGGTACACAATCCCGTGGCTCATCAACTGATGACGATGAACGTCTGTTAAGGGGAAATAAGCTGATGTTATTAATCGTGCGGTAATAAGAAGAGAATGAT
>CAVFNZ010000112.1:5617-7565 GCA_963624095.1 Clostridium sp. CAG:217 | reverse complement strand
CTTTGTTGGCGTTAGCCCTCTCCTTATTGATGTCGTCACCGGAGTGTCCGCCGGTAAGTCCTTTCAGCGACACCTTGAAGAAGAAATAGCCCGCAGGCACTTCTGTCGGGGTGTAGGTGAACGTAGCCTCGGTACGCACGCCTCCCGCACAACCGATGAAGAGTTCGCCCTCGTCCTCCGAGTCGAGGTTCAGCAAGATGTCTCCGTTCATAAATCCGCTCTTCAGCGAGAAGGCACCGGTCAGTCCGGTCTCCTCGTCCACGGTGAAGAGACACTCTACCGGTCCGTGCTCGATGTCGTCAGCCGCCAGCACGGCCAGTTCCGTGGCCACTCCGATGCCGTTGTCGGCTCCCAGTGTCGTCCCGTTGGCACGCATCCACTCTCCGTCCACAACCGTCTCGATAGGGTCTTTCGTAAAGTCATGCTCCACACCGGCATTCTTGTCACACACCATATCCATGTGCGACTGCAGCACCACGGTCTTTCTATTCTCATATCCCTTGGTGGCCGGCTTCTTTATCAACACGTTACCGGCCTCGTCCACATGGGTTTCCAACCGGTGTTTCTCACCAAAGTCTTTCAGAAACGCAACGATTTTCTCTTCTTTCTTCGAAGGGCGCGGCACCTGACACACTTGCTTGAAGTAGTCAAACACACACGCTGGCTTCAGCTCTACGGATGTACTCATTTTCTCCTCCTTATTTTATAATGTTTAGGTTTATCTCTTTGCTAAAATAGGTTAAATAGGCCAGCGGATAGAAAGGCCGTATCCACAAACTCTTATCTTTGCAACCACAAAAGTAGTAGAAATGCCCGAAACAATACTCATCTCAGTGTTAATAGTTGCTATCTGCGTCTTGTTATTGGCGGTAAGCATCATTTTCAAGAAGAACGGGCGTTTCCCGAACACGCATGTGAGCGGCAACGAAGCCTTGCGGCGGAAGGGGGTCGGATGCGTCCAGTCACAGGACAGGGAGGCGCGCCTCAAACAGCCCATGGTGAAGGAACGGGAGCATGAGTGACGTTTATTTTTGGAACAAAAAGAAAACAAACATAATAGAACAAAAGAGCTAACTTATGAAAAGAATGAATGGAGCACTAAAGGCATTCATGGCGATGGCTGTCATCGCACTGTTTGCGCAATGCAACAACAGCGGCAACGCGAACGTATCCGGCAGCAGCGTTGCAGGCAACGCAGGAACAACAGGCATGAAAATCGCATACGTCGACGTTGACACGTTGTTGACCAAGTACAACTTCTGGAACGACCTGAACGAGATGATGATGCGCAAGGAAGAGAACGCACGCCTCAACCTCAACGAGAAAGCCAAAGCTTTCGAGAACGAAGCGAAGGACTTCCAGCGCAAGTTGGAGAACAACGTCTACACGCGCGAGAGAGCCGAGAGCGAACAGGCACGTCTTCAAAAGAAGCAGATGGAACTGCAGGAGTTGCAAAACAGACTCGCCAACGAGTTGCAACAGGAGCAGCAGAAGAACATGCTCCAGCTTAGAGACTCCATCAACTCGTTCTTGAAATCCTACAACAAGGACAAAGGCTATAGCCTCATCATCAGCAACACGCAATTCGACAACCTGCTGTACGCCGACCCGATGTACAACATCACGCAGGAGATTGTGGACGGACTGAACAAACGCTACAAGCCCGCAAGCGAGAAATAACAAACGGTCATCTTACAAATTCTATACAGAGGGGGTCGGACTTATGAGTCCGACCCCCTCTTATTTCACCCTCATCTTCCCCATTATCTTACCTATAACACATCAATCTTTACATATTTCGTAAAAAAAGTCGTCAATTTGTTTGCCGGGTAAAAGAAAAGCATTACTTTTGCATCGTTTTCGGAAGGTCTGAGAACAAAAAGAGATAATAAAAATGAACACATTATTCAATACATACTTTTATTCCTTTTTTTACTTTTACTTTAGC
>CAVFNZ010000112.1:0-5607 GCA_963624095.1 Clostridium sp. CAG:217 | reverse complement strand
TGAAGCGGGAGTTTGTATGTATAGCTGATTGATGAGAAAGTCAAAACAAAATATCTAAAGTCCCGCTTCAATGAGGCGGGACTTTTTATTTTACTACATTTATGAAGAAGATAGCGATACAAGGAGTAAAAGGGTCATACCACGACATGGCCTCGCACCAGTACTTCGAGGGCGAGGAGATAGAGCTGGTCTGCTGCGCCACCTTCGAAGAGATCTTCGAGTGCATGCGCAACGACAACAATGTCATCGGGTTTATGGCCATTGAGAATACCATTGCGGGCAGCCTGCTCCACAACTACGAGCTGGTGCGCGAAAATCCCGTCACCATCGTTGGCGAGCATAAGCTGCGCATCTCACACAGTCTGCTGGCACTCCCCGAGGACACGATAGAGGACATCAAGGAGGTGAACTCGCACCCCGTGGCCCTGGCGCAATGCCGCGAGTTCCTGCAGAAACATCCGCAGATGAAAGTGGTGGAGGCGGAAGACACCGCCGGCAGTGCCGAGTTCATCAACCGCAACCGACTGAGGGGACACGCGGCCATCTGTTCCAAGTTCGCCGCCCCGCTCTACGGCATGAAGGTGTTGGAAGAGGGCATCGAGACCAACAAGCACAACTTCACGCGCTTCCTGGTTGTCTGCGACCCCTGGAAAGCGGACGAGCTGAAAGAGCCGGAGCGGGTGAACAAGGCCACGCTGGTCTTCTCGCTACCCCACTGCGAAGGCAGCCTCTCACAGGTTCTTTCCATCTTCTCGTTCTACAAAATCAACCTCACCAAGATACAGTCGTTGCCCATCATCGGGCGCGAATGGGAGTATCTGTTCTACATCGACGTGACCTTCAACAACTACACAAGGTACCGTCAGGCAATCGATGCCATCACCCCACTTACACGCGAACTTAAAATTTTAGGAGAATATGCTGAAGGGAAATCACACATTTGAGATAAAGCCGGCCGACAGGCTGAGCAACGTGAGCGAATACTATTTCTCGCGCAAGTTGAAAGAGGTGGCGCAGATGAACGCCCAGGGGTTGGACGTTGTCAGCCTGGGCATAGGCAGCCCGGACATGCCGCCCTCCGAGGAGACCATCAACACGCTGTGCGAAAACGCGCACAAGCCCGACGCGCACGGCTATCAGCCCACCGTCGGCATACCTGAACTGCGCAAGGCCATGGCGGACTGGTACAAACGCGTCTACGACGTGAACCTCGACCCCGCCACGGAGATACAGCCGCTCATCGGCTCCAAGGAGGGTATCCTCCATGTCACCCTGGCTTTCGTCAATCCGGGCGACCAGGTGTTGGTACCCAATCCGGGGTATCCCACCTACACGTCGCTCAACAAGATATTGGGCAGTGAAATCGTGAACTACAACCTGCGGGAGGATAACCATTGGTATCCCGACTTTGACGAGCTGGAGGCAATGGACCTGAGCCGCGTAAAGCTCATGTGGACCAACTATCCCAACATGCCGACGGGAGCCAACGCCACGATGGAGCTATACGAACGGTTGGTGGACTTCGCCCGCCGCCACCACATCGTCATCGTGAACGACAACCCCTACAGCTTCATTCTCAATGACAAGCCGCTGAGCTTGCTCAGCGTGCCCGGTGCCAAGGAGTGCTGCATCGAGTTCAACTCCATGAGCAAGAGCCACAACATGCCGGGATGGCGCGTGGGACTGTTGGCCACCAACGCACAGTTCGTGCAGTGGGTACTGAAGATTAAGAGCAACATCGACTCGGGAACCTTCCGCCCCTTGCAACTGGCGGCGGCGCAAGCCTACAAGAACAGCGACGAGTGGCACGAACGGATGAACCGCACCCTCTACCGCAGTCGCCGCAAGTTGGCAGAGGAGATTATGACTACCCTGGGTTGTAGCTTCGACCCGCGACAGGTAGGAATGTTCCTTTGGGGACGCATCCCCGACAGCTACCACGACGTGGAGGAACTCACCGAGAAGGTGCTCCATCAGGCAAGGGTATTCATCACCCCGGGCTTCATCTTCGGCAGCAACGGCGCGCGTTACATTCGCATATCGCTCTGCGCCAAAGAGGAAAAGCTGGCCGAAGCACTCCGACGCATCCAGGCGATGAACTGAGACAACACAACATCATTCTAACGGAACAAATACAAATAAAGATACACACATTATGGAACTGGAATTAGAACCTATTCTGCTGCCGGGCATCAGCCCGAAACGACCGTTGCTCATCGCCGGCCCGTGCAGCGCGGAGACGGAAGAACAAGTGATGACCACCGCCACGCAATTGGCGTCAAAGGGCGTGAAGATATTCCGGGCGGGTATTTGGAAGCCCCGTACCAAACCGGGAGGCTTCGAGGGTGTAGGCGAAAAGGGCCTGCCTTGGATGGAGCGCGTGAAGAAGGAGACGGGGATGTACATCACCACCGAGGTAGCTACGGCCAAGCATGTGGAGGCCGCCTTGCGGGCCGGTATGGACATGTTGTGGATTGGCGCGCGCACATCCGCCAACCCCTTCGCCGTACAGGAGATTGCCGATGCGCTGAAGGGTATCGACATCCCGGTACTGATAAAGAACCCGGTAAACCCTGACCTGGAATTGTGGATCGGCGCACTCCAACGCCTCAACAACGCGGGCGTCAAACGGCTTGCCGCCATACATCGCGGCTTCTCGTCGTTCGACAAGAAAATCTACCGCAACCTGCCTCAGTGGCACATCCCCATCGAACTGCGCCGCCGCATCCCGCAACTGCCCATCTTCTGCGACCCGAGCCACATCGGCGGCAAACGCGAGCTGATAGCTCCACTGAGCCAACAGGCCATGGACTTGGGCTTCGACGGACTCATCGTGGAGAGCCACTGCAACCCGGACGATGCCTGGAGCGATGCATTCCAACAGATTACTCCCGACGTGCTCGACTACATCATGGACCTGCTCGTCATCCGCGACACGCACCAAACGACGGAGAGCCTGAAGGAGCTGCGCAGCCAAATTGACGAGTGCGACAACTCCCTGATAGACATCCTGTCACGCCGTATGCGCGTCTCCCGCGAAATAGGAACGTTCAAGAAGGAACACCAGATGACAGTCCTGCAGACGGGCCGCTACAGCGAGATTCTGGACAAGCGGAGCGCTCAGGGCGAGCAGTGCGGCATGAGCGGCGACTTCGTGAAGAAGGTATTCGAGGCCATCCACGAGGAGTCCGTACGCCAACAGTTGGACATCACCAGTAAATAACCCGTAATCCTGAGGACGTATGAGAATATTGATACTGGGAGCCGGCAAGATGGGCTCATTCTTTAACGACGTGCTTTGTCTCCAGCACGAGACGGCCGTGTACGATGTCGACCCCAAGCGGTTGCGCTTCATGTACCACACCCGTCGTTTCACCGAGTTGGAGGAGATTCGCGAGTTCAAGCCCGAACTGGTCATCAACGCCGTGACGGTAAAGTACACGCTTTCCGCCTTCGAGCAGGTACTCCCCCTGTTGCCTGCGGATTGCATCATCAGTGATATCGCCTCCGTAAAGACCGGCCTTCATGAGTTCTACGAGGGTTGCGGGTTCCGTTACGTTTCCACCCACCCCATGTTCGGCCCCACGTTCGCCAACCTCGACCAGTTGAGCACCGAAAACGCCATCATCATCAGCGAGGGCGACTATCTTGGCAAGATCTTCTTCAAGGACCTCTATCACCAGTTGGGACTGAACATCTTCGAGTACACGTTCGACGGGCACGACGAGACGGTGGCTTACTCACTCTCCATTCCGTTCGTATCCACCTTCGTCTTCGCCGCCGTCATGAAACACCAGGACGCGCCGGGCACCACCTTCAAACGCCACATGGCCATTGCCAAGGGAGTGCTCAACGAAGACGATTACCTGTTGCAGGAGATTCTCTTCAACCCGCGCACGCCGAAGCAGGTGGAACGAATCCGCACGGAACTGAACGAGTTGCTCGACATCATCAGCGACAAGGATGCCGACCGCATGCGTGCCTATCTTACTAAGATTCGAAAAAATCTGAAATAGCGTCGGGGTCACACGCCGGGCGATATAAACAGAAAGGGGAGAACCTGAGCGGTTCTCCCCTTTCTGTTATCGGGTTTTATGCGATGTCCTGTGGTCAATAGACATCCAGCGTCACGCGCTGAACGCTCTGCTCCGGTGTGGCGGGCAACGCTTCGTTGTTCACGAACACGCTGTCCAGTGTCACCCGTTCGGTATTCATCAGGTAATAGGGATGAGCCGCCTGTTCCACCCGGAAGTTGCTTATGCGGATGTCATCAATCTTCTTCTCCTCGTTGCCGTCCATGAAGATGGCGTAGTGGTCGGCCTTGCCAGCCTTCACGTCACGGATGTCGAAGTGCTCGTACTTGGCCTGGTGGTTGCCGCCACGGAAGCCGAAGTAGTTGGTCTCGAAGCGCAGGATAGCCCCTTTCGCCCTTTCGATAGTGATATTTTTCACCACCACGTTGCGGATGTATCCGCCCCGGTCGCGGTTCGACTTGAAGTAGAGGGCGTTCTTCACCGTGCCGATGGTGATGTCGCTCATGTACACGTTCTCCACGCCGCCGGACATCTCGCTACCGATGCAGAGTCCGTTGCACTCGGAGTGGAACAGGCAGTTGCGGATGACGATGTTCTCCGACGGGCGGCCCACGTAACGTCCGTCCGTGTCGCGTCCCGACTTGATGGCAACGGCGTCATCGCCCGTTTCAAAGGTGCAGTTCTCTATCAGCACGTTGTTGGTAGACTCCGGGTCACATCCGTCGTTGTTGGGGAAGTGGCTGTTGATGGTCACTCCGCGTACAATCACGTTGTCGCAATAGACGGGATGGATGGTCCAGAAGGGAGAGTCCTTCACGGTGATGTCCTCAATGAGCACGCGCGAGCAACCGAAGGGTTGGATGCACGAGGGTCGCAGAATGGTCCCTTCGCCAAACACGCGCTCCTGCACGGGCACCAGCTTGTCGCCCATCTCACGCAGGCGGTCACGGTCGGCTGCTTCCCGTTCGCTCCATGCGGCGAACTCCTTGCCGCCCTGCGCGTCGATGGTGCCCTTTCCCGTGATGGCTATGTTATGGGCATGATAGGCGTAAATCATCGGAGAGTGTCCATAGAGTTCCGTCCCTTCCCAACGGGTCAGCACCACGGGCAGAAAGTCCGCCGAGCGTCCGCTGAACTGCAGATAGGCGTTATCCTGCAAGTGAAGGTTTACGTTGCTTTTCAAGTGAAGCGGCCCGTTCAGCCGATAGTATCCGTCAGTCACCACCACCTTGCCTCCGCCCGCCAGCGAACAAGAGTCAATGGCTTGCTGCAGCAGTTGCCGCGCGCAAGCGGTGCTGTCCCCTGTCGGGTTCACGATTATCTCCCTGTCGGGAAATCGGGTAAGGGCGATGTTGTCCACTATGCTTTTCTGAGCGTCAATTGGGGATGTCTGTGCCTCGCCTTGCGGTTTCACTCCGCAGGCCGTCAAGGCTCCACACAACACGAAGAGTGCGAATTTGTTTTTCATGATCGTTCTTGCTTTTTGTCTAACTATAGAATAATACGATCCTGTGTGGCTTTCCTTGTAATGGCATGATGAAGGAATTCAGGATATGACAGCAAGTACTTACGA